>DASUJK010000183.1:0-10793 GCA_036279295.1 Pseudonocardiaceae bacterium | reverse complement strand
CATCTGGCAATTCACTCTACTCAAAGGAACCCCATAGGGGTTCTACTTAATGCTCTACTAGCATTATCGGCACACTGTTGAGTTCTCAAAGAACACACGCACATCGTCTCCCACCACGAGAAGCAGCAAGAGTACGAGGCTTGCAATTCGGTTTTCAAGCTCTGATGAGCAGTGGCCGCTGCCGTTCGGTCTCGATGAGACTTCCCACTGGCGGGCTTCGCTCGGTCAAGGTCACCCACTCTACCACAAGTGCGGGAGCTTGGTTCGTGACCCTGGTGTCGCGCCCGGTCTCAGTAGTCTTTCGATTTTCCGTGGCCGTTCCGCGCTGACAAGGCAAAGTTACGCGGCTGAGAACGGGAAGTCAAATCGCGCCCCAGCAACCCCGATACGTGGCGTAACCGCAGGTCAGCCACCCCGTGTCGGGGTTGGGACCACGCTATCCCACGAGCCTTACCCCCGCAGTGTGACGCTTGCCACGGCGCAACACCAGCCAACCGCCTTCCAGCAGGTCGGCGGCGGTGGGCTGCCATGCCTCGTCACTCACCTTCACGTTGTTCACGTACGCGCCACCCTCCTTCACCGTCCGCCGGCCCGCGCTCTTGCTGTCCACCAGGCCGCTGGTCACCAACAGGTCGACCACGGTGGCACCGTCACCGAGCCTGGCTTCGCCGGTAGGCGCCTCGGCCATCACCGACGCCAGCGTCGACGCGCTGAGTTCACGCAGGTCACCCCGCCCGAACAGGGCCTGGCTGGCCGCGATCACCCGTTGGGTCTCGTCGTCCCCGTGCGCCAGCCTGGTGACGTGCTCGGCCAGCGTGCGCTGGGCGGCGCGGGCGGCCGGTTGGCGCTCGGTGCGCTCCGCCAGGTCATCGATCTCGTCGCGGGACAGCTCGGTGAGGATCTTGAGGTAACTGACGACGTCCCGGTCGTCACTGTTCAACCAGAACTGGAAGAAGGCGTACGGGCTGGTCATCTCCGGGTCGAGCCAGATGGCGCCGCCCTCGGTCTTGCCGAACTTGGTCCCGTCGGCCCTGGTCAGCAGCGGTGTGGCCAGCGCGTGCACCGACCGGCCGACGACCCGGTGGATCAGGTCGGTACCGGAGGTGAGGTTGCCCCACTGGTCACTGCCGCCGGTCTGGAGTGTGCAGCCGTACCTGCGGTGCAGCTCCAGGAAGTCGTTGGCCTGGAGCAGCTGGTAGCTGAACTCGGTGAAGCTGATGCCCGCCTCCGAGTTGAGCCGGGCGCTGATCGCCTCCTTGGCCAGCAACCGGTTCACCCGGAAGTGCTTGCCGATGTCCCGTAGGAAGTCCACGGCGGACAGCTGTGCCGTCCAGTCCAGGTTGTTCACCATGATCGCGGCGCGCGGCCCGGTGAAGTCCAGCATCGGCTCGATCTGCCTGCGGATGCGCTCCACCCAGCCGGCGACCACCTCGGGCGAGTTGAGCGTGCGCTCCGCGCTGGGCCGGGGGTCGCCGATCAGCCCGGTGGCTCCGCCGACCAGGGCCAGCGGCCGGTGGCCCGCGTTCTGGAACCGGCGCACGGTGAGGATCTGCACGAGGTGGCCCAGGTGCAGGCTGGGTGCGGTCGGATCGAAGCCGCAGTACAGCGTGAGTGGTTCGGTGTCCAGGTCCTTGCGCAGCGCTTCAGGATCGGTGGACTGCGCGATCAGGCCGCGCCAGGTCAACTCGTCAAGGATGTGTTCACTCACGCCCCACATTGTCCCTGACCACGCACAGCGGCTATCAGCGGACGACGATCCTGCGCTTGCCGCCCCGCCGGTAGGTACTCACGGCGGGTGAACCGGCCACCCACCACCGCCACGGGACCTCCATCGCCGTGGCCACGCCGACCCTGGGTCCGGTGCGCACCGACTCGTCGGGCACCGGTGCACCGGTGTACAGCCGCACGGGCGACGCCGGGTCGGTCATGTCGATGCCGTTGTGGCTCCGGTCCAGCCCCAGTACCGCGGTCAGCCGGGCGGGGCCTTTGGCCAGTTCGGCGTCACTGCGGGACGCCGGCCTGCGCGCCCGGGCCGTGTCCAGTCCGCCGACCACCTCACCAGCCCGCATCAGCACCGCACCCGGCACCCCGTCGGTCGACGTCACGACGTTGGCGCAGAAGTGCATGCCGTAGACGAAGTAGACGTAGAGGAAGCCGGCCGGGCCGAACATGACGGCGTTGCGGTCGGTCTTGCCCCGGTAGGTGTGCGCTGCGGGATCGTCGAAGCCCCGATACGCCTCGACCTCGACCAACCGGGCGGTCACCGGCTCGCCGAAGTCCGTCACGATCAGCGCGCCGAGCAGCAGCCTGGCCACGGCCAACGGGTCGGCCGCCAGCTCGGTCCTGGTGAGCTGGCGGCCGGTCACCGCTGTCATGTGCCGGGCGGGGTGTCGGCCCACGCCCTCGAGTGCTTGATCCGTTGGATGAGTCGGACGAGCTGCTCGGCGACGCTGTGTGGCGCCGTGCCGTTGTAGCCGTCCCGTGAGCTGATGGATCCGTGCACGGTGAGCACCGTACGCACATCCGCCGTCAGTGCGGGGTGCACTCCGGCCAGTTCGTCGTCGGTCAGCCCGTCCAGGCCGACGCCACGCGCCTCGGCGAGCCGTACGCACTCACCGGCCGCCTCGTGCGCCACCCGGAACGGCACACCCTCCCGGACCAGCCATTCCGCGATGTCGGTGGCCAGCGTGAAACCGGCCGGTGCGAGTTCGGCCATCCGGTCGATGTCGAACCGGAGCGTCGCCAGCATGCCGGCGATCGCGGGCAGCAGCAGTTCCAGCTGCTCCACGGAGTCGAACAGTGGTTCCTTGTCCTCCTGCAGGTCCCGGTTGTAGGCCAGCGGCTGGGCCTTCAGCGTGGCCAGGAGCCCGGCGACGTTGCCGATCAGCCGACCGGACTTGCCCCTGGTCAGCTCGGCGACGTCCGGGTTCTTCTTCTGCGGCATGATCGAGCTGCCGGTGGCCCACGCGTCGTCCAGCACCGCGTAGTGGAACTCGGCCGTCGTCCACAGGATCACCTCCTCGGCGATCCTGGACAGGTTGACGCCGATCATGGCAAGGCAGAACGCGGCCTCGGCCGCGAAGTCCCTGGACGCCGTGCCGTCGATGGAGTTCTCCACCGGCCCGTCGAAGCCCAGTTCCTTGGCCACGGCGAACGCGTCGAGCCCGAGTGACGAACCGGCCAGCGCACCCGAGCCGTAGGGCGACGTGGCCGTCCTGTGGTCCCAGTCGAGCAGCCGGGACACGTCCCGCAGCAGGGCGTGGGCGTGCGCCAGCAGGTGGTGTGCGAGCAGGACCGGCTGGGCATGTTGCAGGTGCGTCCGACCGGGCAGCACCGCGTCCGGGTGTGCCGACGCGTGGCCGACCAGCGCGTCGACCACGTCCAGCACCCCGCCCGCGACCCGGCGGACCGCGTCGCGCAGCCACATCCGGAACAGCGTGGCGATCTGGTCGTTGCGCGAGCGGCCGGCACGCAGCCGACCACCGAGTTCGGCACCTGCCCGCGCCAGCAGGCCGCGTTCCAGTGCCGTGTGCACGTCCTCGTCGGCGATGGTGGGCGTGAACGCGCCGGACACCACGTCGGCGTCCAGCGTGTCCAGCGCGGCCAGCATCCCGTCCAGGTCCTGATCGGTCAGCAGGCCGGCGTTGTGCAGAGCCCTGGCGTGTGCCCTTGAGCCCGCGATGTCGTAGCGGGCCAGCCGCCAGTCGAACTGGGTCGACGCGGACAGCGCAGCCATCGCGTCGGCGGGACCCGAGGTGAACCGGCCGCCCCACAAGGCAACCGGCACACCCGAGTGTCCATCTTGGACCGGCATTACTGTCCGTTCTGCTTGTCGCGCCGCGCGGCGATCTTGCTCGGCAGGCCCCACAGCTGGATGAAGCCCTTGGCCAGTGACTGGTCAAAGGTATCGCCTGCGTCGTAGGTGGCGAGATTGAAGTCGTACAGTGACTGGTCGCTGCGCCTGCCGGTGACGACGGCGCGACCACCGTGCAGCGTCAGCCGGATCTCGCCGGTGACGTGCTCCTGGCTGCTCGCGATGAACGTGTCCAGCGAGTTCTTCAACGGCGAGAACCACAGGCCGTCGTAGATCAGCTCGCCCCAGCGCTGCTCCACGGTCCGCTTGAACCGGGCCAGGTCACGCTCCAGCGTGACGTTCTCCAGCTCCTGGTGCGCGGTGATCAGCGCGATCGCGCCGGGTGCCTCGTAGATCTCCCGGCTCTTGATGCCGACCAGCCGGTCCTCGACCATGTCCAGCCTGCCGACGCCCTGCGCGCCAGCCCTGCGGTTGAGCTCGGTGATCGCCTGCAGGACGGTGACGGTCTCGCCGTCGATGGCCACCGGGACGCCCTTGTCGAACGTGATCACCAGTTCGTCTGTGTCGCGCGGCTCGGCCGGGTCGGACGTGTAGGAGTACACGTCCTCGATCGGCGCGTTCCAGATGTCCTCAAGGAAACCGGTCTCCACGGCCCGGCCCCAGACGTTCTGGTCGATCGAGTAGGGCGAGCGCTTGTTCACGTCGATGGGCAAGTCGCGCTCCTCGGCCCACAGGATCGCCTTCTCGCGGGTCCACGCGTAGTCGCGAACCGGCGCGACGACCTTCAGGTCGGGTGCCAGCGCACCGATGCCGACCTCGAACCGCACCTGGTCGTTGCCCTTGCCGGTGCAGCCGTGCGCCACGGTGCTGGCGCCGTGGTAGAGCGCGGCCTGCACGAGGTGCTTCACGATCACCGGACGGGACAGCGCCGACACCAGTGGGTAGCGGTCCATGTAGAGGGCGTTCGCCTGGAGCGCGGGCAGGCAGTACTGCTCCGCGAACTCGTCGGTGGCGTCCGCGACGACAGCTTCCACTGCGCCGCACTCCAGTGCGCGCTTGCGGATGGTGTCCATGTCCTCGCCGCCCTGGCCGACGTCGACGGCCACGGCGACCACCTCGGCGCCGGTCTCCTCGGCGATCCACCCGATGGCGACGGAGGTGTCCAGACCTCCGGAGTAGGCGAGCACAACCCGCTCAGTCATTGCTGTTCTCCTTGTTCTCACTACGTGAATCCGTGCCGGCGGGGCGGCCGGCCATGGTGGTGAACCGGGTGGCGAGCTCGATGCCGGTCAGCGGCTCGCGCGCGATCACCATCACCGTGTCGTCGCCCGCGATGGAGCCGACGACCTCGTGCAGGGCTGCCCGGTCGATCGCGCTGGCCAGGAACTGCGCGGCACCGGGCGGGGTACGCAGCACCATCAGGTTGGCCGAGCCGTCCGCGGACACGAGCAGTTCGGACAGCAGTCTGGCCAGCCGGGATGTGCCGCCCTGCACACCGCGCACCGGGCTGCCGTCCTCCGGGATGACGTAGACGGGGGCGCCGCCGTCGGCGCCGCGCAGCTTGACCGCGCCGAGTTCGTCCAGGTCGCGGGACAGCGTGGCCTGGGTGACGTCGACACCCTCGGCGGCCAGCAGCTTCGCCAGTTCGGTCTGGCTGCGGATGGCCATCGAGGACACCATCTCCACGATCCGGGCCTGGCGGGCCACCCGCGTGGCGGCTGTGGACGAGGTCATGACTGCGCCACCAGCCAGGCCAGCAGAGCCTTCTGCGCGTGCAGCCGGTTCTCCGCCTCGTCCCACACCACGCTGGCCGGGCCGTCCAGCACCTCGTCGGTGATCTCGAAACCGCGGTGTGCCGGCAGGCAGTGCAGCACGATCGCGTTCGGCGCCGCCCTGGCCAGCAGTTCGGCGTTCACCTGGAACGGCCGGAACGGGCTGACCCGGTCCTTGCCGTCGGTCTCCTGGCCCATCGACGTCCACGCGTCGGTGACCAGCACGTCGGCCCCGTCCACCGCGGCATGCGAATCGTCCACAACGGACACACTGCCACCGGTCTCGCCTGCGAGTTTCTTCGCCGTCAGCACCACGTCCGGATGTGGCTGGAACGCGGCGGGCGTGGCGATCCGCACGTGCATGCCGGCCGTGGTGCCGCCGAGCAGCAGCGAGTGGGCCATGTTGTTGGCGCCGTCACCGAGGTACGTCACGGTCACGCCGGCCAGCGTGCCCAGCCGCTCCTTGATGGTCTGGAGGTCGGCGAGCACCTGGCACGGGTGGAATTCGTCGGTCAGGGCGTTGACAACGGGCACGGCCGACACCGACGCCATCGCGACCATCCTGGCCTGGGCGAACGTCCGCCACACCACGGCGTGCACGTACCGGGACAGCACCCTGGACGTGTCCTCGATGGTCTCCTCGCGGCCCAGTTGCATCGTGCGGCCGTCGATCATCACGGCGTGCCCGCCGAGTTGGTGGATGCCGACGTCGAAGGAGAGCCGGGTGCGGGTGGAGTTCTTCTCGAAGATGGCGGCCACCGAACGGCCGGCCAGTGGGGTGTGGCCGAGCGGGTCGGCCTTCATCCGGGCGGCCAGGTCGAGCACCTCGGCCTGTTCGGCCGGGCTGAGGTCGTCGTCGCGCAGGAAATGGCGTGGCATGTCAGTCCTTCTCCTCAGCCGCCGCGTCCAGTGCCGAGGGCAGAGCCTCGACGAAGTCCTTGGCCTGCTGGTGGTCGATGACCAGCGGCGGCGCGAGCCGGACCACGTCGGGCTGCACGGGGTTGACCAGGTAGCCGGCGTCCTGGGCGGCGGCCGCGACGCGCGCGGCCACCGGCTGGTGCAGCGTGATACCGAGCAGCAGGCCGGCACCGCGCACACCACTGACCAGCGGGTGGTGCAGCTCCTCGACGCCGTGCGCGATCTCCTTGCCGATCACGGCGGCATGGTCGGCCAGCCCGTCGGCAGCGATGGTGCGCAGCACGGCGAGGCCAGCGGCGCAGCACACCGGGTTACCGCCGAACGTGGTGCCGTGCTGACCGGGACGCAGCAGCTCACCGGCCGCGCCGACGCCGATCACGGCACCCAGCGGCAGGCCACCGCCAAGGCCCTTGGCCAGCGTGATCACGTCCGGTGTGATGCCGGCCTGCTGGAACGCGAACCACGTGCCGAGCCTGCCCAGCCCGGTCTGCACCTCGTCCACCACCAGCAGCGCGCCCGCCTTCGTGGTGATCTCGCGGGCCGCGGCGAGGTAGCCGTCCGGTGCTGGCACGACACCGCCCTCGCCGAGCACCGGTTCGAGGAACACGGCGGCTGTCTCCCCGTCGACGGCGGCGGCCAGCGCGGCGACGTCACCGAACGGCACGTGTGTCACGCCGGGGGCCAGCGGTTCGAACGGGGTGCGCTTGCCCTCCTGGCCGGTCAGCGCGAGCGCGCCCATGGTGCGGCCGTGGAACGCACCCTCGCAGGCCACCACCTTGGTCCGACCGGTCAGCCTGCTGATCTTGAATGCGCATTCCAGCGCTTCGGCACCGGAGTTGCAGAACAGCACCTTGCCATGGCCGGTGAAGCCGGTGATGTCCAACAGGGCTTCGGCCAGTTCGACGGCGACCGGGTTGATCTGCAGGTTGGAGGTGTGGCCGAGGGTGGCGATCTGCTCGGTCACGGCAGCCACCACAGCCGGGTGCGCGTGGCCGAGCGCGTTCACCGCGATGCCGCCGACGAGGTCGAGGTAGCGGTTGCCGTCGGCGTCCCACACCCATGGGCCGTCACCTCGGACCAGGGTCAGCGCCGGGGTGCCGTAGTTGTCCATGAACGCGGCCCGCCAGTGCGACTTGCCGTCCACATTGGATTCAATCATGTCAACTCCTCATCAGGCAGCACCATCGTTCCGACCCCACGGGTGGTGAAGACTTCCAGCAGCAGCGAGTGTTCGAGCCGCCCGTCGATGACATGTGCCCGCGCCACCCCGCCACGCACCGCGCGCAGGCAGGCCTCCATCTTGGGCACCATGCCGGCGGCCAGGCCGGGCAGCGCGTCGGCCAGTTCGGCCGCACGGATCTCGTGCCGCAGCGACGACCGGTCCGGCCAGTCCATGTACAGGCCCTCGACATCGGTCAGCACGACCAGCTTCGCGGCACCGAGCGCGATGGCCAGCGCACCGGCGGCGGTGTCCGCGTTCACGTTGTGCACGACGCCGTCGACGTCGGGGGCCACGGTGGACACCACCGGGATCCGGCCGGCCCGCACGATGTCCAGCACCGCGTCCGGGTTCACGGCGACCACGTCACCGACCAGACCGATGTCCACCGGTTGACCGTCCACAAGGGCCGGTCGACGGCGGGCGGTGAACAGGTGTGCGTCCTCGCCGGAGATGCCGACCGCGTACGGACCGTGCTGGTTGATCAGGCCGACGAGTTCCCGGCCGACCTGGCCGACCAGCACCATCCGGACGATGTCCATGGTCTCCGGGGTGGTCACCCGGAGGCCGCCCTGGAACTCGCCGGGAATGCCGAGCCGGTCCAGCATCGCGGTGATCTGCGGGCCGCCGCCGTGCACGACGACGGGATGCAGGCCGACCATCCGCAGGAACACCATGTCCTGCGCGAAAGCCCGCTTCAGCGTGTCGTCGATCATGGCGTTGCCGCCGTACTTCACGACGACGACGCTGTCGTGGAACTCCTGCAACCAGGGCAGCGCCTCGACCAGCACCGCGGTCTTCTGGCCCGCTTCGACCCGATCCTGGTCGATGGTGTCCGTCATGCTCCGCCACCCTTCGCGCAGGCCAGGTCCAGGCGCAACGCGGCCAGCGTGGCACCGAACTCGGTGACCGAGGCCGCGCTGCCCGACCGGGCGGACGCCAACAGCAGCACGGTCTCGTCCGTCCTGGCCGGCCATGCGGTGGCCAGCGCCGTGTCCATGTCGGCGGCGGTGATCTCGGCGTCGGTGAGCACCACGACGAGTTCGCTGTTGGTCACGTAGCCGGCCATCGACCAGCCGGGCGCGGTCAGCCGGAGGGCCTGCCGGCTCACGGCCGACTCCGCCCACCACACCGCGACCTCGACCGCGCCGAAGCCGAGCCGGGTCGCGGTCCGTTCAGCGGTGGCGTGCACGGACTGGAACTGTTCCGGGCCGGTGCCGGCGACCGGCGGCACGACCGCGATCGCACGCAGCCTGCTGTCGGTGAGGACCTGTCGGGACCACAGTGCGGGCGCGGCCAACTCCGGACCGCCGAACTGGCCGACGGCGGCGTCCAGCGGGCCGTCGTTGACCACCAGGTTCGGCTCGACCAGGAAACCGGCCGGCAGCGTCCGGTCCAGCATGCTCATGGCGCGAGTCCCACTGTGGACAGTCCGGTGGCTTCTCCGAAGCCGAGGGCCAGGTTCATCGACTGCACGGCGGCGCCCGCGGTGCCCTTGGTCAGGTTGTCGACGGCGGCGACCACGACCAGCCGGCCGGCGTCGGCGTCCACCACCACCTGGAGGTGCACGGCGTTGCCGCCGAGCGTGGCCGCCGTCGTCGGCCAACCGCCCTGCGGCAGCACGTGCACGAACAACTCGTCGGCGTAGGCGGCCTGGTAGGTCTTGTACGCGGCATCGGTGTCCACGCCGGGCCGGATCGGCGCCGAGCAGGTGGCCAGGATGCCGCGTGCCATCGGGGCCAGCACCGGCGTGAACGACACGGTGACCGGACTGCCGGCCACCCGGCTAAGGTTCTGCGTGATCTCGGGGGTGTGCCGGTGACCGCCGCCGACGCCGTAGGCCGACGCGGCGCCGAGCACCTCGGTGGCCAGCAGGTGCGGCTTGAGGGCACGGCCGGCGCCGGAGGTACCGCTCACCGCGACCGCGAGCACGTCCGGTTCGACGAGTTCGCTCGCGAGGGCGGGGGCCAACGCGAGGCTTACTGCCGTCGGGTAGCAGCCGGGCACCGCGACCCGCTTCGCGCCGACGAGTGCCGCGCGGGCGCCGGGCAGCTCCGGCATGCCGTAGGGCCAGGTGCCGGCATGGGCGCCGCCGTACCAGCGGGTCCAGTCGGCCGCGCTGGTCAGCCGGTGGTCCGCACCACAGTCCACCACCAGCACGTCGGGACCGAGCGCGGCCGCGATCTCGGCCGATTTGCCGTGTGGCAGCGCGAGAAACACCACGTCATGGCCGGCGAGTGTGTCCGGTGTGGTGTCGGCGAGCACTCGGTCGGCCAGCGGCACCAGGTGTGGCTGGTGCGCGGCCAGCAGCGTGCCGGCACTCCCGCCCGCGGTCAGCGCGCCGATCTCCACCTCCGGATGGCCGAGCAGCAGCCGCAGGAGTTCGCCGCCCGCGTACCCGCTCGCGCCTGCCACCGCCGCCCGTACCGTCATGTGGATGATTATGCATCACAGTGCAAGTTCAATCAAGCCTGCGGCGAGCGACCCGTACCACAGCCCGCCGTCCACTTCGGAATAATCTGCCACCATTGGGCCGAATAGGTGATGTCCCCTTAGCGGGCTTGGCCGTAGCGCTGAGTAAATGCCCGAACGGCACCATCGGGTGATATCCGGACTTCTTGACCAGCACATTCCCCTGGTGTCTACTGGGTAAGCCTTGGAAATGCCGCAGAAAGCGTCGAAACATTTCCGGGTGTTTCTTATCCGGAACGGTGCGAAGTCGCGCCACACTCCGGCCCGTACACGTTATCTCCGACAAAGGAGTATCACTGTGTCCACCCAGTATTCCCTGACCGTCACCAACAATTCGACGCAGTTCCAAGATCTGTGCGTCTACCAGAAGCCGGTCGACCTCGGCGTGCCGAACGTGATGTCGCTGGCGTGGCTGACCGCACCGGCTTGGCCTGGCACCACGGTGAAGTTCACGTGGTCGCTGGACTACTGCTTCGTCTGGTCGCAGACCGGCACCCTGAAGCCGGGTGTCACGTTCCTGGCCCAGCAGACCGAGCCAGCCGACCCGGACAACCTCAACGCGAACCAGATCCAGTTCGAGTTCGCCGAAGGCGCGTTC
>DASUJK010000182.1:0-21641 GCA_036279295.1 Pseudonocardiaceae bacterium | reverse complement strand
GCGCGGGCGTCCTCGCCACCGGCCCGACGCGCTCTACGCCGACCGTGCCTACGACTCCGCCAAACATCGTGACGGGCTGCGCGACAAGGGAATCGACCCGTACATCGCCCAGCGCGGTACCGGGCACGGCTCCGGACTTGGCGTGGTCAGGTGGGTCATTGAGCGCACAATTGCCTGGTACCACGGCATGCGGCGGCTGCGCATTCGTTGGGAGCGCCGCGACGATATCCACGAGGCGTTCCTCGGCCTGGCCACCTGCATCATCTGCTACCGACACATCAAAACCCTTTGTTAGGAACTCTTAGCTGGTCAACCCGGCATGCCCGCGGCGCGGGTGGCGGGACCCTCGCCGACGGCCACTCCCCCGAATTGGGCGTCCGGGTGGGGGCTCAGCCCAACAGGGTCGCCACGGCGGCGCTGAGCAACGCGGCCACCACGACACAGCCAGCGACGACCAGGGTGCGCGACCAGGACAGCGCCCGACCGACCATCACCATCGACGGCAGGCTCACCGCCGGCAACGCGATCAGCAGCGCGGCAGGCACCCCGGGTGCCACGCCTGCTGCCGCCAGTGCCGCGATCACCGGCAGCTCGCCCGACGTCGGGATGACCATCAACGTGCCGACGACAGCGGCGATCAACACGGCAACCAGTGCGGACGGGCCGGACAGCGCCGCGACCAGCCACCCGTGCAGGGCGCCGACGAGGAACACCACGACGAAGTACTCCGGCACCAGCACCAGTAACAACCGGCCCAGCGCCCGAAGGTAGGCCACCGGAACCGCAACGGCCCGCGTCGCGTCCGGCAGCATCATGTCCGCCGCATCGATCCGCTCCCTGCCCCGCACCACGGAGGCCAGCGCACTCGCGCCGAACACCAGCACAATGCCGATCACCACGCGGAGCGCGGCGTACTTCCACGGCAGCGCCAAAGCCAGGAACGCGATCACAGCGGGATTGAGCACCGGGTTGCCCAGCCAGAACGCGGTGACCGCACCCGGCGGCACGCCCTGCCGCCGCAGCGACGTGGTGACCGGCGACGCGCAACAGGTGCACATCATGCAGGGCAACGACAAACCGGCTCCCGCCGCCGTGGCTGTCCATCCCCTGCGATGGTTCAGGGCGGCGACCATCCGCGCCCTTGGCAACAGCACCTCGACGCCCGCCGCGACCAGCAGGCCGACGACAAGAGCCATCCACACCGACTGGCCGTAGGAGACGGTGAACCGCCATCCGCCGGACCATGACCACACCTGGCCGTCGGCTCCGGACAGCAGCGGTGAGGACCCGGACCACGTGTGCGTACCGATCAGCACGACCAGCTTGTGCCCGTAGGGCCACCACTTCGCCCAGGTCAGCCCGGCGAGGAGCACGAGGACGAAGACTGCCGCCGCGGCCAGTACGCGGTTCGGGTCCGGTGTGGGTCGGCTCAGTTCCTCGCTCTGTGTCGCCACCGGCGGTGCTCCTTCGGTCCGTCGTTGTCCGGCGAAATATAGTCCTAGACGACCTGCGGAACACCGAGCAGCCGGATGAAGGTGTCGAGCGGTTTGCGGCGACCGCTCAGTTGGACGAGACCGCACTTGGCCGCCTGGATGAGCGCCCGGTAGGACGGCAGTTCGCCTTCGGCCAGTTCAGCGGTGATGACGAGGCCGGGCTTGACCGGGGCGGAGCCAATGCGGGCTTCGAGTTTCCCGTCCGTGACGAGTGCGTACGGCACCATGTCCCTGGCGTGGATCTCCCAGGACGCGGTCAGCCCGACCGCCTTGTCGGCCCGGAGGATCGGCACCCCACCGACCGAGCGTGAGGATGACCGGTTCGAGTTCCAGGCCGACGGCGGTCAGGGCGTACAGCACGCCGCGGCGCGGGCGCGGCGCACCGTTCCACGATGCCCGACTGCTCCAGTTCCTTGAGCCACGAGGTCACGCACGATCAGCAGTGCCCAACGCTCACCGACGAGTTCGAGGGCGCGGGCCAGGCCGCGGTACTGCCCGTAGTCGCGACTCGACCAGCCTCGTCACTGGCGCAAACGGTGGGTTCGCGCCGAATTCGTCACGGCAGCACTGGAGCGGGGAGCCCGCCGTGTCCACGCCGCCGCGCGCGGCCCCAAGGAGTGGGGCGATGACCGCGTCGTTCCGGTGGAACTGGACGTGACCGACGGACAAGCGATCGACCGGGTCGCGGAGCTGGCGCGCGCCGGGTAGCGACCGGTCGGTTCGATGTCGCGGGAGTGGCGTGAACGGCGGCGGTCCCGCCGATCTCGGAACGGCCAGGTTCAACCAGCTGACTCAGGTACTCCTTCGGTGACCCAGCGGCGGATCACCATGGCCGCCCGGTCGGCAACCGGATGCCCGACCGGGCGGGTGACCAGGTCGCTGAGGGCGAACATGTCCATGACCCGGCCGAAATACAGCCAGTCCACGCCGGACGGCACGCGTTCGGCGAAGGCACCGCGGAAACCGTCCAGGAAATCGGCGGGATAGTCCGCGCCGAACCGGACCATGTTGGCCGCATCGGCATACGGGCACCCTGCGAAGCTGAACTCCCAGTCCAGGATCGCATCGACCTGCCATCCCCCGTCGGTTCTGGTGACCAGGATGTTCTTGGGGTTCAGGTCCGCGTGGACCAGTCGGGTCTCGTCGTCGACGCCGACCAGGGCCGGAGCGTGGGCGGCGCAGAGGTCGGCCCAGGCCGTTCGCGTGGCCGTGGCCAGCCTGCTCCCGGGCACGGTGGTCATGCAGTGCGCACCGAACTCGGGCAGTTGTTGTGACCACGGCGGTAGCGGCGCGACGTTGAGCTGATCGTCGGCGAAGAAACCGGGACGGTCGAACGTCACCGAGCCGATGCCGGCGGCCACCCGCCCGACCTCAGCGCCGAGCGTGCCGAGCGGCAGCCCACCGGGCTCGTCGAGTACCTGGCTCAGCGGCGTCCCCGGCACGTACTCCAGCACCATGGCCGACCGAGGGACCGCCTCGCGGAGGACCCGCAGCACCTGCGGCACCGGAACGTGCCGGCGTGCGGCGGCCATCACCGCGGTCTCGATGTCGTGGTCTGGTCCGCCGACTCGGACGACGACCTGGCCACCGGCCAGCGTGAGCAGGGTCGTCTGATGGGAGAACCCACCGGCCAGCACCCGCGCCGCCACCGGGGAACCGTCCAGCGCCGCCGCGACCTGCCGCAACTCGTCGGACAACATCAACCCAGTCTGGCGCACGTCCCCGACAGGCCGAACGCACGAGTCACCGTGTAGATGGTGGCGCCGACACGCTGGGCCTCGAACCGCTCGGCAGCGGGCGGGATGCCGTAGGAGTGGCCCGCGATCACGACCGGTCCGTGGACGGTTCGCACGATGGCCGTCACGTACTCGGCATCCCTGGCCAGCCCGCGCAGCGGCACGGCGGGCGCGATCACCGGGTAACCGTCGTGTTCGAATCGGCTGATCTCGCCGTTCCAGCTCGATCGTCGGCTTGGCCTGGTGGGTCGGCGTGGTGTGGTGCGCCTGCTGGGCGGACACGGTGGTTGCGAACACAGCGGAGAGCGCCAGCGCACCTCGGTCGCATCGAACGAACACAGGAGATTCCGTCGCTGGTCGCCCGATGTGGACGCCCAGGTGCACCCATTTCTCACGTGAACGCGCGAGATCGCCAGGACGCTGCCAGCCGGGTGGCCGCGTCGGCCAGTCGGTCCGGCGGATGGAAACTGAACGCCAGGCGGATCGCCGGTCCCCCGGCATGCCCGAACCGGGATCCCGCCGCCACCGGCACGCCGATGCGCTCACCCGCGGCGACCAGGTCGGATTCGGCACAGCGGTCCGGTGGCCGCAGCCACACGAAGAACCCGCCCGCCGGACACGGCACGGAAAAGTCCAGTTCGCCGCGCAACGTGTCGACGAGTGCGTCCCGCCGCCGCCGGAGTTGATCACGCAGGTGGCTGACATGCCGTTCGTAGCCACCGGATTCGATGAGCGTGGTCACCGCCATCGCGGCGAGATGGTTCATACCACCGCCGCTGACGTACATCGCGCTGTCGGCCAGCGCGCTCGCGGTCGCGGTGTCGGCCGCCAGCCAGCCCAGCCGCAGGCCCGGTGCGAGTGACTTGGAGAACGAGCCCAACCGCACCACGCCCGCGTAACCGGCCGATCCGGCCACCGAGCGCGGCACGACGTCCTGCTCCAGGAACACATCCGCGTACGCATCGTCCTCGATGACGGTCACTCCGTACCGCTGGGCAACCGCGACCAGCGCCAACCGGCGATCTGACGGCACGACCCGACCGGTCGGATTGTGGAACGTCGGCACGACGTACACGAACGCCGCCGGACCGCCATCGCTGATGGCCTGTGCCAGGGCGTCGGGCACCATGCCGTGCTCGTCGGCCGGTATTCGCCGGATCGACAGGCCACGGGCGCGGAAGATCTCCACCCCGAGGTCATAGGACAGCTCCTCGACGAACACGGTCGCGTGCTCGGTCGCGGACCGGGCCAGCAGGTCGAGCACCGACGACGTGCCGGCCGTGATCACGAGCTGGTCGGCCGAGCAGGGCACTCCGTCGACGCCGGTGATCCGGTTGGCCAGTGCGGTGCGCAGCGGCAGCGGTCCCTGGTTCTCGCCGTAGGCCAGCGCTGCCGGGCCGTACTCGGTCAGCGCCGAAACGTAGGCCGCCCGGAGCGCCTCGGTCGGCAGCAGTGCCGGATCGAGGTAGCCGGGTCCGAGATTGACGATCCCGGCCCGATCCGGACACTGCACGACACCGGGAATCCACCACCGACCGCCCGCTGGCGCTGTGCGCGAAGTCATCGGTCCATCGTCGCCGATCACCGCGCTCGTCGTCAGCGGGTCACGCTGCTGCCTTTCGAGCCCGCGGTGTGCGAGATCAGCTTGGCGTAACACTGGTCGACGGGCTCGTTCTGCGAGTCACACCAGGAGTTGGCCGCCGCCGCGCCGGCCTCCCCGTCCGGCATGATCACGACCCAGAAGTCGGTGCGGGCGAAGGTCGAGTAGTCACCGGACCACAGCAGCAACGCCTGCGGATACCGCGTCACGAGTTGCTGGTACTGCTGCCAGATGGCCAGGTCGTCGTAGGTGATGCCGTCGGCGACGAGGCCCTCGGTCTTCGAGGACAGCTGCGGCACCCACTGGCCGGCCAGGTCGTCCACCGCGGGCTGGTCCTGCGCCGAGGTCTGCCGCAGGGCGGCCAGCGCGGAGGCTTCGTCGGTGGGCTGCGGAATCCCCCATGCCGAACTGTCCGGTACCGGCTCGTCGGTAGCGGTATCGGTGCCCTGCGTGTCGGGGACATCGGGGCTGCCGCCGAGGTTGGACGGTCCCGAACCGGCCGCAGTGATCGACGACGAGTCACAGAGCTCGCCGATCTCCCCCGTGGCTTCCTCGACTTCCAGCCCGTCGGTGAGGTGGGAGTCCGCGATGGCCCGCAGCCGGGACCCGTCGGCGCTCAGGTTCGGTGAGCCCTGGTAGCGGTTGGCCAGGTCGGCGAGCCGCCCTGCACTTTTGAACACGTCGTTGTCGAAGAAGTCGTCCGCGGCCATGTCGTCGTTGAGCGTGGCGTACTCGCCGCAGATGTGGTCGCGGTCGGCCGGTGTGGACGCGCACCCGGCCAGGATGAGACCACCACCGGCCATGAGTACCAGGGCCAGCACGACGGTTCTGGTGGACGACATGTTCGCCTCCTTGTTGGAGTCACCATCGGCCGGGCACGGCAGCTGTTACCGGCCGCGCACACCACCACCCTGCGTAGAAAACGGGTCCTGGCCAGGGAAAACAAGCCACGATGGCCGCTCTGTCCACTGGGGTCGGCCGGTTACTGACCGGAAATTGACCAGTACCAGGGGGTCTGCCACCGGGCGAAACGGTCGACGGGCGGGATCTGCCAGGGTGTGTCAGCATGGCCGCCGTGCGGATCTGGTGTGTGCTGCTCGGCCTGGTGTTCGCGGTGGCCGGATGTGCCACCACGACTGTGGTGGGCACACCGCCGGCATCCAGCCCGCCGTCCGTCGCCGAGGGTCCGCGCCTACCGACGGTCCCGGCCGCGACGGCCCGGCCGGATCTGCCGGTGCCGACCGACGCGGCCGAGGTCCGGCAGTTCATCGGCGCCGTGTTCACCGACGCCCAGCAGCAGTGGCAGGAGACGTTCGCCGCAGCGGGAGTCGCGTACCGGCCGGCGCGGCTCGTCCTGTTCACGGCCGCCCTGCGAACCGGCTGCGGCGTCGAGACCTCGAAGGTCGGCCCGTTCTACTGCCCAGCGGACCGGACGGTGTACCTGGACGCCACGTTCTTCGACGAACTCCAGGCCAAGTACGGCGTCGGCGGCGATTTCGCCCAGGCCTACGTGGTGGCGCACGAGGTCGGCCACCACATCCAGAACATGACCGGCACGATGGCCCAGGTCGCCAGGCTGGAGCGGAGCGCGCCCCAGTACGCCAACCAGCTCTCGGTGCTCCAGGAGTTGCAGGCCGACTGCTATGCGGGCGTGTGGGCGCACTCCACCTACGAACGTGGCCTGCTCGAACCGGGCGACATCGACGAGGCACTGAACGCGGCAGCCGCGGTCGGCGACGACTTCCTGCAGCGGACCAGCACCGGCACGGTACGTCCGGAGAACTGGACGCACGGCTCGTCCGCGCAGCGCCAGCAGTGGTTCACCACCGGCTATCAGTCCGGTGATCCCAACGCGTGTGACACGTTCCAGGCGGCGCGCCACTAACTAGCCTGGTCCATCTGCTCGACGTTGTCGCTGCGCTGGTTCCGCCTGTGCCGGACGCTGGACTCGGAGACGGTCACGCCGATCTGACCGAGCGCGGCCACGATCTCGGTGGGCTTCCGGTCCGGCAGCAGTTCGTCGGCCAGGTCGATGGCCGCCGCCGGGCTGGTCTCACTGGCCCACTCCGGCGAGGTGTGCGCGGCGAGCAGCACGCTGTCGAGCATCCCGGTCGTGTAGGTGTCCTCGCGCTCCGGCCGCCGCCGTCGTTCCGGCACCGACGCCCTGGGTGCCGGCTCCACGGGCGGTGCGGGCTCGGGGCGCTTCTCCTCGGCCACGACGGGTGTGGTGGGCGTCGCGGCGACCCGGCGGGGCTCGGTGGGCCGGGCCGGCTCGGTGGGCTGGGGGATGCTCGTCCACGGCGACGGCAGTGCCAGCGTGGCCAGTTCGTCCGCGTGCTTCAGTACCGCCAGTTCGGCCAGCATCCGCCGCTGGATCCGGTCGTCGTGGGCCACGTTCGACGTGCGCAGGGCCCGCGACAGGCGGGCGGTGCGCAGCGGGGTCCGACGGCTCAGCGCGAGCAGGGCGACCCGGCGCGCCGCCCGTTCCCGCGTGCGGGTCAGGGCGTCGCGGTCGTCGTCGGCCAGCCCGAGTCGGGACAGCACGCGCTCGCGCATCTCACCTGCGACGCGCGCCCAGACCCCGGTGTGCGTGGCGGTGCGGTTGCGGATCTCGATGCCCAGCGCCAGGTGCAGCATGACGAGGCTGAGCAGCGGACCCAGTGCCACCCTGGCAACGCCGTCGATCGGGCCGGACAGCAACAGCGCGGCGTACGCGGACAGGCCGCACAGCACCCAGGCCACCGTCCGGGGTGCGCCAGGCCCACCGGCCCGGCCGGTCGCCAGGTCGAGTCGCCGCACGTTCGCGCGCATGCCCAGCGCACACGCGACCAGCGCCAGCTCGACCACCGAGAACATGACGACCCGCTCGGCGCCGGTCACGCCGAGCCGCGCACCGAAGAAGCGCCACGACGTGTTGAGACTCACGGCCAGGCCGCCTGCGGAGGCCAGATAGTAGTACCACGGTGTGCCGGCGGGTAAGCGCCTGACCAGGCGCATGACCGGTCGGGCCAGCAGCAGGAGCAACAGGACCGCGACCACGACGCAGCCGGTCAGCAGGAGTGCGCGGTGACGGTCGGCTTCCTGGATCAGGTTGGCGATCATCGGGTGGCAACCTCTCGAACGTGTGTTCGTATCGATGCTGGAGTCTGCACCGCCACACCCCGGGTAGTCACGCCGCCCCGCCGAAGGATGAATCGGGCGGAATCCGGGGCCACACCGGGGACGTGGGAGGCGCGCGATGATCTCCCGTCGGCAGAATGTGGCCACCGGGCACGTTCGTGCTGCTCACCGAGCCACTCGGTGAGTGCGAGCTGATCGACACCGGCTAGTACCCTCGCGCGGGTGAGCGATCAAGCGGTGCGGCTGGGCGTGATCGGGTTGGGCGTGATGGGTGGCGCGATGCTGGAGGTCGCGCTCGCCGCTGCCGACGTCACGGTGACCGGCGTGGCCGATCAGAGCGACGAGACGCTGGCCAGGGTGCGTGCGGCTCACCCCGAGTTGACGTTCGCCGCGCCCGCCGACCTGGCAACGGCCGACCGCGTGGACGCCGTCTACATCGCGACGCCACCGGCATCCCATGCGGAACTGGCCATCGCGGCCATGCGGGCCGGCAAGGCGGTGTTCTGCGAGAAGCCGCTCGCGGTGGACATCGCCGAGGGCACCCGGATGTCCGATGTGAGCGTCGAGACCGGCATGGTCAATGTCGTCAACTTCCCGTTCGCCACCATGCCGGCGACCGGCTATCTGGAGCAGCAACTGCTGGCCGGTGCCGTCGGCGAGGTCCTGGCGGTGGACGTCCAGTTGCGTTATCCGCTGTGGCCACGGCCGTTCCAGGCCACCGCCACGTGGGTCGGCGAGCGGGCCGAGGGTGGTTTCGTCCGCGAGGTCTTCTCCCATTTCTCCTACCTCACCGACCGACTGGTGGGTCCGGTGGCCGCGGTCGACGCCGCCGTGGAGTACCCGGCCGACCCCACGGTGAGCGAGATCGCGGCGCACGGTCTGCTGCGAGCAGGCGACGTGCCGGTGCACATGACCGGCCGTGCGGGCATGGCGGGTCCCGGCGCGGACGACTGGACGCTATGGGGCAGCACCCGTTCCTACCAGCTGCGCAACTGGACCGATCTGTACACATCGGACGGTGGTCCGTGGTCGCCGGTGGAGATGCCGGCGGGCGGTCGCGGTGCGACGCTGGCCGGACTCGTCAATGCCGTGCGAGGTGAGCCGAGTGGCAAGCTGGCCGACTTCGCGGCCGCACTGCGTGTGCAGACCGCGGTCGAGGCGTTCTTCGGCGAGCAGAGCTCCTGACGGGATGTGGGTCGGATGACCGATCGGCGGGCGACGGTTGAGGATGTGCACGAACTCGCCCTGTCGATGCCGCACGTCACGGTCTATCCGGACACGCCCAACCCGATCTACCAGGTCGGCGGCAAGTCGTTCGTCTTCTTCCGGAATCCGAGGCCGGACGCGTTCGACCCGGTGACGAAGGAGCGGTATCCCGACGTGATCGTCTTCTGGGTGCCCTCCGAGGCGGACAAGCAGGCGCTCGTCCAGGACCCGGACTCGCCGTTCTTCACCACACCCCACTTCAACGGCCACTCGTCGGTGCTGGCACGGGCCAGCCAGCTCGGCGCACTGTCCTATCCGGAACTGGCCGAGGTCGTCCAGGACGCGTGGCTGTCCCGCGCATCAGCCCGGCGCGCCGCCACCTGGCTGGCCGAACACCGCCAGTAGCCGAGGTCCGTCAGTTCTCGCCGAGCAGGCGCCTGGCGTTGCCGTGCCGCAGCGCGTGCTCGTCGACGCCGGCCAGCGCGGATGAGTCCAGGACCGCACCGGGCGGGTCTTCCCGGACGACGAATGGGAAGTCGGAGCCGACCATGAAGTGGTCGGACCCCAGCACGTCCATCAGGTAGCGCAGGGTCCGGCCGTCGTAGACGAGCGTGTCGAACCACAGGGACCGGGCGAGCGCTTCCGGGTCCTCCGGCATGCGCAGGGTGTCGGCGCCGAACACCCGCCTGCCCATCGCGATCCTGGGCAGCAGCGAGCCGAACGTGCCACCGCCGTGGCTGAACACCATCCGCAACCCGGGCACGGCGGTGAGCAGGCCGCCGGTGATCACCGAGGCCGCCGCCAGGCCGACGTCGGACGGGAAGCCGACGACGTTGTCCAGGATCGGCACGCCGACCAGCCGGCCGGTGTCGGGGGCCATCGAGTGCACGAACACGGCCAGATCGGCGTCGACGAGCGCTCGGAACACGTCGAAGAACGCCGGGTCGCCCAGTGGCCTGCCGTCGATGTTGGAGCCCACCTCGACCCCACGCATGCCCAACTCCACCAGGCGAGGCACCGCGGCCGCTGCCGCAGCGGGGTCCTGCAGCGGCAGGGCGCCGAAGCCGACGAGTCGGTCCGGCGCCTTGCCGACCATGGTCGCGATCGCGTCGTTCAGACCGTCGGCGTAGTAGTGGGCGGCAGCGGGCTCGGCCCAGTACGTGAGCAGCGCCGGCATCGGGCTGATCACCTGGCGGGTCACACCGTCCTTCGCCATCGCACGCAGGCGGTCACCGACATCCCAGCAGACGCTGGTGACCGGGCGGATGTTCACGCCGTTGACCAGCACCTCCGCGCGATCACCAGCGCGGTTGCCGAGCAAGGGGAACCGTTCGGCACCTGGTCGGCCTGCCATGTCCGGCAGGCCGAGGGGCACCACGTGGGTGTGGACGTCGATGGTCATCAAGTAACACGTTACGGCCGCAGCAGGGTGCTGCCGATGTGATGTTCGACCAGTCAGCCCAAGTCCATCACAATGTACGGAAATTCGGTCAACAATGCACCAACCGCTGATACGCAGTACATACTTTCGTCGGTGGTCGGCCTTGTCTGGCAAATTCATCATTGCTCAGTTGCCATTTGCTGCGAGGGGTGAATGGGCAGCGTCCTGGCTTGTCCAGCTGAGAGGAACCCTGCACATGAAGCATTCCTTACCGCGTGCCACACGGCGCGTGGCCAGAATCGGCACTCTCGGTGCCGTCGCATGCGCCCTGACAGCGGGCGTGTTCGCGGCAACCGGGACAGCACAGGCAGCGGAACCGCTGGTCACCGTGCCCGGCTCGGCGGCGCCCGCGTTCGTGGGCGCACACCGCGACGGCGCTGTCGCCGCAGGTCAGCGCGTGTCCATCGCGGTCAGCCTCAAGCTGCACAACACCGCCCAACTGGCCGCATTCGACAACGCGGTCAGCACACCGGGCAACGCCGAGTACGGCCATTACCTGACGCCCGCGCAGTTCGGGTCGGACTTCGGCCCGACGGCGACCGACGTGGCCCAGGTCCGCCAATTCCTGACATCGGCGGGCCTCACCGTCACATCGGTGAGTGGCAACCGCCAAGTGGTGGACGCGGCAGGCCCGGCGAACAAGGTCGCGGCCGCGTTCCACACGTCGCTGAGCAACTACACCGAAGGCGCCCGGCACTACTTCGCCAACGACGGCGCGGTGGCCCTGCCCGCCACCATGGCGTCGGTCATGCAGGGTGTCAGCGGTCTTACCAACAGGGCCGTCGCGCACCCGGAGATCGCGCCGAGCACGTCGGTCACCCCGCACGCGACCAGCCCGATCGCAGGCGCGCTGTCGCCAAGCCAGTACGACACGGCCTACCGGTTCAACCAGCTCGGCGCCGACGGCACCGGGGTCACGGTGGCGCTGTGGGAGTTCGACGGCTACAAGGCGTCCAACCTGACCACGTACAACACGCAGTACGGCCTGTCCGGTCCCGCCGCGACGACGGTGTCGGTGGACGGCGCGAACTTCGACACCCGGCCCGGCGGCGGTGAGGGCGAGGTCGAACTGGACAGCGAGATCGTGCGCGGTGTCGCTCCCAAGGCCGCCCAGCTGGTCTACGAGGCACCGAACTCCGACCAGGGCCAGATCGACATGGCCAACGCGATCGTGACCCAGACCGCGTGTCGGTCATCTCGATCTCGTGGGGCGGCTGCGAGCAGGACAGCACGCCCTCCGCGATGACGTCCACGGACAACGCGCTGAGCCAGGGCGTCGCCGAGGGCATCAGCATCTACAGCGCGGCAGGTGACGACGGTTCCCGTGACTGCACGCAGACCGCGTCCGGTTCCACGGTCAAGGCCGTCGACTACCCGTCCTCCAGCCCGTTCAACACCGGTGTCGGCGGCACCACGCTGACCGTCGGCACGGGTGGCGTCTACTCGTCCGAGCGCGCATGGAGCGGCAGCGGTGGCGGCGTGTCCATCCGCTACGCGCGGCCGTCCTACCAGACGGGCACCGGCACGATGCGCACCGTGCCGGACGTGTCGGCCGACGCCGACCCGAACACCGGTTTCTCGATCTTCTCCGGTGGCACGTGGACCGAGTTCGGTGGCACCAGTTGCGCGGCACCGGAGTGGTCCGGTTTCACGGCGCTGTTCAACCAGAAGGCCGCGGCGGCCGGCAAGCCGAACCTGGGCCTGGCCAACCCGGCCGTGTACCCGATCCTGGGCGGCGCCAACTACGCGACCAGCTTCCACGACGTCAAGACCGGGTCCAACGGTGACTTCACCGCGACGACCGGCTACGACGACGTCACCGGCATCGGCAGCCCGATCGCCGACGGTCTGGCCAACACCCTGCTCGGCTCGACCACCGCTCCTGGCAACACGGTCACGGTGACCAACCCGGGCGCACAGAGCACGGTGACCGGCAGCGCGGTGAGCCTGACGATCCACGCCACCGACTCGGCAGCCGCGGCACTCACCTTCTCGGCCACCGGCCTGCCCACCGGCCTGTCGATCAACGCGACGTCCGGTCTCATCTCGGGCACGGCGGGGACCGCGGGCACGTTCTCGGTGACGGTCACGGCGAGGGACGCCACGTCCGCGTCCGGCAGCGCGTCGTTCACGTGGACGGTGTCGTCGGGCACGGTCGGCTGCACCGGCCAGAAGCTGGGCAACCCTGGCTTCGAGTCGGGCAACACGGTGTGGTCGGCCAGCCCGGCGGTCATCGGGCAGAACGGCCCGTCCGAGCCGGCACACACCGGCACGTGGGACGCCTGGATGGACGGCTACGGCACGACCCACACGGACACGGTCACCCAGTCGGTGTCCATTCCGGCCGGCTGCACCGCCACCCTGTCGTTCGACCTGCACATCGACACGGCGGAGACCACCAGGACGACGGCGTTCGACAAGCTGACCGTCAAGGCGGGCACGACCACCCTGGCCACGTTCTCCAACCTGAACGCGGCTGCTGGTTACTCGCTGAAGACGTTCAACGTGTCGGCGCTCGCCGGCCAGACCGTGACGATCAGCTTCAGCGGTACGGAGGACACCAGCCTGCAGACGTCCTTCGTGCTGGACGACACGTCACTCGCGTTGAGCTGACGCGTTTCTAGTCCGTTGTGGAGTGTGGGGCACCTCGCCAGGGTGCCCCACACTCCGCTGCGGATCAGTTGCCGCCGAACAGCTTGCGGCGTGGGCCCCGGATCTCCCGAGCCCCAGCGGACCCGGCCGGTGAGCCGGAAGTACGGGCTGCCCTGCTGGTTGACGTTCCTGCGGTGGTCCTCGACGCTGCCCGCGATGACCTCCACCTGATCCATGGACGCGCCGGCACCGTCGGGCAGCCGCAGCTCCACCGACCCGCCAGCCAGGTCCAGTTCGATCTCGACCATGTCGTGGTCGATGCGAGCCTGGGTGAAGTCGAGTTCCGCAGAGCCCATCCTGGGTCGCAGCACGAGCTTGCGCGGCACCACCCAGTCGCCACGGCGTCGATCACCAGTTCGTTCAGGTCACGCCGGACGCGGGCCGCCTGCGCCTTGGCGGACCGTTCGTCGAACTCTGCCGAGTCGAGCATGCCCCGGAGACAGTGCCTCCTGCGGCAGGCCGAGCACGTGCTCCCACTCTGCGTGGGACACCCGCAGGTCCCCGGGATCGATCCGCTCACCGTGCTCGTCCATGACCAGCACTCCGCCGACGTGTCCGACATCTTGCCTGATCGGATGACACCGCGATGATCGGGTGGAAACTCGGCTGACCGGGCCGCGTCGGCTGGGTACGGTCGGCCGGTGCCCGAGTTGCAGATCCTGCGAGCCGACCATGCCGACCCGATCCTGGCGTTCGAGTTGGCCAACCGCACCTACTTCGCCGCCTCGATCAACGACCGGGGTGACGAGTTCTTCCAGTATTTCGCCGATCAGCACAGCGCTCGACTGGCGGAGCAGGCAGCGGGCGAGGGCGCCTACTACGTGCTGGTCGCCGAGGACGGCTCGGTCCTTGGCCGGTTCAACCTGTTCTTCACCAAGGCCGGCACGGCCAACCTCGGCTACCGCGTCGCGCAGCATGTGGCCGGCCAGGGCGTGGCCACAGCAACTGTCGTGGAGCTGTGCCGGTTGGCGCTGACGCGACACGGGCTGCACACGCTCAGGGCGGCCACATCGCACGGCAACGTCGGGTCCCAGAAGGTACTGGCCAAGGCCGGTTTCGTCCTGGTCGGGCCGGCTGATCCCGCCGACATCGGTGGCCGGCAGGGCAACTGGTACCAGCTCGACCTGACCGCCGACTCAGCCTGATCGGCCGCCGGAACCGTTGTCGTCCATGAACTGCCGCAGCAGTTGGAGCAGCGTGGGCGACACGAACGGTCTGCCGTCGGGCAGGGTGGGCATCTCGTTGTGCTTCGGGTCGATGAACGACTTCGCGGTCCCCATCAGCAACTGGGTCAGCACGTCCGGCAGGCTGGTCAGTGCCGGCGACAGGTTCGTGGCCGCGTCCTTGGTCATCGCCACGATCGGGGCGGTCGCCACGTCGAGGAACTTGTCCAACACGGTGGCCTTCACCACGTCACCGGACGTGCCCAGCCGCGACACGTGGTCCATGGCCTCGATCCCCATCGTGCCGAGGCCGTTCTCGGCGATGATGATGCTCAGCACCTCGCCGAACGGCTCGCTGTCACCGAGTGCCGCCACCACCGTCATGCTCAGGCCCAGCATGCGCTCGGGTGCCACCCGGCTCATGTCCAGCAGGGCCGTCCGCAGTTCCGGGTGGCGCCGCAACGCCCGGCCCAGCACGACCATCGCCGCCGTGATCTGGTCGTCGGTGGCGTTGGCCGCCAACGTGGTCGCGATCGACGGGCGCGCCAGGAGGGTGGCCGCGACGAGCTGGGCGCCAAGTGCGTCCGGTCGGACGGCGTTGACCGAGTACGGGCCGGGGTGAGCCACGGCCAGCCACGCCACATGTTGCGCCACGACGGCCTCCGGCAGGCCGGTCAGGTCGGGCAACCGGTGCACCAGCGCATCGGCGGCATCGGCCGAGTCGGGCCGGCACAAGGTGGCCAGCGTGGCGATCGCGCCCAGGTCGGCGATCTCCAGCGCGATCGTGCCGTCGGCCCTGGCCAGCCGCCACAGGTGTGTCCGGTCCAACCGCAACAGCCGGGGCAGGACCGCGTCCGGCGCCGGTCGGCCACCGCCGACGACCTCGGCCAGCGCGGCCGCGTGCGCGTCGAGCACCGATGCCGAGCCGTCCGGCGGTGCGGCGGCAGGCACCGGCCGGTCCAGTTCGGCGGCATAACAGGACCTGGCCAGCTCGTACTGCTGCCGCAGGAACGGCCGGCTCGCGGTGAGCGCCACCGGCGGGCCGGTGAGCGTGGCGAACAGCTCGCGCACCCGAGGTTCCGCGTGCCGGCGCAGCGGTAGCAACCAGTCCCCAGCCGACGAGGCCAGCAGCAACAACCGCGTCGGCGTGGCACGCTTGTCCGCCCGGTCCGCGACCGCGTGCGCGAGCGCGACGATCTGGTTCATCCGGATCTCGACGTCGTCCACCACGACCAGCATCGGCTTGTCGATGGCCGCCGTGTCGCGGATCTCCATGGCCGGGGCCTGACCGTGCACGATGCCGGCCAGCCAGTCCCGGTCGGCCAGCTTCGCGCACAACTGGCGGGCCAGGCGCGTCTTGCCCATCCCGGACGGCCCGGTGACCACCTGCACCGAGCAGGCCGCCGAGTCGACCGCCCACGCCAGCAGATCGGCCAACACCTCGTCCCGGCCGGTGAACGGAACGACGCCGTACTCCGACCGGAGCACACTGCTGGGCACCGCGGTCGCTGGCCGGGCTGCCGGTGGACGGACGAACAACTTCGGGATCACCAGCGTCGGCGCCTTGTCCACCAGCCAGTCCCGCAGCCGGTCGAGATCCGGGCCGAAGGTGACGTTCCGAACGGACATCCCCTGGGTGAGACCGAGTTGCCGGATGTCGGCGGGCAGTTCGGTCACCGGGAGCGGATCGGTGTCCAGGAACAGCGGCACCACCGGCAGCCCACGCTCGAACGCCCGCCTGATCTCGAAGCGCACCCAGTCGCCCGGCACGTCGATCCGACGCGTGCCGTCGTCGTCGGTCACCGTGAGCCAGTCCGGCCCGATCACGGCGACCAACACGTCCGCGGCCTCCAGACCGGCCCGCAGTTGGTCCGGGTAGGACTCGCCGGGCCGCATGTTCACACAGTCCCGGAACACTTGTTCGGCGCCGAACCTGCGGCTCAGGAAATCAGCGATCGCGGCCGCACCCAAGGCACTGTCCTTCACCCGATAATTGATGAAGACCCCGCCCATTGACGCCTCTCCCCCGAGTAACCGGTGAAACGACCGGATCAGATGAACGTCGCGGCCGTGGCCAGCAGTATCACCACGATAATGGCCGGGATCAGCCCGATGATTCCGCAGATCAGGCCGGCGATCGCACGCCCACGACCGGCCAGGACGTTACCGCTGGTCTGGGACAGACCGATGATGGAGAACAGCACCGCAAGGCCACTGAACAAGATGTCGCCGAACGGGATCCAGAAACCGATCAGGCCGAGAATACCGAGGACCATACCGGCCGTCGCGGCGCCGCTGTTGGCCAGCATCACCGGTGCGGCCTGGGTGACGATCGTGTTGTGCACGACCGCGGCAGGCCCGCTGATCGGTCCGACCGAGGGCTGCTGCTGGAACCCGCCGGGCCAGTTCTGCTGCTGGGGCGGGAACCCCTGCTGCATCGGTTGCATCGGCTGCATCTGCATCTGCTGCATCGGCTGCGGCATCGGCAGGTCCGCGAACAGCACGTTGAGATCACTGTAGGTCTGTGCCTCGTAGAGTCGGCCAAGCCGATTGTCGTAGTCGGAGACGGTGAGCCTGCCCTCGCTCTGCGCCACCCGCAGCCGCTCGGCGGCGGCCCTCCTCTCCTCGTCCGAGATCCGCATACCGCGCTCGGGATCAGTCATGTCCGTGCTCTCCTCGCTCGCGTCACCATCGACTAACCCGATGTTCGCGAGTTCCGACAAGCTCGTTACGACTGTCCACAATCTGTCAGCTATTTGAAGAACGGAGCTGGCTCGCCGATCGTCGGCCCTTACCGCCGAAGTCAGAGAAAACTGACATTCTGGGCCAGAGCGAGGTGGTCGGAGTAGTTGATGGTGTTGGTGGCGCGACGCATATAGGCCTGCCAGGCGTCGGAGCCGGATTCCCGGCCGCCGCCGGTCTGCTTCTCCCCACCGAATGCGCCGCCGATCTCAGCGCCGGAGGTGCCGATGTTCACGTTGGCGATGCCGCAGTCGGAGCCGTCGGCGGCCAGGAACCGCTCCGCTTCTCGCTGGTCCCGGGTGAAGATCGAGGACGACAGGCCCTGCGGGACGTCGTTGTGCAGCGCCACGGCCTGCTCGAACGTGTCGTAGGTGAGCACGTAGAGGATCGGGGCGAACGTCTCCTCGCGCACGATGTCGGTCTGGCCGGGCATCGCCACGATGGCTGGCTCGACGTAGGCACCGCCCCGGATGTCCAGGCGTCGCCCGCCCGCCAGGACCTCGCCCCCGTCGGCGACGGCCCGCTCCAGTGCCGTGGCCATGTGGTCGGCGGCCTGATCGGTGATCAGCGGACCGACCAGGGTGCCGTCGTCGAACGGGTCGCCGATGGGCAGCTTGGCGTACGCGGTGGTCAGGCGGTCCACCAGCGGGTCGGCGATGTCGTGGTGCACGATCAGCCTGCGCAGGCTGGTGCAGCGCTGGCCTGCCGTGCCGGCCGCGGCGAACACGATGCCCTGCACGGCCAGCGCCAGATCGGCGGTCGGGGCGACCAGGGCCGCGTTGTTGCCGCCCAGTTCCAGCAGTGAGCGGCCGAAACGGGCGGCGACCCGAGGACCGACCTCGCGGCCCATCCGGGTGGAGCCGGTGGCACTGACCAGGGCCACGCGCGGGTCGTCGACGATGCGCTCACCGCCGGCCCGGCCGGCCAAGACCAGCCGATGCAGGTCGCGGGGCGCACCGACCGTGGCGATGGCCTGGTCGAGCAGGTGACTGACGGCCAGCGAGGTCAGTGGCGTGAACTCGCTCGGCTTCCAGACCACGGCGTCCCCGCAGACCAGGGCGATGGCGGTGTTCCAGGACCACACGGCGGCCGGGAAGTTGAACGCGGAGATCACCCCGACGACACCGAGCGGGTGCCACGTCTCGGCGAGCCGGTGACCGGGCCGCTCGGAGGCGATGGACTTGCCGTAGAGCTGGCGGGACAGCCCGACGGCGAAGTCGCAGACGTCGATCATCTCCTGGATCTCGCCCAGGGCCTCGGAGCGGATCTTGCCGACCTCGACGGTGACCAGGTCCGCCAGGTCGCTCTTGTGCCCGCGCAGCAGTTCGCCCAGCGTGCGGACCAGTTCACCGCGCACCGGGGGCGGCGTGGTGCGCCAGGTGCGGAACGCGCCGGCAGCGGCCGCGATCGCGTTGTCGACGTCATCGCCGGTGGCAGCTCGCAGGCCGAACAGGGTCTCGCCGGTGATCGGGCTGCGGGCGTGGCAGTCGGTGCCGTCGGGGATGGTGGCACCGATGCGGTCCAGCGCCGTGCGGGTCCGCTCCCTGAGGTCGTCGGTGGTCGGGAGGGCTGCCGTGTTGTCAGTCATCGTGGTCCTTCACGGTCGGTCAGACGATGTGCGTCTCGGGTCGGGTTTCGGCGCTGCTGAACCGGTCCGCGCTCAGCGGTGTCGTGTCGACGAACGGCTCCCGGCCCAGGTAATGATCACGGATGACCTCGCCGACCGCAGGTGCCTGGAGGAACCCGTGGCCGGAGAACCCGGTGGCGTACAGGAAGTTGGGCGTGGTCGATGATCGGCCGATGATCGCGTTGTGGTCCGGGGTCACCTCGTAGAGCCCGGCCCAACTGCTGGCCGGCCCCACCTCCAGCAGTTCCGGGGCACGCGCCTGGATCGCCTCGCTCAGCCGGGGCAGCCAGCCCTGGGTGTAGGTCAGGTCGAAACCGGCTTCCTGGCCGGGATCGGACATGCCCAACAGGACACCACGGCCCTCCCGGTGGAAGTAGAACGACGTCGAGAAGTCGATCGTGAACGGCACGACCGGCGCCAGGCCGGGCATCGGCTCGGTGACCATGACCTGCCGTTTGACCGGCGTGACCGGCAGGTCGGTGCCCACCCATTGGCCCACCGCCCGGGACCACGCGCCCGCCGCGCAGATGACGGTGCCGGCTGCGATCCCGCCGTGCTCGGTGCGCACCATCCTGGCCTCGTCGCCCGCCATGTCGATGCCGGTCACGGTGACACCGGTCAGCAGCGTGGCACCGAGCCTGCGGGCCGCCGTGGCGTAACCGAGAACGACCGACTCCGGGGTGCAATGGCCGTCATCGGGTGAGAACGCGGCCGCCAGCAGGCCGTCGGTGTTGATCAGCGGGGACAGGCGTTTCGCCTCGGCCACATCGATCATCCGACTGGTCACGCCCAGCTCGTTCTGTAGCTCGACGTCCCGTTCGAACGACTCGACGTCGGCCGCCGTGGACAGCAGGAACAGGTAGCCGACCTGGTGCAGGTCGATCTCCTGGCCGGGCCGCGTGCCGAACCGGGTGAACGCGGCCAGGCCGCGCGCGCCGAGTTCGATGTTGATCCGGTCGGAGAACTGGGCCCGGACACCGCCGGCCGCCTTGCACGTGGAGCCGGCGCCGAGCATGTCGCGCTCCAGCAGGACGACGTCGGTCACCCCGGCCTCGGCCAGATGGAACGCGATGCTCGTGCCCATGCAGCCGCCCCCGATGATCACCACTTCGGCCGAGGCGGGCAGTGCGCGACGCGTGCTCAACGGACGCTCCTTTTCCAATCTCTGCGATTGTCGTCGTGTACCAGGAATGCAGAATATCGTGCCGCCGATTCGCGGCCTTGACCAGCGCGGCGACGGTGCCGCACGCTGGGAAGTCGGCGGGTACCGGCCGGAAGTGGTTTCGAGAAATCGCGGGACGGTATGGACGACAATCGCACGCGCGATGATTTCCGGATGATGTGCCGAATTCGTGTGTTCGAGGACGCTGTGTTGGAACTGACGGCGGCCGGCGAGGTTCCCGGCTACGTCCACCCGTACACCGGGCAGGAGGCCGTGGCCACCGGAGTGCTGGGCAGGCGGGACCCGAGCGAGTGGGTGGTCAGCTACTACCGCTGCCACGGGCACGCGCTCGCCGCCGGCAGCGATCCGCTCGCGGTGCTGCGCGAGATCATGGCCCGGCGCGGTGGGCTGTGCGGCGGCAAGGGCGGCTCGATGCACCTCGCCGACCGGGCACACCGGCTGCTGGGCGCGAGTTCGGTGGTGGCCGCGCAGCTGCCGATCGCGGCCGGGGTGGCGATGACCGAGCAGGGCACCGGCCGGGCGGTGGTGGTGTTCTGCGGGGACGGCGCGCTCGGTGCCGGTGTGGCCTACGAGACGCTGACCGTGGCCCGGCTGCGCGGGCTGTCACTGCTGGTGGTGTGCGAGGACAACGGCTGGCAGGATCGCACGCCGAGCCCAGAGGTGGCGGTGCTGACCCCGGCCGAACTGGCCGCCGGGCTCGGCGTGCCGCACCGCGTGGTCGACGGCAACGACGTCGGCGAGGTCGGCGCAGCGGCCGGGGAACTGCTGGCCGAGTGCCGGGCGGGGGCCGGGCCGAGGCTGCTGGTGGCCGGCACGTACCTGCGCGACTTCCACGCCCAGGCCGGCCCGACGCGCCCACCGGAATACCGGCCGGCACACGAGATCGCGGCCTGGCGGGACCGTGACCCGTTGTGGATCACCGCGTGCCTGTTGTCCGACGCGGCCGCTATCGAAGCCGAGGTGGCGGCGGAGATCGCCGAGGTGGTCGCGTCGGCCAAGGCCACCCCGCACGCCGACCCGGCCACCGCGACCAGGTCGCTCACGGCGGCGGCCCGGTGACCGGCAGCACCGAGGCGCCACCGGCACCGGCCGCCACCCGGCACCCGGCCACCGGAGCACTGCTGGATGCGCTGTTGTCCCAGCCCGACATGGCGATGCTGTGCACCCACCACTCGGCCGGCAACCGGGGGCGGTTCGGCGAGGACCGGCTGATCCAGCTGCCGATCGCGGAGAACGCGATGCTGGGCATGGCCACCGGCATGGCCCTGGCCGGGCGGCGCGTGCTGGTCAACGTGGCCAGGGCCGCGTTCCTGTTCTCCGCGATGGACCCGGTGGTCAACGAGGCCACCAAGTGGCGCTACCTCACCGACGGCCAGTTCTCGGTGCCGCTGGCGATCCGCGCGCTGACCCGGGGTGGCGAGAACCTCGGCGCCCAGCACGAGCACGTGCCGCACGCGCTGTTCGCGCAGATCCCGGGTCTGGTGGTGGCCGTGCCCAGTTCGCCGAACTCGGCCGCCGGACTGCTGGCCGCCGCGCTGCAACACCCCGATCCGGTGCTGCTGCTGGAATCCCCGGTGCTGTTCGGGCCGGACTGGCGGTCGCTGCCCGAACCCGAACCGAGCCCGGCCGCGCTGCCGTTCGGGGTGCCGAACCGGGTCACCGACGGCCGGGACGTGAC
>DASUJK010000181.1:0-4702 GCA_036279295.1 Pseudonocardiaceae bacterium | reverse complement strand
GCACCGGCAGTTGGTGGGCCAGCAGCATGCCGCCGACCACTCCGCCGTACATCGCGAGGCCGCCCAGCCTCGGCATCACCACGGCGTGCACGTCGCGCGCCCGTGGCACGGCGACCGCGCCGATCCGGACCGCGAGCTTCCGGATCAGGCCGGTGAGCAGGTAGGTGACGGCGGCAGCGGTCAGCGCGACGAGCAGGTACTCCCGAACCGGGAGACCGGCCGGTGTCGCATCGGTGAGGGGACCCAGTGCCGCTGTCACTGCCGGACCGGCTCAGGAAACCGGTGTTCCGAGGACGTCCTGGACATCAGCCCGGCTGACCGCACCCTCGCGCAACATCTTCGGGGTCTCGCCGGTGAGGTCGACGATGGAGGACGGCACCGCTTCGCCCGCCTCACCGCCGTCCAGGTACACCGACACCGATTCGTGCAACTGGTCCCGCGCCTGCTGCACCGTGGTGGCGGGCGGCTGACCGCTGACGTTCGCGCTGGACTGGGCCATCGGGCCGATCTCGCGCAGCAGTTCCAGGGCCACCGGGTGCAGCGGCATGCGCACCATGACGGTGCCGCGCGTGTCACCGAGGTCCCAGGCCAGCGACGGGGCGTGCGGCAGCACGATGGACAGGCCACCGGGCCAGAACGCCTCGATCAGATCCCTGGCCCGCTGCGGCACCGACAGCACCAGACCATCCACAGTGGACCAGGACCCGACCAGGACGGACAGTGGCATCGCCCTGCCGCGCGACTTCGCGTGCAGCAGGTCCTTCACCGCCATCGTGTCGAACGCATCGCACCCGATGCCGTACACCGTGTCGGTCGGGAACACCACCAACCGGGAGGACCGGATCGCGCCCGCGGCAGCGGCGAGACCAGCTTCCCGTTGGTCGCGCCGACTGCAGTCATAAACCGTGGCCACACAATGATCCTGCCACGTCCGGTGGCCACGGCGGCGGGCGGCCGGTGCTATTCGGTACCCGGGCCCCGCGATGCGGTGACGAAGCGTGGGCGGCCGGCCAGGTCCCGGTGACCGGTCACCTCACGCAGCACCCGGCGGCCGGCCAGCAGTTCGACGACGCCGTCCTGATTGGTGTCGTCGTGCTCGATGGCGACGCCACCGCCCGCGCTCAACAGCCGGGCGGCCATGCCGACGACGTGCCTGATCACGGCCAACCCGTCCGGACCTGCGAAGACAGCGGCCTTCGGGTCGTGGTCGCCCACCTCGGGCGGTACGGGGGTGCCGTCCGGCACGTACGGCGGATTGCACAGCACCAGGTGCACGGCGCCGTCCAGGTCGGTGAACAACTGCGGATCGGTGACGTCCCCGGCGTACAGCCGGATCGGCGGGTCACCGGCCTGCGCGCGCAGCTCGGCGTTCTGCCGGGCCCACGCGAGTGCCACCGCGTCGTACTCGACGGCGTGCACGGTCGCGTCCGGCCGGGCGTTGGCCACCGCGAGCGCCAGCGCACCCGACCCGGTGCACAGGTCGACCACCACCGGAGCGGCCACGCCGACCAGCTGGGCCAGCCCCCACTCCAGCAGCAGCTCGGTCTCCGGCCTCGGCACGAACACACCGGGCCCGACGCCGACGGTGATCGAACCCATCGCGGCCCAGCCGGTGAGGTGCTGCAACGGCACGTGCTTGGCGCGCTGGCCGATCAACTGGCCGATGGCGTCCACCACCGGCGGGTCGACCAGCGGCACCATGGGCAGCCGGCCGCGTTCCACACCGAGCACGTGCGCGGCGATCAGTTCGGCGTCCACCCGGGGGGATGCGACGCCCGCGTCGGCGAGAACCCGCTCAGCTTCCAGAATCGCCAGCCGCAACGGCTGCCGTTGCCTTGTCATGGCGCACAGCTTCTCACTCCGCGGCCGCCGCGAGGCGTTCTGACCGGTCCGCCACGGCGAGCGCGTCCAACACCGCGTCCAGATCGCCGTCCAGCACCTGGTCGAGGTTGTATGCCTTGAAGTTCACCCGGTGGTCGGCGATCCGGTTCTCCGGGTAGTTGTAGGTGCGGATCCGCTCCGAGCGGTCCACGGTGCGCACCTGGCTGCGCCGGGCCTGGGACGCGGCCGCGGCGGCCTGCTCCTCGGCCAGCACCATCAGCCGGGCCCGCAGCACGTGCATGGCTCGGGTCTTGTTCTGCAGCTGGCTGCGCTCGTTCTGGCAGGACACCACGATGCCGGTGGGCAGGTGGGTGATGCGGACGGCGGAGTCGGTGGTGTTCACGCTCTGCCCACCGTGGCCGGACGAGCGGAACACGTCCACCCGCAGGTCCTTCTCGTCGATGTCCACCTCGACATCCTCCGGCTCCGGGTAGACCAGGACGCCTGCCGCCGACGTGTGCACGCGGCCCTGCGACTCGGTCACCGGCACCCGCTGCACGCGGTGCACACCGCCCTCGAACTTCAGCCGCGCCCACACGCCGTCCACCGGTTCGCCCTTGGTCTTCACCGCGACCGTGACGTCCTTGAAACCGCCCAGCTCGGACGGGGTGTTGTCGAGCACCTCGGTGCGCCAGCCGTGGCGTTCCGCGTAGCGCAGGTACATCCGCAGCAGGTCACCGGCGAACAGCGCGCTCTCCTCGCCACCCTCACCGGACTTGATCTCCAGCACGACGTCCGAGCCGTCGTGCGGGTCACGCGGCAGCAGCAGCTCGGTCAGCCGGGCCTCCAGTTGCGGGAGGCGCTGTTCGAGCATGTGCGCCTCGACCGCGAACGTCTCGTCCTCGGCGGCCAGTTCGTGTGCCGCCGCCAGGTCGTCCCTGGTCTGGTCCAGTTCACGCAGCGTGCGCACGACCGGGCCGAGCTCCGCGAACCGCTTGGACAGCTTGCGCGCCAGCACCCGGTCACCGTGCACCGCCGGGTCGGCCAGGCGACGTTCCAACTCGGCGTGCTCGGCCACCAGGCCGCCCAGCGCATCGGCTACCGGCTTGGTCACCACGCCTCCTCAAGTTGGCTGTAAAACCCAGTGTGGTCCGAACACGCCAGCGGCGCCCGTGGAGCACGTGTCTCCGCGGGCGCCGCTGTCACGTTTACTTCTTGCGCTTGCCGTAGCGCGCCTCGAAGCGCGCGACCCGGCCACCGGTGTCCAGAATCTTCTGCTTGCCCGTGTAGAACGGGTGGCAGTTCGAGCACACCTCGACGTGAATCGAGCCGTTGGCCTTCGTGCTGTGGGTGGTGAACGAGTTGCCGCAGCTACACGTCACCTCGGTGGAGACGTACTCCGGGTGGATACCGGTCTTCACAGTGTCGTCCTCTCATCGTGGCCGCCGGGTCCCCGTTGCTTGGCTGGGGTGAACCGGAGCCGGAATTCGACTGGTCAGTCTGCCAGAAGCACTGACATGCACGTCAACGCACCCGGCAGCGGCCTTTGTTCCCGCAGTTTGACACCGCGTTCCCCGCCCACCGGGTGCGTTCGACGTACTAGTCCTCGCCCTGGCCGGGCGTGCTCTTGGCGACCTGCATCAGGAACTCGATGTTGGTCCTGCTCTTGCGCAGCCGGTCCAACAGCAGGTCGATGGCCTGCTGGGTGTCCAGCGAGTGCAACACCCTGCGCAGCTTGTGGGTCACGGCCAGCTCGTCCGGCGGGAGCAGCAGCTCCTCCTTACGAGTACTGGACTGGTCCACGTCGACGGCCGGGAACACCCGCTTGTCGGCGATCTTGCGGTCCAGCTTGAGCTCGGCGTTGCCGGTGCCCTTGAACTCCTCGAAGATCACCGTGTCACCGGTGGACCCGGTCTCCACCAGCGCGGTGGCGAAGATCGTCAGCGAGCCGCCGTTCTCGATGTTGCGTGCCGCACCGAGGAACCGCTTCGGCGGGAACAGCGCGGTCGAGTCGACACCACCGGACAGGATCCGGCCGGACGCCGGGGCCGCCAGGTTGTAGGCCCGACCCAGTCGGGTGATCGAGTCGAGCAGCACGACGACGTCGTGGCCCATCTCGACCAGCCGCTTGGCCCGCTCGATGGACAGCTCCGCGACGCTGGTGTGGTCCGACGGCGGACGGTCGAAGGTGGAGGCGATGACCTCGCCCCGCACCGACCGCTGCATGTCGGTGACCTCTTCCGTCCGCTCGTCCACCAGCACCACCATCAGGTGGCACTCCGGGTTGTTCGTGGAGATGGCGTTGGCGATGGACTGCAACACCATCGTCTTGCCGGCCTTCGGCGGCGACACGATCAGCGCGCGCTGGCCCTTGCCGACCGGCATCACCAGGTCGATGACCCGAGTGGTGAGCACGTGCGGCTCGGTCTCCAGCCGCAGTCGCTCGTTCGGGTACAGCGGGGTCAACTTGGTGAACTCGGGGCGGTCCTTGACCGCGTCGGAGTCCAGGCCGTTGATCTTGTCCACCCGCACCAGCGGGTTGAACTTCTGCCGCTGCTGCTCACCGTCCCTGGGCTGCCGGACCACGCCGGTGACCGCGTCGCCACGGCGCAGGCCGTAGCGGCGGACCAGCGACAACGACACGTAGACGTCGTTCGGGCCGGCCAGGTAGCCGGACGTGCGCACGAACGCGTAGTTGTCCAGCACGTCCAGGATGCCGCCGACGGGCAGCAGGACGTCGTCCTCGCGGATCTCGGTGTCGCCACCGCCGCCACCGCGCGGACCCGGACCCGGGCCGCTCTCGCCCTCGCCCCGGCCGCGACCACGCCTGCGATCGCGGAACCGGCGGCCACGGCGGCCACCGCGCTCGTCGTCATCGTCG
>DASUJK010000180.1:0-12956 GCA_036279295.1 Pseudonocardiaceae bacterium | reverse complement strand
AGCGCTGCGCAAGATCTCGCATGGCCCGATAGGTGGCCCGGTGGCCGTCCACGGTCAGCGCCAGATCGGCCAGCGGGTCGTTGCGGTGACTGTCCACTCCGCACTGGGTGACCAGGACCTGCGGCCGGAACGCGGCCAGCAGGCTGGGCACGACGGCGTGGAACGCGCGCTGCCACGGCCCGTCCGTGGTGTCCGGCGCCAGCGGCAGGTTGACCGCCATACCCTCAGCACCACCGGTGCCGATCTCGTGGGCGTAGCCGGTACCCGGCCACAGCGTGCGCGGATGCTGGTGCACCGAGATGGTCAACACGCGCGGGTCGTCGTAGAAGGCGGCCTGCACGCCGTCGCCGTGGTGCACGTCGACATCCACATAGGCGACGCGATCGATGCCGTGGTCCAGCAGCCAGGAGATCGCTACGGCACAGTCGTTGTAGACGCAGAACCCGGCCGCGTGGCCGGGCATGGCGTGGTGCAGCCCGCCCGCGATGCTCACCGCCCGGTCCGTCGTCCCGTTGGCGATCATCTCGGCGCCCAGCACCGAGCCGCCGACGATCAGCGCCGACGCCTCGTGCATACCGGGGAAGATCGGGTTGTCCGGCGTCCCGAGGCCATGGTCGACGTCATAATCGCTGGTCGGCGCCGCGCGCACGGCCGCGAGGTAGCCGGCGTCGTGCACCATTTCGATCAGCTCGTCAGTGGCCTGCTCCGGTCGGTGCACGGCGACACCGTCGAGCACACCGAGCGCACCGGCCAGCCGCATGGTCAGCTGCAGGCGCACCGGATTGAGCGGATGCTGGTCGCCCATGTCGTAGGCCACCAGTGCCTCGTCCCACACGACTTCCGCAGGTACGCCCATGACCTGACACTAACCGCTCGTCGGCTCGTCGCCAGTGGTCACCGGACGAGCCGGGTCGGCCGACCAGTTGGACCACGATCCGGCGTACAGCGCGGCAGGCTGGTCGAGCAGACCCGCCACCTCGATGGCCAGCACCACGGACGACGCCGTCACTCCGGACCCGCAGTAGGCACCGATCGCGGTGTCCTTCGCGACCCCGAGCGCGGCGAACCGCTGCGCCAGTTCGGCAGGCGAGCGCCAGCGCCCGTCCGGCCCGAGGTGCCCGGCGAACGGTGCGTTTCGAGCACCCGGCACGTGCCCGGCCCTCGGGTCGACCGGTTCGACGTCACCCCGGTAGCGCTCCGCGGCCCTGGCATCCAGCAGGACGCCGGCCGCGGCCAGAGCTGCGGCCTGGTCGGCATCCAGCACCGGCAGCTGACCGGGCGTCACCACGATGTCGCCCGGCGTATGGGCCGGCACGGCAGCCGTGACCGGCCTGCCCTCCTCGATCCACGCGGCGTAACCACCGTCCAGCACCGCCACCCGGTCGTGGCCCGCCCAACGCATCAGCCACCAGGCCCGCGCCGCGACCGAACCGTCCCGGTCGTCGTAGGCGACCACCATGTCGCCCGCGTTGATCCCGGCTGCCCGCAGGGCGGCTTGGAGCACGGCCGGATCCGGCAGCGGATGCCGGCCGGCCGGACCGGGCGGGGCTGCCAGTTCGGTGTCCAGGTCGACGAACACGGCACCGGGCAGGTGCGCCTGGGCGTAGTCCTGGCGGGCAGGTGGACCGGCGAGGCGCCAACGCACGTCGAGCACCACCGGCCGGTCAGCGGGCGGCGACGACGGGTCGAGCAATGCGGCCAGTTCCTGGGTGGACACGAGTGATCGGGCAGTGGGCGGCACCGGCTCATCTTGCCTGCTCGGGGAAACCGGAGCGAGGCGCGCCACGTGGTCGGTGAGAGCGACTACCATTGTCAAACGACGAAGGGGAATGGTGTGAACGACCTCATCGACACCACCGAGATGTACCTCCGGACGATCTACGAGCTGGAGGAAGAGGGCGTGGTGCCGCTGCGTGCGAGGATCGCAGAGCGCCTCGAACAGAGCGGACCGACCGTCAGCCAGACCGTCGGCCGAATGGAACGGGACGGACTGGTCGTCGTCGCAGACGACCGGCACCTGCAGCTCACCGACCACGGCCGCTCACTGGCTGTCGCCGTGATGCGCAAGCACCGCTTGGCCGAACGCCTGCTCGTGGACATCATCGGCCTTGAGTGGGAGCAGGTGCACAGCGAGGCGTGCCGGTGGGAGCACGTGATGAGCGAAGCCGTCGAGCGCAAGCTGGTCCGGCTGCTGCACCACCCCACCACGTCGCCCTACGGCAACCCGATCCCCGGCCTGGACCAGCTGGACGCAGGCGAGCCCGCCCCGCCGATCGACCCTGACCTGGTCCGCGTGGACGAGGTGGCCAGGCGCGGCGGCGGCATGGTCGAGGTGCGCAGGATCGCTGAACACGTGCAGCTGGACACCGTCGTGCTCGGCGAACTGCGGGCAGTCGGCATCGTGCCCGGTGGCACCGTCGAGGTGTGCGCCATGGGTGAGCGCGCCAACGGCATCGAGGTCAAGGGCGCCGGCAACACCGCGAAGATCCCACAGTCCATCGCGCACGCCGTCCTGGTCCACGCGGTGCTCGTCCCCACGCGGTGAAGGCAGTCGAACGCGCGGCAACGGCGTTCCGAGAACTCTACGGCACCGGTCCGACCGGCATCTGGTCGGCACCCGGCCGCGTCAACCTGATCGGTGAACACACCGACTACAACGACGGCCTCGTCCTACCCTTCGCCCTCCCGCACCGCACCGCGGTCGCAGCTTCCGCCAGGACCGACGGCATGCTCGCCGTGACCACGGTCGGCGACGACAACCGCCCCCAACAGGCAGTGCCGGTGCCGATCGCGGACCTGGCACCCGGCTGCGTCGGCGGCTGGGTCAGCTACCCGGCAGGCGTTGCCTGGGTGTTGCGTGACCATGGCTACGACGCGGGCGCCGACCTGGTGATCGCGGGCGACGTGCCGGCAGGCGCCGGTTTGTCGTCGTCAGCGGCCCTGGAGTGCTCCACCCTGCTCGCCCTGCTCGGCCTGGCCGGCCGAGAGGTCGGCACCACCGTGGCGGAGCGCGCCGAGATGGCCAGGTGGGCGCAGCGGGCCGAAAATGAGTTCGCCGGGGTACCCAGCGGTGTGTTGGACCAGATGGCCTCCCTGTGTTGTCAGCACGCGCGCGTGCTGTATCTGGACGTGCGGTCCGGCGACGTCGAGCAGGTCGCCTTCGCCGCGTCCGCCGAGGACCTGGAGGTCCTGGTGATCGACACCAGGGCCAGCCACAAACTCGGCGACTCCGAGTACGGCGACGGTTACGGCAGCCGCCGCCGAGGTTGCGAACGCGCCGCGAAACTCCTCGGCGTGCCCGCGCTCCGGGACGTCAAGTTGGCCGAGCTGCCCTCGGTCGCGGCCAGCCTGCCGGCCGACTTGTTCCCACTGGTCCGGCATGTGGTCACCGAGAACGCCCGCGTACTGGAGACCGTGGACCTGTTGCACCGCAACCGGTTGCCCCAGATCGGCACGGTGCTCACCGTGTCGCACCGGAGCCTGCGCGACGACTACCGCGTGTCCTGCGCGGAGCTGGACGTCGCCGTGGACACCGCGTTGACCGCGGGAGCGCTGGGCGCCCGGATGACCGGGGCCGGGTTCGGCGGGTCGGCCATCGCGCTGGTGCCGGCCGAGGACCGGCCCGACGTGGAGCGAGCCGTGACCAAGGCGTTCGAGCAGCGTTCCTGGACACCGCCCCGCCTGTTCACCGCCGTGCCGTCGGCGGGTGCGGGCCGCGACGCCTGACCCCTGATGGTCGGCCCGGGGGCACGGGCGGCAGACTTCGGCGGGCCACGACAGTCGGGCCAGCCACGACCTGCCCCTGGGTAGCAGTCGCAACGAAGGTCCGGCTGACGGTTTCGATGATCGAGATGATGATTGCGAGGAACACGGTGAGGTTGCTGGTGACCGGCGGTGCCGGGTACGTCGGAAGCGTGTGCGCGGCGAGGCTGGTCGAGGCCGGCCACGAGGTGGTCGTGGTCGACGACCTGTCCACCGGCCACGCCGACGCAGTGCCACCGGACTGCCGGTTCGTCGAGGGCGACATCGCCGAAGTGGCCGACTCGCTGCTGGCCGAGCAGTTCGACGGCGTGCTGCACTTCGCGGCCAAGTCGCTGGTCGCCGAATCCATGCGGGAACCGGGAAAATACTGGCAGGGCAACGTGGTGACGTCGGTGCGGCTGCTGGAGGCAGTCCGCAGGCACGGCACACCGCGACTGGTGTTCTCCTCGACAGCGGCCACCTACGGCGAGCCGACCGAGGTGCCGATCAAGGAAACAGCCGAGACCCGCCCGACGAACACCTACGGCGCCACGAAGCTCGCCATCGACCACGCCATCACGTCGTACGCGGCGGCGCACGGGCTGGCCGCGGTGAGCCTGCGGTACTTCAACGTGGCCGGTGCGCACGGCCGATTCGGTGAGCGGCACGCCACCGAGACCCACCTGATCCCGATCGTGTTGCAGGTGGCGCTCGGCCAGCGGGACGCGGTGCAGATCTACGGCGAGGACTACCCGACCCCGGACGGTAGCTGTGTCCGGGACTACATCCACGTGACCGACCTGGCCGACGCGCACCTGCTCGCGCTGGAGCACGCGGCGCCGGGCGCGCACCGGATCTACAACCTCGGCAGTGGCACCGGTTTCTCCGTCAAGCAGGTGATCGACACCTGTCGGGCCAGCACCGGGCACGCGATCCCGGCGATCGTGGCCGAGCGGCGTCCTGGCGACCCGGCGGTGCTGGTGGCGTCGAGCGACCTGGCGCGTGACGAGCTCGGCTGGCGGCCCGGCCGGACCGACCTGGCCACCATCGTCGACGACGCCTGGACATTCACCACCGCCCGCGCCCAGCACGCCTGATCGAGAAGCTGAGCCGGGGTCGGCGGCGCTCCCCGCCTGCGACGAACGCCGCCTGATCAAGTGGCGCAGGCAGCGGCCGACGAGGTCGGCCAGGCGGCGGGCGATCCGGCGGCGCAACCCGGCCAAGCGGCGGGCGGCCCGGCGGCGCAACCCGGCCAAGCGGCGGGCGGCCCGGCAATGCAACCCGGCCAAGCCACCGACGACCCGGCGACGCAACCTGGCCAAGCCGCCAGCAGCCCGGCGGCACAGCGCGGCCAGGCGGTTCCACAGGCTGGTCATGATGGCTCCTCGGCCAGGGCCTCACGGGCGAACGTGGCTGCTCGGACACCGGCGACTCGGAGCTTGCTCGGCGACAACCCGATGGACAGGGCGCCGCGGAGCAGGCCGGACAGGCGGTGGCCGGGGTCGGCCTCCTCGGCCTCGGCCAGCGCGATCCCGGCCAGCACCCCGTCGCCCCGGACGTAGGCCGAGTACGCCAGCAGGCAGGCGGGTTCGGCTCGTTCGGGTGCGGGCGTGGCCCTCGCCAGCGCCGTCCACAGCCGCTCGGCCGCCCCGATGTCGGGCAGTCGGTCGAAGTCCAGGCACACGTCCCTGATCCGGTGATCGGCCAGCGCGTCGGCCAACTGGATCACGTCGTCGTCGGACAGTTCCGGCTCCGCCGTCACGGCCGCCTCGATGGCGGACCGGACCGCGTCCAGCTTGGCCTGCGGCGGATCCGGTGCATCGACGACGGGTTCGGCCGCGTCGGCGAACCTGTCCAACGACGCCGACCTGCGGGCGAGCACGTCGAGTGGTTCCGGCGTGAGGGTGGCGACGATCGACTCGCGGCTGGCGTATACCGGCAGACCGGTCTCGGCTGCGTGCGACGCCAGGTCCGTGCCGCCCGGATCAGGCAGCACGCCGGAACAGTCGGATTCGTCGTAACAACGCCATCGGTGCCCGGCCACGGTGCCTGGCGTCCACAACTGGTGGACGACGGGAATCCCGTTGTCCACGAAGGCAATCTCGCACCGCGCCAGCAACTCGCGGTGTGGCAGGTCGTCGTCCGGGCAGCGGCCCTGGCCGCCGACCACGACCAACGCGATACCGACGGCACCCTGTTGCGCCAACGGCAACAGCAGGGTGTGGGCCAGTTCCCGAGCCCGCGACGGTGGTGGCAGGTCGGATCTCAGTACCAGCGTGAGATCGGTGGCGCGTGGTCCGCGCAGGCCGAACACAACGAGCGAGTCGAGCGGGTGGAAACCGAGCAGCGCCGGGATGGACGCGATGAGGTCGCCGGGGTGTTCCAGCGTGATGTGTGGGTGTTGCGTGAGTGCCATGCGTCCACAATCGACCCCCACGGCCCATCGTGGGGATGACACCCCGTCTGCTGTGGACAGATGGGTCCGATGTGGATAACTCGGCCCGAAATCGGACACCATGATCGATTTTGTCAGGGGTATGTGCTACGGCCGATACACCCCCGGGTGGAGGCTGACCCAATCCCCAGGTCGATGACACGGCAGCAGCCATGCCGCATGCTGTCACCATGAGCCCGGCGAACCGCTTCGCGACGGCAGCGGAGAGCTTCTTCGTGGACCGGCGTTGGTGGCAGTTCCTGCCTGCCCCGCTGACAGTGGCCACACTGCTGCTCTATCGGGGCCCCTACCGGTTCGCAGGCGGCGCAGCGGCCGTCTACGCCCTGGCCGGCGTCGTACTGATCGGGAGCGTGCTGCTGCTCGCGCTGCCCAGCCGGGCGGTTCGGTGGGGTCCTGCCGTCCTGGTGGTGATGTGCATCTCAGGCGGCCTGATGTCCGTCGCGATCCCGCAGAGCTGGACACTGGCGCTGCCCTATCTGCTGGCCGGCGTGGCCGCGCGCCGCTACCAGCCGAGGGCCGCGGCCCTGGTCGTCCTGGCCGGTGTGGCGGCCATCCTGATCACCCAGACAGGCCAACGTTCCAGCCCGCTGGGCATCCTCGCCGCGCTCGCCATCATGGGTGCGCTGACGATGGGCGCGATCGCCCGCCGCAACCGCGCCGACCGGATGGAGCAGATGGAACTGGCCCTGGCCAGGGAGCAGGCCGCGCTGGAGGAGCACAAGAAGGCCGCCGCGCTGGCCGAGCGGGCCAGGATCGCCCGCGAGGTGCACGACGTGCTGGCCCACTCGCTGTCCGCTCTGTCGCTGAACCTGCAGGGCGCCCGGCTGATGCTGGCCAAGGAGAACGCCAGCGACGAGGCCCAGGAGCAGATCCAGCGTGCCCAGCGGCTGGCCGTCGAGGGTCTGGCCGAGGCCAGACGGGCCGTCGCGGCGCTGCGGGACGACCCGGTGCCGGCCGCGCGGGCCATTGCGGACCTGGTCACCAGTTCCCGACTGGAGGGCGGCGCACCGACCGAGTTCACCGTCGACGGCACGCCACATGACCTGCCCGGACCGGCCGAGGACGCCCTCTACCGGACCGCCCAGGAGGCGTTGAGCAACACCCGCAAACACGCGGCCGGGGCGCCCGTCGACGTCGTCCTCGCCTACCGGGACGACTCGACCGAGCTGACCGTCACCGACCACCAGGGTCACCGGCCATCAGGGCCACCCACCGGTGGCTATGGTCTGACCGGGATGCGGGAGCGGGCCGAGCTGATCGGCGGCCAGCTCCGCACCGGCCCCACCGACGACGGATGGCAGGTCCGGCTGGTGGTGCCGACGTAACCAGGGCAAGAGGTGGGCATGACAGAGCGGGACACGCTGCGCGTGGTCATCGCCGACGACCAGACCGTGGTGCGGGAGGGTCTGGTCACCCTGTTGGGGCTGTTGCCGGGCGTCGAAGTGGTGGGTGCGGCGGCCGATGGCATCGAAGCGCTGCGGCTGGTCGGCGAGCAGCGGCCGGACGTGCTGCTGGTGGACCTGCGAATGCCGCGCTGTGACGGTGTGGAGACCACCCGCAGGGTGCTGGCCGACCATCCGGACACCGAAGTAGTGGTGTTGACCACATTTGCCGACGACGAGTCCGTGCTCGGCGCCCTGCGGGCCGGTGCGCGGGGCTTCCTGACCAAGGACGCGGACGCCGAATCGATCGCCAGGGCGCTGCGTGCCGCAGCGGCCGGTCAGTCCACCGTGGACGGTGACGTGCAACGCAGGCTGATCGAGGCCGCCACGCGGGGCAGGACAGCACCCGGCAAGCCACAGACCGAGCTGGCGGAGGGTCTGACCACGCGGGAGATCGAGGTGCTCCGGCTGATCGCCACCGGCCTGTCCAACACCGAGATCGCACGGCGGCTGGTGGTCAGCGAGGCGACGGTCAAGACCCACGTCAACCATGTGTTCGCCAAGGCTGGTCTGCGGGACAGGGCGCAGGCGGTCGCCTACGCGTATCGCGCCGGTCTGGTCGACGAGTAACCGGGTCTCGCCACAACGCCGCTGGTTGCAGGACAATGTCACACATGACCGAACCGAACATCCCATCGTCCGACGACCCGTACCGCTGGTTGGAAGACGTAACCGGCTCGACCGCGCTGGACTGGGTGGCCGAACGCAACACGGAAAGTGTTGGCGCACTCACCGGCGGTGCCCGCTTCGGGCAGCTGCGCACGGAATTCCGTGAAGTGCTCGACTCGGACGACCGCATCCCGGTCGTGTCGAGGCGAGGCGAACTGCTCTACAACCTGTGGCAGGACTCGACGAACCCGAGAGGCCTGTGGCGGCGCACCACGCTGGAGGAGTACCGGCGCGACCAGCCGGAGTGGGAAGTTCTGCTGGACATCGACGCCCTCGGCGCCGAGGAGAAGGTGAACTGGGTCTGGCAGGGCGCGACCGTGCTGCGGCCGGACTACCGGTTCGCCCTGGTCGAACTGTCCAGGGGTGGCGCCGATGCGAGTGTCGTGCGCGAGTTCGATCTGGTGGAGCGCCGGTTCGTCGAGGACGGTTTCACCCTGCCGGAGGCCAAGTCCAAGGTCGGCTGGATCGATCATGACCGGATCTACGTCGGCACCGACTTCGGGCCCGACTCGCTGACCACGTCCGGCTACCCCAGGGTGATGAAGGAATGGCGGCGGGGCACTCCCCTGGCCGACGCCGTCGTTGTCTACGAGGGCAAGCCGGAGGACGTGTCGGCGTTCGCCTACCACGACCCGACGGTCGGCTACGAGCGGGACATCGTCGGTCGCAGCCCGGACTTCTACCGCAACGAGACGTATCTGCGGCGACCGGACGGCGAGTTGATCCGGATCGACGTGCCGGAGGACTCCGAGATCGACGCGCACCGGGAGTGGCTGCTGATCCAGACCCGGTCCGCATGGGAGGTCGGTGGGACCACCTATGCGGCCGGATCGCTGCTGGTGGCCCGGTTCGACGACTACCTCGCCGGTGGGCGCGATCTGACGGTGCTGTTCGAGCCCGACGAGCACAACCACTTCAGTTACTACGGGTGGACGCGAAATCACCTGATCGTGCACACGTTGTCGGATGTGCACAGCAGGCTGATCGTGTTGACACCGGGCGAGGACGGCTGGCAGCGGTCCACGCTGCCCGGTGTCCCCGAGAACGGCTACACCGACCTGGCCGCGACCGAATCCGATGTCGATGACGCCTACCTGTTCATGTCCAGCGGCTACACCGAGCCCGCCACGTTGCGGCGCGGCGTGATCGGGACCGACGACGTGGAGGTGTTGAAGCAGGCACCGGCGTTCTTCGACTCCGATGGACTGACGGTGCGGCAGTTCACCACGACGTCCGACGACGGCACGACGATCCCGTATTTCGTGGTGTCGCCGGAGAACGCGACCGGGCCGACGCTGCTGTACGGCTACGGCGGCTTCGAGATCGCGATGACACCCGCCTACAGCGGCATCATCGGCCGGGGTTGGCTGGCGCGCGGCGGCACGTATGTCGTGGCCAACATCCGGGGCGGCGGCGAGTACGGACCGGAGTGGCACACCCAGGCGCTGAAGGCCAACCGGCACCTCGTCTACGAGGACTTCTCCTCGGTGGCAAAGGATCTGGTCGCCCGCGGCATCACGACACCGGAACGGCTCGGCGTCCAGGGTGGCAGCAACGGCGGTCTGCTGATGGGCGTCATGCTGACCCGGTACCCGACCCTGTTCGGCGCGATCCTGTGCCAGGTGCCGCTGCTGGACATGTTCCGGTACAACGAACTGCTGGCCGGCGCGTCCTGGATGGCCGAGTACGGCGACCCCCGGGAGCCCGAGGAGTGGGAGTTCATCCGGAAGTACTCGCCGTACCACAATGTGCGGGTCGACCAGCCCTACCCGCCGACGCTGTTCATGACGTCCACAAGGGACGATCGAGTGCATCCGGGGCACGCCCGTAAGATGGTGGCACGGTTGCGCGAGTTCGGATACCATGTGGACTACTACGAGAACGTTGAAGGTGGGCACGGGGCAGCCGCCGACAACGAGCAGCGGGCGTTCAATTCGGCGCTACAGTTCGAGTTCCTGTGGGAGAAGCTGGGCGAGTGATCGTCGGCCGTCCCGTTCGTTCGCGGGCGGGACGGCTACTGTCCACTCAGGAGAATCGGCGGAGGACATCGCGGATCATGCCGGTGATGTTCCACTTGTCGTCGCCGAAGTGCGCGAGCAGGCTGAGCAGTTCCCGTAGGTGCAACAGTGGCATCCGGTCCTGCCAGCCCTCCTCAAGCGGGCGAATCTCGGCGTAGGCGGAATAGAAGCGGTCCGGCGGTTTGCTGTGCGGCGCGGACTGGCTCAGGCAATAGATCATGCTGAGGTCCACTTCCGGCCACATCCAACTGACACTTGGATCGATGAGTGCGGGCCGGCCTCCGGCGGAGAGAATGTTGCTCCGAGCGAGGTCCCCGTGGGTGAGGCTCGGTGGGGCGGGGGGAATCAGGTCCGGTAGTCGGTCACAGATCCGCTCCAGGCCGGCCCGATCGGTGGCGTCCAACGCGGCGGCCACCGTCGGTTCGGTGAGCCAGCGCAGGATCCGCCGGGTGGCGAAGAATTCGTAACCATCGTCGTGCCAGGTGTTGTCCTGGCGTAATCGGCCCAGCCAGCCGTTGCATGACCAGCCGTAACGGGGGCCGAGCACGCCGTGCATGATCGCCAGCGAACGGCCGGCTCGCACCCAGAACGTCATGTCGCCCTCGGGCGCGGTGTCCAGGCGCTCCAACACGAGAGAGGTGGTGGTTACCGCGAGCACGTCGGGGGTGCGCACGCCACCGACGGTACGTAGGGCGATCAGGCCCTCGGCTTCCTGCTCGTAGAGCCCGGGCGGTGGCGCACCGACGGCATCAGTCGGTTGGCCGAACGTCTTGACGATGACGGTGACGCCGTTCTTGCAGGTCACCCGCCAGGCGGTGCTGATGTCACCGCCGGCCACGACCTGCGCATCCACCGGCTGGCCGCCGAGTCCAGCGGCGACGAGCGCGTCCAGCAGGACAGTGGGTGCCGTCACCCTTCTATAGTCCCGGTGATTCGATGCGTTTGCGGTGTGAGATGGACAGAAAGAACGGAACAGGCCGGTCAGGTGAGGTTCTTGACGCTGTCCAGAACCTGGGCGGCGCCGTCCTCGGAGCGGATCCGATCGGTCACCTCGACCGCGTGCTGCTTGTACACCGGGTTGGTGACGGCTTCCCGGACCGCGTCGGCAAGGCCGTCGACGGTGAGTTTCTTGAATCGGATGGCGCCGGGGGTGACGCCGAGGGCGGCCAGACGGGAGGACCAGAACGGACCGTCGCCGGTCACGGGGATGGGCACAGCGGGGACACCGGCGCGTAGTCCGGCGGCCGTGGTACCCGCTCCCGCCGCATGTACGACCGCGGCCATCCGGGGAAACAGCCACTGGTGCGGTACGTCGCCGATCGTGAGCATGTCGTCGTCGCTTGCGGACAACTCGGCCCAACCGGCCTGGATGATGCCGCGCCGCCCTGCCTTGCGTAGCGCGGCGGTGACGGTACGGCTGAGGTTCTCGACATCGCCGGGGTTGCTGCTGCCGAGCCCGACGAACACGGGCGGTGGTCCGTCGTCGAGGAACCGGCGGAGTCCACCGGGCGGCGTCCAGTCGGTGGGCATCGGCGGCCACCAGTAGCCGGTGACGTCCAGGCCCGGACGCCAGTCGCGCGGCCGTGGTACGACGTAGCTGCTGAATCCGTGCAGGATCGGCCAGTACTCGGCTGCCTGCTTGCGGTAGGTCGCACTCATCGTGGTGGGTGGCAGGCCGTGTTCGGCCCGGATGTCGTTGATCCCGGTGAAGTACGTCCGTTCCAGCTTGCGGAGGACCCCGTAGGCCACGCGGTTCCCGACCTTGCCGAGGGAACGGCCGAATACGATCGGCGGCAACTCGCCGGTGGGCTGCTGGGGTTGCAGGTGCATGCCGATGCTGGGAATGCCGAGTGCCTCGGCGACGTGGTAGGCGGCCGATCCCCACGGGTTGACCAGCACGATGGCCGGATCGGTCTCAGCGGTGATCCGCGCGATGTCGGCGTTCATCATGCCGAAGAACTGCTTGAGCAGCTTCAGTATTTTGACGCCGCTACGGGAGAACGCGCCATCCCGAGAGACGTTGTTGATCAGTTCCGACTTGGCGGCGGAACGCATGTCACCGATCGTGGGGCGGAGCGTCATCCCGGCGTCCTCGACGAGCTCGGCGAATCCCTTGTCGGCAGCCATGGTCACGTCGTAGCCGGCCTTGCACAGGCGGGCACCGACACCGGCCGGCGGTGCCACGTCACCTCGCGAACCCGTTGCGATGATGAGCACCTTCTTGCCATTGGTCATGGATCTCTCCTCGTCACTCGGTCGAACATGAGCACTAGCTGCGCTGCGAAGGCGGTCATGTCGATGTCGGGATCGATCGCGGCTTCCAGTACTGCGGCGTCAACGGCTTGGCGGATCATCACAGCCACGACGCGCGGGTCGAACTCGCCGAACTCGCCGTTGCGCTGGCCTTCCGCCAGAAAATCCCGGATGTGGTCGCCACCGCTGGCACGTTCGGCGACCAGTCGGAGCCGGCCGGGCAGCGACCGTGTCATGTTCCAGGTCTCCAGCCCGGCCAGGGAGTACGTCGGGTTGGTGCCGATGAACCCGACCAGGCACTCGATCATCACCCGAAGCTTGTCCCGCATCGTCGTGGCGGCCACGAAGCGCTCCGGCAGCGCCGCGACGCTCGCCATC
>DASUJK010000179.1:0-24061 GCA_036279295.1 Pseudonocardiaceae bacterium | reverse complement strand
CCCCGCTCATTCGGTTTCCCTTTCTGAAGGCGGTACATGGTTGACGAGAGCCGGAAGGGAGCCGGTCAGCGGAGGTTGAAGTCCTGGTTGGTACCGACCGCGTCCTTGCACGGCCACTGATCCAGCTGCTGGCCGAGGTTGCCGACCGCGCCGGTGACATCCAGGCACAGGCCACTGTTCTGGTTGCGGAATTCGTACGAGCCGTCGGACTGCCGCAGTGGCTGCCACAGGCTGGCGGCGGCGCCGTTCGCGGGCTCCTGCACGATGTCCGGAGTGCCCTGTGCGGTGGAGGCATTGGCCACGGCGAGGTCCTGACCGGAGTTCTGTGCCTGCAACTCGCCTGCCGCACCGGACACCGGCACGAACTGGAACTGCTGGTTGGTCTGCCCGTTGCATGTCCACTGGTCGATCGCCGCGCCCGCGGTCGAGCTGTTGCCGAACACGTCAAGGCACAGGCTGTCGTTGGCGACGACGAGTTGGTGGTTGCCGCTGGGGAACCCGGCAGGCGTCAGGTAGACGGCGAACGCGTCATGCAGCGCCTGGAACGTGAACGGCACGGTGATCGAGCCGGTGGCGGCGCTGACGTTCTCGTTGAGCACCACCTGGGGCGAGGCCAGCGGCGACTGGTCGGGGATGCGGTCCACGGTGACGTTCACGTTGCCACCGTTGGCGAGCCAGGGAACCGCGGCGAGGCCATTGAAGGTCACCGACGCCGTGCCGGTGAACCCGTTGGAGTCCCCGATGATCGCGACCGCTCGCTTGGCGGTCGCGTCCTCGGCCGCCGAGATCGCTGTCGAGCCGACCTGGCCGGAGGTGTTCACGAGCGTGCCGGTCATGTCGGCGTAGTCGCGAAGCGCCCACCAGTTGCCGGTCGCCTGCCAGACACCGGCGGCGCTCTGGGTCAGCACACCGGTCAGGTTCGGGGTCACGCAGCACACCCAGTTGCCGCGCATCGCGTTGGTGTAGCCGGATTGCGCGAAGCGCGCCAGATACCACGCGGTCACCCCGGCCGTCTGCCGGTCGGCTGGCTGGTACTCGTTCGCGGACAGCGGCCGGGAGCTGATGCCCGCCGCGGCCAGGTCACTGTTGAGGGCCTGCGAGATCGTGACCGGGTCGTCGACGTCACCCTCGTCGTGGTTGCTGATCATGTCCGGCACCGTGCCGGCGGCCTTGACGTGTGCGAGCCAGGTCTGCCACTCACCCGGATTGCTCCGCGGGGTGAACGCGAACGACGGCCCGACGATCTGCGCTCCCGGGGCGATCCGCCGGATCTCCCGGTAGGCGGTGTCCCACATCTGGAAGTACTGGACGCTGTTCACGCCCCGCGTCCAGAACACCGAGATGTCCGGCTCGTTGTCGATGTCGTAGGCGAACTTCAGCCCCGTGGCCTGCAGCGCACCCACCGTGGTGTCGATGAAGCTGATCCAGTTCGAGCAGTCGCCGTTGTCGCACGGGTACATCGTGTTCGCAGGCTGTCCACCGTTCAGGCCGTAGAGGTCGGTGACCAGCATCTGGTACTGCACGTGATAGGGCGACTGGGTGAGCCGCCTCGCTTCCGCGATGATCGAGTTGAGATCGGCCTGGGTGGCGGCACCGTTCTGGTAGCCGTCCTTGATCCAGCCGCCGGAGAACCAGCCACCACCCCGGAAGGCGTTGATACCCAATGGTTTGATGAACTGGTCCACCGGCTGCGTACCGTCTGAGGTGAAGCCGTAGAGGAATCCCTCCCCCACACCGGTCGACGCCCCCCGCGTCGAGGACAGGTCCACCCCCAGTGACTCACTCACGGCCGCGTGGCCGGCGGCCGGCATCAACAGCGCACCTGCCAGCGTGAGTACCGCTGCCGCAGTGACCAGCAGTCGACCGGACCCGATTCTCGTCCTCATCGGTCCTCCTGCGTTCGGCGCCTCATGCCGTGCGGGCGCCTGATGGATAGGACTCGTGGAGCGCCGTTCCTGTGCCATGGTTCGCTGGCGCCAGAGTGTCGAACCGATTCGCTATATCGGCCGGACCGGATGTTACGACCGAGGGCAGGTGTGGTCAACCCGATGTTTCAGACTCATCGGGCGGCGGACGCCGCCACCCGCAGAACTCCCGCTCGGGATGTCCGCCGACCGCAGCTCAGCGTGCCGGCGCCGGAGGTCCGTCCGGCCACATCGCTTCTGCCCGGCGAGGTGAGCACGGGATGTAAGTTGCGGACGCGATGCGCGCATGCGCGATCAGGGCGCCCGGCCGCTCGCGCACGACAACGCCCCCTCAAAAGCCGATGAGTACGATTCATCTGTTCTTGCCTCTTGACTTATGAGCTCTGTGGGCGCTCTCATTGGCCAGGCAGCCAGCAAGGGTGCCTCACACGCAGTGCCAAGGGCTCGACCGCGGTCGCGAGATGAGTCGGATACATACGGCAGGTGTACCGCAGGCCTGGCCCGTGTCGTCGTACTGCGCGGTCGTGGCCGTGAATCCACAAAGGATGGTTATGCGCCACAGCATACGATTGGCCATCGCAGCGGCGGGCATCGCGGCCAGCACGGTCGCGGGCGCGACGGCGATCACCGCCAACGCCGCCACCGCGACCGTCACCACCATTGTCGTCGCACCCGCCGGCAACGACCAGGCCCTCGGCGACGCCAGCCACCCGGTGGCCACCCTGGCCAGGGCCCAGGTGTTGGCACGCGCCGCGGCCGGCCAGTCCGACGTGGTCGTGGATGTCGCGGGCGGCACCTACCGTCCGTCCGCCCCGCTGGAGTTCACCAGCGCCGACTCCGGCCGCAACGGCCACACGGTCACGTGGCAGGCGATGCCGGGGCAGACCGCGGTCGTGTCCGGCGCGCAGCCGGTGACCGGATGGACGTTGCACGACTCGGCCGCGAACATCTGGGTCGCGACCGTACCGGAGGGAATGGACTCGCGGCAGCTCTACGTGGACGGTGCGCTCGCGGCACGCGCATCGATGGCCCTGTCGCGCAGCGATGTCAGCATCACCGCCAGCGGCATGAACATCGTGAACCCCGCGCTCGACTTCCTCGCGACACTGCCGGAGCAGAACCGGATCGAGGTGGAGAGCCTGGACTCGTTCACCGACCGGTACGCCCCGGTGCAGAGCATCAGCGGCACCACCATCGCCATGCGGCAACCCGCCTGGAACAACAACAACTGGGGCTACGACACGCTCGCCCATCCGTTCGCGGGCGGCCAGTTGCTACTGGAGAACTCCTACTCGTTCCTGACCAGCGCCGGACAGTGGTACCTGGATCCGGTGGCCGGGCAGCTCTACTACAAGGCGGCCGCAGGCCAGTCGCCGGTGAATCACGACATCGAACTGCCGCGCCTGACCTCGCTGGTGCACATCAGCGGCACCTACGCGAGCCCCGTCACCAACATCGCGATGCGGGGCATGACCTTCGAGTACACCACCTGGTTGCAGCCGGGAACCTCGATCGGGTACGCCGACGAGCAGAACGGCGCGTTCATCCCCACCGCGTTCACCCAGCCGTCGGACTTCCTGACCTCCTGCCAGTCGGGCTGCCAGTTGTTCGAGGCCACGCGCAACAGCTGGGACCAGGTGCCAGCGGCCGTACAGGTCGCCGCGGCCACCGGCATCACCTTCACCAACGACACCTTCACCCACCTGGGCCAGGTGGGACTGGGTATCGGCAACGACGCTGACGCCAACACGTCCGGTATCGGCCTCGGCGCGTCCAACGTCACCGTCGACCACAACATCTTCACCGACGACTCCGGCGCCGGCATCGTCGTCGGCGGAGTACAGCCCGATGCCCACCACCCGTCCACCCCCGCGATGACCAACCAGAACATCACCATGACCAACAACCTGGTCACCAAGGTCGCCGAGGACTACAAGGAGATGTCGGGCATCCTGTCCACCTACGTCACGCACGCGGTCATCTCGCACAACGAGGTGTCCAACCTGGGTTACGACGCCATCGATGTCGGATGGGGCTGGGGCGCGAACGACGCGGGCGGCAGCCAGGACTACCGCAACCGGGGGCTGTACAACTTCCAGCCGGTCTACACGACTCCGACGACGCTGAAGAACACCGTGGTCAGCTTCAACCTCGTGCACGGCACCAAGAAGATCTTCCATGACGGCGGCAGCATCTACAATCTCTCCGCCAACCCGGGTTCCTCGATCGACCACAACTACGTCTTCGACAACCAGCACACGGTCGGGCTCTACCTGGACGAGGGGTCCCGCTCGCTGAGCCTGTCGAACAACGTCATCCAGGACTCGGGGGTGTGGGCGTTCACCAACGCCAACTCCACCAACAACACCAACGACAGCACCTTCGCCAACAACTGGTTCAACACCGGCGCGACCCAGGTCGCCACCGGGGCGCCGCACAACAACGTCCTGACCGGCAACGTCCAGGTACCCAGCGGGAACTGGCCCGCGGCTGCCCAGCAGGTGATCGCGCAGGCAGGTGTAACCAGCGGTGGGCCGGTGCACGCGGTCGGCGCCGGGAGATGTCTCGACGTGCCGGGAGCCGGCACCACGCCGGGCACCCAGTTGCAGATCTGGGACTGCAACGGCGGATCGAACCAGTCCTGGACGCACACCTCGGCCAACCAGTTGACCGTCTACAACGGCAGCGGCCAGCTGTGCCTGGACGCGTTCGACAACCAGACCACGCCCGGCACCAAGGTCGACATCTGGCCGTGCAACGGCGGGGCCAACCAACAGTGGGCGGTCAACGCCAACGGCACCATCACCGGCACGCAGTCCGGCCTGTGCCTGGACGTCAGTGGCGCCGCCACCGTCAACGGCACGCTGGTCGAACTGTGGACCTGCAACGGCGGCAGCAATCAGCAGTGGACGCTCGGTTAGTCCAGGTTCGACCACAGATCGCGTGACCACCTGGCTCGCCTCGGCGGTCCGGGTTGGCCACGGCGTCAAATGTTAGCGCTAACAGACACGGCAGCGCTCACTGAGGGCAGGGAGAACTTCGTGAAGAACAGTGGGATGATCATGCGCCACCGCTGGTTCCATGGCGCCGTTCACCGGATGCTCGTCGTGGCCGCCGTCGCCCTCAGTGCACTGGTCGGCTTCGGCGTCACGGCCGGGCCGGCACAGGCGGCGACAGCGCTGCCCTGCGACATCTACGCCGCCGGGGGTACGCCCTGCGTCACGGCACACAGCACGGTCCGGGCGCTGTTCGCGACCTACAACGGCCCGCTGTACCAGGTGCAGCGGAAATCCGACGGCACTTTCGCCGACATCGGCCTGACGGCGGCGGGCGGCTTCGCCAACGCGGCCGCACAGGTCTCGTTCTGCTCGGGTACCAGCTGCACGATAACGAAGATCTACGACCAGACCGCCAACCACAACGACCTGCCGATCTCCTGGGGTGGCTTCTGGCCGGGGCCCGGCCCCAACGGATCGGACGTGGGGGCCAACGCGGCTGCCCTGCCGGTGACAGTGGCCGGGCACCCGGCGTTCGGTGTCCAGGTCACCCCGGGCGTCGGCTACCGGATCGACAACGCCAGGAGCGTGCCGACCGGCGCCCAGCCCGAAGGGATCTACATGGTCACGTCGTCCAACGACGTCGGCCAGTTCTGCTGCTTCGACTACGGCAGCGGTGAGACGACGCACACCGACACCGGCAACGCCACCATGAACGCGATCGAGTGGGGCACCGCGTGCTGGTTAGGCGGCTGCACCGGGACCGGCCCGTGGGTCGAGGCGGACCTGGAGAACGGCATGTACAGCAGCAACACCGGTCCGAACGACGCGAGCAACCCCGGTGTCCACTTCCCGTTCGTCACCGCCATAGAGAAGAACAACGGCACGTCCAATTTCACGCTGAAGGACGGCAACGCCACCAGCGGCGGCCTGACCACGACGTGGTCGGGTCCATTGCCCAGCGGCTACTCGCCGATGAAGCTGCAACCCTCGATCCTGCTGGGCACCGGCGGCGACAACAGCAACAGCGCTCCCGGTGAGTTCTTCGAGGGAGCGGTGACGGCCGGCTTCCCGTCGGATGCCACCGAGAACGCGGTGCAGAGCAACCTCGTCGCCACCGGCTACAGCGGCAGCAGTGCCGGGAGCAGCACCGGTGCGCTGCACGCGGTGGGTGCGGCCAGGTGCCTCGACGTGCCGAACTCGTCGACAACACCCGGCACGCAGCTGCAGATCTGGAGCTGTTCTGGTGCCGCGAACCAGACATTCACCCATACCGCGTCCAACCAGTTGACGGTCTACAACGGTGGGGACTGCCTGGACGCCAACAACAACGGGGTCACCGCCGGCACCAAGGTGATCATCTGGCCGTGCAACGGTCAGACCAACCAGCAGTGGCAGCTCAACGCCAACGGCACCGTGACCGGCGTCCAGTCCGGACTGTGCCTGGACGTCACCGGTGCCGGCACCGCCAACGGAACCCTGGTCCAACTGTGGACCTGCAACGGCGGCAGCAACCAGCAATGGACTCTGCGCTGATGTCGGCAGCGGAGGTCAGCCATCGAGTCGACCGACGGAGGTTGAGAACACCCATGGCAAACACTTCGATCATGCCGCCCCGGCTGCGCGGTCTGTCCGTGGCCGCCGCGCTCGCACTGGCGGCAGCGACGATCATGGCGATCGCGACGGTCGTGCCCGCGCACGCGGCGACCGCCCTGCGCGGGCTGGCCGAGGCCCAGGGCCGCTATTTCGGCACCGCGCTCACCGTGGGCGACCTGGCCAGCAGCGGCGAGATCAGCGTCGCAGGCGCCCAGTTCGACATGGTGACACCCGCCAACGAGATGAAGTGGGACACCACCGAACCGTCCAACGGGTCCTACAACTTCGGTCCTGGCGACCAGATCGTCGCGTTCGCCCAGGCCCACGGCATGCGGGTGCGCGGACACAACCTCGTCTGGCAGTCCCAACTCCCCTCCTGGGTCAGCAGCCTGCCGCTCAACCAGGTCCAGGGCGCGATGGAAGCACACATCACCACCGAGGCCACCCACTATCGGGGCAAGGTCTACGCATGGGACGTCGTCAACGAACCGTTCAACGAGGACGGCACCCTGCGCCAGGACGTGTTCGACAACGCGATGGGCACCGGCTACATCGCGGACGCCCTACGCACAGCACATGCCGCCGACCCGAACGCCAAGCTCTACCTCAACGACTTCAACATCGAGGGCGAGAACACCAAGAGCAACGCGATGTTCAACCTGGCGCAGCAGTTGCTCAGCCAGGGCGTGCCACTCAACGGAATCGGGCTGGAAAGCCACTTCATCCTGGGGCAGGTGCCCTCGACCATGCGGGCCAACATGCAGCGCTTCGCCGCACTCGGCCTTGACGTCGCGGTCACCGAACTGGACGACCGGATCCAACTGCCCGCCAGCAGTGCCAACCTGCAGCAGCAGGCGACGGACTTCGGCAACGTGGTGGCGAACTGCCTGGCCGTGTCCCGCTGTGTCGGTGTCACGCAGTGGGGCGTTGACGACGCCCACTCCTGGATCCCCGGCACCTTCGCCGGCTTCGGCGCGGCGACCATGTACGACAACAACGACCAACCCAAGGCCGCCTACAACGCCGCCGCGTCGGCTCTTGGCGGCACCGGCGGTTCCAGTGGTGCGCTGCACGGTGTGGGTTCCGGCAGGTGTCTTGATGTCGACGGTGCCAGCACCACCCCGGGCACCCTGCTCCAGATCTGGGACTGCAGCGGCGGAACCAACCAGCACTGGACCCACACCGCTGGCAACCAGCTCACCGTCTACAGCGGCGCCAGCACCCTGTGCCTGGACGCCTTCGGCCAGGGCACGAGCCCCGGCACCAAGGTGGACGTCTGGTCCTGCAACGGTCAGGCCAATCAGCAGTGGCAGTTCAACGCCAACGGCTCCGTCACCGGAGTCCAGTCCGGACTGTGCCTGGACGTCACCGGCGCCGGCACCACGAACGGCACCGCCGTCCAACTGTGGACGTGCAACGGCAACAGCAACCAGCGATGGACCCTCGGATAGCACGACGCCGGCGACAGGGGCCGCCCCTGTCGCCGGGCGGCCGTCCGAGGTCAGGACGAGCGGCGGCCGGCGACCGGGCCGGTGCTGCTCCGCAGCGAGATGGGTGGTGCGAGCAACTGCTGCTTGGGCGGGGCGTCCGGCTCCGCGATCTGGTCGATCAGGAACTCCACGGCGGTCGCCGCCATCTCCATCGCAGGTACGTCCGCCGCGGTGAGCTGGGGCTGGAACTGCTCCGCCCAGTGCCGCGCGGCGACGCCGGCCACGGCGAACTGGCGCGGAATCGCCAGCCCGGCGTGCTCGATCGCCCGCTGGATACCGGGCAGTGCCGCCTCGTTGACCGTGGCGAGCGCGGTGATGTCGGGATGGCCGCGCACGATCTCGGCCACGCAGGCTTCGCCGGCCTGGGCGTCATCGGCGCAGCAGAACTCGACGCCCTCGACACCGCGGCGGGCGACCGCGTCGACGAAACCCGCGCGCGCCCGATGCCCGGGGCCGTAGCCGGACGCGACGAGCTCGGCCGACCGGTTGATCAGCCCGATGTGCCGGTGGCCCAGGTCCGCCAGATGGTCGACGCATCGGCCGATGAGGGTCGCGTAGTCGACGTCCACCCACGACATCTCGTACGGCGCGGCGGTGCGTCCGATCGTCACGAAAGGCATACCGGCCCGCTGTACCCGCGTCACACGGGGATCGTCCAGCCGGATCTCCATCAGGATCACCCCGTCCACCCGGCGTCCGACGACGATCCGTTCGAAGGAACGGTCGTGGTCGCCGCCGGAGGGCGAGAGCAGCACATCGAGGTCCGCGCGGGCCGCCGCATCCACGACACCGGCCACGAACTCGAGTTGCATGGAGGTCAGCCGCCCCACGGCCGGGGGTATCACCAGGCCGAGCGCACGCGTGCGGCCCTCCTTCAGAGCGCGGGCCGCGGCGTTGGGCCGGTAGTCCAACTCGTCGATGACTTCCAGGATGCGCCGCCGGGTCGACTCGGAAACCGTGCGCTTGCCGCTCAGCGCATAGGACACGGTGCTGCGCGACACCCCGGAGCGACGGGCGATCTCCCCGATGTTCATCGAACCCCTCGTAGTCGAACCGATTCGTCTGTACGGCGCAGTTTAACTCATCGCGCCCGCCCAGCGTCGGCGCGAGCTTCTGTGCGCTCGACCGAGCAAGCATTGACCACGACCGGACGGCGCTCTATGGTCTGTCGAATCGATTGCGCGAATCGATTCGACACTGGCGTGGCCGAGAAGTGAGGAACCCATGGACCCCAATGCTGAGGCTCCGCAGCTGCGCTCGGAGCGTGCCGCGCGCGGCCACGTAGGGACACGGCGACGTATCGCGATTCTCGGAATCGCCCTCGCGCTGGCCGGTGCCGCGACCGCGTGTTCGGCCACCGCGACGCCGAGCTCGTCAGCCGCGCCGAGCACCTACACCGTCTGGGATCCGTATCCGCAGTTCGACCACGGTTCGGCCTGGGCACGGCTGCTGGCACAGTGCGGCACCGCCAGCGGAGTCACCGTGAAACGGACCGCGTTCGACACCACCGACCTGACCAGCAAGGTGCTGCTGGCCGCGCAGCAGGGCAGTGCGCCGGACGTACTGATCGTCGACAACCCGGTGGTCACGACACTCGCCCAGGCCGGGATCCTCACCGACACCGACACCATCAAGTCCGACACATCCGATGTCGAAGCGAACCTGCTGGCGGCGGGACAGTTGAACGGGAAGACCTACGGCATCCCGATCGGGGCCAACACACTCGCGCTCTACTACAACACGAACGTCCTGCGCGCCGCCGGGGTGGATCCGGCATCGGTGCGGGACTGGGCCTCACTGACCGCGGCCCTGGCCAAGGTGAAGGCGGCGGGCAAGAAGGGGATCGCCTTCTCGGCCATCGGCACCGAGGAGGGCAGTTTCCAGTTCCTGCCCTGGTTCTGGGGCGCCGGTGCGAAACTGACCGACCTGTCCTCACCACAGGCGGTGGCCGCGCTGGCGCTGTGGAACGGCTGGCTGAAGAACGGTTACGCGCCCAACTCGGTGATCAACGACACGCAGACCACGAGCTGGCAGGAGTTCACCACCGGCCAGTTCGCGTTCGCGGAGAACGGCACCTGGCAACTGGCCGGCGCCAGGCAAGCCGGCTTCCCCTACGGCATCATCCCGATCCCCGCCAGGAACGGCGGCACCGCGCCAGCCCCGACCGGCGGCGAGTTCGTGACCGTGCCGACGCAGTCCGACACCTCCCGCTACGCGACCGACCAGCAGCTGGTCGCCTGTCTGACGAAGGCCGACAACGCCTACGCCACCGACACGACGCTCACCTATGTCGGAGCGACCGACGCCGTGCAGCACCAGCAGGTCACCACCAGTCCGGACCTCGCCACCTGGGTGAGCGCGGTACATGCCGCCAAGGGCCGCACCAGTGACAACCTGGGCACGAAATACCCGAAGATCTCCGAGCAGCTGTGGACGGCCGTGCAAGCCGCCCTGTCCGGTTCGGCCAGCCCGGACGGCGCCCTGGCCGCCGCTCAGAAGGCCGCCGCGGCGGCGACCGGCTGAGGACGCGATGAACGACGCGGCACACATGGCTCCCGAGGGCGCACGGGTGCATGCGCGGGATGGCGAGCGACGCGCCGCTCGTCATCCCGCGCGGCCACGCTCGACCCGGTGGGCGGCCTGGATGTTCCTGGCACCGGTCACGGCGTATCTGGGACTGTGCTACGCCTATCCGCTCTACGAGAATCTCGACCTGAGCCTGCGCGACTACACCATCGCCTCGTTCGTACACGGCGGCGCTCCCTTCGCCGGCCTGAGCAACTATCGGACGGTGCTGGACTCCCCCACCTTCGTTCCGGCGCTGCTGCACACGGTGATCTTCACCGGGGTGTCGCTGGTGTTCCAGTTCGCCGCCGGCTTGGCGTTGGCGGTGTTCTTCCACCAGCACTTCCGCCTGTCGGTCACGCTGCGGGCGCTGTTCCTGGTGCCCTGGCTGCTGCCGCTGATCGTGTCGGCGTCGACCTGGTCATGGCTGCTCAACAGCGACTCCGGCGTGGTCAACTACGGGCTGCACCTGCTGGGCATCGGGCCCGTGGACTGGCTGACCTCACCGCGGTGGTCGCTGACGGCGGTGATCATCGCGAACATCTGGATCGGGATCCCGTTCAACCTGGTGCTGCTCTACAGCGGGCTACAGACCATCCCGGAGACGCTCTATGAGGCCGCGGCGATCGACGGCGTGAACCCGTGGCAGCGCTTCAGCCGGATCACCTTCCCGCTGCTGCGGCCGGCCTCCGCGATCACGCTGCTGCTCGGCCTGATCTACACCCTGAAGGTCATCGACATCATCTGGATCATGACGCGGGGCGGCCCGGTGGACTCGTCGACGACGTTGGCCACCTGGTCCTACCGTCTCGGGTTCGGCAGTCCGCTACCCGATTTCGGACCCGGCGCCGCGGTGGGCAATCTGCTGGTCGTCATCGCCCTGGCCTTCGGTCTGATCTACATCCGCACCCAGCGTTCGGCGCGGGCGGCCTGATGCGTACCCGGACGTGGTGGAAAACCGTCCTCGGCCTGCTGCTGACCGCACTGATGTTGTTCCCGGTCTACTGGATGATCAACGAATCCCTCACCCGCGACGCGGACATGCGCAGGAGCCCGCCGAACTGGTTCCCGCTGCACGGCACACTGGTCGGGTACCGCGCCGTGTTCAGCCAGCAACTGCCGTATCTGGGTACCAGCCTGGTGGTCGGCCTGGCGACCGTCGCGCTCACGCTCGCACTGTCCACTCCGGCCGGATTCGCGTTGGCCAAACTGCGCCCGCACGGCGGTGGGCTGTTCAGTTTCGCGTTGCTGGTCGCCCAGATGATTCCCGGCATCATCATGGCGATGGGCTTCTACGCGGTGCTGCTGGCCACCCGGCTGATCAACACGCTGCCGGGCCTCGTCGTGGCCGACTCGACGATCGCGGTGCCGTTCGGGGTGTTGGTCTGCACCGCGTTCATGTCCGGTATCCCGGAGGAACTGATGCAGGCCGCCAGAATCGACGGTGCCGGCTCGCTGCGCACCTTCTGGTCCATCGTGCTGCCGGTGAGCCGCAACGCGATCGTCACCGTCTCACTGTTCACGTTCCTGTGGGCCTGGTCGGATTTCGTCTTCGCCAGCACGCTGGACGCGAGTGGCTCCCACCAACCGATCACCCTGGGCATCTACCACTACATCGGCAACAACAACCAGCAGTGGAACGCCATCATGGCCACGGCCGTGGTGGCGTCGGTCCCCGCGACCGTGCTGCTGATCCTCGCCCAGCGCTACGTAGCCGCGGGTGTCACCGCTGGAGCCATCAAGGACTGACCGCCGCCACAATCCACTGTCCGCCCACCGTCCGCGCACGAGACGAAAGCCAGAGCGTCATGACCGACCCCCGGCCGGCCCCACGTTTCAACGTGCGGGACATCCCCTTCAGCCACCACGGATCCTGGTTCGGCATCTCCCCGGTGACCGCGCGCGGCCGAACCGAGCGGGACCTGCACCTGGTCTCGCACCAGACGGGAATGCACGCCGTCCTCGCGTTCTGCCCGCTCACCCGGCGAGGCGAACGGGCCGACACCCACGTCGAGGCGTGCCCGTCGATGTTGAGCTGGATCGACGGGTCGGCACGAATCGACCTGGTCTACGCGGCCCCGGACACCATACGGGTGCGCGGCGACGGTCTCGGCCTGCGCATCGCGGCGACCGCGACGATCCTCGGCCCGTTCAGCGGCACCTACCTCTACCGCGACCCGGTGGACGGAGCCCACGTGTTCACCAGCTACGAGACCGGACGCAGATACCGGATCACGGTGCTCGCCGGAGCGGTCGCCGACGCACCAGGAACGCAGGCAGTGGGCACCGCCGGGCGAAGCGTCGCGTTCATGCCGGACACGACACCCTGGGAACTGGTGATCGAGGAGTACGAAACGGGCCGCAGGCCCTACGTGGCGAGCACGACCTTCGACCAGGCGGCGACCGCTGCCGCCGCCTCGTTCACCGAGTTCCTGGACACCGTCGCGCCCTGGCGCGGTGACCGCACCCCGGCCGCCGACCTCGCCGCGTACGTGCTGTGGTCGGCCACGGTCGGGCCGGCCGGACTGGTCACCCGGCCTGCCGTTCTGATGTCGAAACACTGGATGGACAAGGTATGGAGCTGGGACCACTGCTTCAACGCCCTGGCACTGGCCGTCGGCCGCCCTCGGCTGGCCTGGGACCAGTACCAACTGGTGTTCGACCACCAGGACGGCGCGGGCGCGCTGCCGGACTCGATCACCCATTCCGAGGTGCTCTACAACTTCGTCAAACCGCCGATCCACGGCTGGACACTGGACGCGCTGCGCCGCACGCTGCCCGAACTGTCGGGCGCGGACCTCACCGATGCCTACCGTGGCCTGGAACGCTGGACCCGGCACTGGCTGGACTGCCGGCGGGCGCCGGGCAGTGAGCTGGCCCATTACCACCACGGCAACGACAGTGGCTGGGACAACGCCAGCACCTTCGACGAAGGACGTGTCGTGGAGAGCGCCGACCTGGCTGCCTTCCTGGTACTGCAGATGCGCGAACTCGGTGCCCTGGCCGAGCTCACCGACGCGCCGGATGCGGCGCCGCAGTGGTTCACCCAGGCCGATCGCATGCTCAGGGCGATGATCGAAACACTGTGGACGGGCAAGCGCTTCGCCGTCCACGTGCTCGAATCCGGTCACACCCGAACGAGCGGCAGTCTCCTGGACCTCATGCCGATCGTGCTCGGCGACCTGCTCCCGCACCACATCCACACCGCGCTGGCCGAACAGATCCGCGAGCACCTGACACCGCACGGCCTGGCGACCGAGCTACCCGGATCCCCCCACTACGAACCGGACGGCTACTGGCGTGGACCGATCTGGGCGCCCTCCACGGTGCTGATCGAGGACGGCCTGCGCCGCGCCGGTCACACGCTGCTGGCCGACGAGATCAGCGACCGGTTCCGCGCCCTGTGTGAGGCGTCCGGATTCGCCGAGAACTTCGACGCGCTGACCGGTGCGGGCCAGCGCGACCGTGCGTACACGTGGACGGCCAGCGGATACCTGATCCTCGCGGCAGCAGCGGAACGACGCCGCGCGGAATGAAACGCCAGCGGATACCGAGTCAACTCGTCGGCCAACATGGTCTGTGGGTACGAAAGTTTCAATGCGAGCAGCCCGGCCGTGAACACGCAGGTCGTCATCGATGCCGACACCCGGCTGACGGTGGCACCGGTATCAGCGGGTCGGTGGGGCTCGCCTTCGCCACGAACGACTTCTGGGTGCGGACCGCCTCCTTGCGCTCGGGGCCCTGGTACGCGGGCGCGGTGTCCAGACCGGACGGCTGTTCGCGATGGTGCTCGGTGGCCGACTGATAGTCGATGGCGAGTTGGAGCAGTCCGGTGTCGGTGTAGGGCGTGCCGACGATCTGCATGCTGACCGGTGAGCCGTCGGTGCCACTGCGGCCCGAGGGCACCGCGACCACCGGGAAGTTGACGTCGTTCCACACGCCGAACACCATCGGGGGAAAGTCCTCCGAGTCGACCGGTGTCTGTGCGCCGACGAGTTCGCGGAGTGCGGCGGGGTGGACGACCGCGGTGAGCCGGTACCGCGCGAAGATGCCGTGCCAGGTCGCGATGTGCTCGGCGCGCTTGCCCTGGGCCCTGACGTAGTCGACAGCGCTGCCCACCGACTCGTAGCTGGGCATCGTCGACGTCCAGTAGTCGCGGTAGAGGTGGGCTCGGTCGACGAACTGTTCGTGGATGTACATCAACTCGGCGCCGAGGATGTGCATCCAGTCACCGCTCCGGCCGATCTCCGGGTCCAACGGGTTCTCCGGCCAGTCGAACGGCACGAGTTCGGCGCCGAGGCCGGTCAGCTCGCGCTGGCAACGGTCGAACACGGCGGCGACGCCGTCGCTCATCGACAGCGGGAACCGGGGAATGCCGATCCGGACGCCGGCCAAGGGCCGAGGGCCTGGCCGCGGCGACGTGGGAAACGGGCCGGGGTCGGCCGGTTGGGCAAGGGTGGCCCGGTCTCGTTCGTCCCGTCCGGCCATGGCCCGCAGCAGCAGCGAGCAGTCGGCGGCGCTGCGGGCCATCGGCCCGAGGGTGTCGTAGGTGTAGGTGATCGGCACGCAACCGGCGGTGCTCACCAGCCCGAAGGTCGGTTTCACGCCGGTGACGCCGTTGAACGCCGCCGGCATCCGGATGCTGCCCCTGCCGTCGGTGCCGACGCTGGCCGGCACCATCCGCGCGGCGAGCGCGATGCCGCCGCCGCTGCTCGATCCGCCGGGTGTGAAGTCGCTCCCCCACGGGTTCACACCCCAGGTGCCGCTGGCGAACTCGCCGCAGTGCTGGTGTCCGAGCAGCACCATGCCGGCTTCGCGCAGCCTGGCCCACACGGTGGAGTCCTCGGCGGCGACGTTGCCCTCCAGCACGGCACTGTCCGCGGTCAGCGGCAGGCCCGCTACGCCGATCACGTCCTTGAGTCCGATGGGGATCCCGGTCAGGGGACCCGCGGCGCCCGCGGCGATGATCTCGTCAGCCGCCTTGGCGGCTGCGCGTGCTTCGTCCTCGTACACGCGGATCCAGGCGCCGTAGGCCGGGTCCCGTCGTGCGATGCGCTCCAGGCACGCCTCGGTGAGCTCGACGGCGGACAACGCCCCGGCGTGCAGTGCCTCGGATGCCTCGGTCAGGTCCACATCGGCCGGATGGCGCATGTGCTGCTCCTCGGGGACGTCTGTCTGGTCGGACGACGATCAGTGTGCTTCCTGGCGAGCGCCTCCGCCACGGGCGCCGTGACGGTTGTGTTCGGCACTCTTCGTGGACACCATGAGTGGCACGTGAACCGGCCGTGGGGAGTTTCGATGACGCAGACGCTGGATTCGGTGACGCCGGAACGTTCGCCCCAGGTGCGCGTGGACGACTGGCTCGCCCGGTTCGAGTACGCACTCGCAGCAGGCGACGCGGAAACGGCGGCCTCACTGTTCGCCGCCGACAGCTACTGGCGTGACCTGGTGGCCTTCACCTGGAACATCACGACGGTCGAGGGGCGTGCCGGCGTCGCGGACCTGGTCACGGCCTGCGGTTCGGCCACCGGTCCATCGGGATTCCGCACGACCGAACCGCCTGCGGAAGCGGGCGGTGTCGTCGAGGCGTGGATCGAGTTCGACACGGCGGTCGGCCGAGCCGACGGTCACTTACGGCTCACGGACGACGGCGCGTGGACACTGCTGACCACCCTGCGTGAGCTCAAGGACTTCCCGGAGTCACACGGCGACCGGCGCCCCAAGGGCACGCGACACGGCGCCGTCGAGCAACGCCGGTCCTGGGCCGAGGAACGGGAGTTGGAGCAGACGCGGCTTGGTTACGACGAGCAGCCGTTCGTGGTCGTCATCGGCGGTGGCCAGGGCGGCATCGCGCTCGGTGCCCGGCTTCGACAACTCGGCATTCCCGGACTGGTGGTGGAACGCAACGACCGGCCGGGTGACTCGTGGCGCAAGCGGTACAAGAGCCTCTGCCTGCACGATCCCGTGTGGTACGACCATCTCCCCTACCTGCCCTTCCCGGACAGTTGGCCGGTCGTCTCGCCCAAGGACAAGATCGCCGACTGGCTGGAGATGTACACGCGCGTCATGGAGGTGCCGTACTGGACGCGGTCGCAGGTCACCTCGGCGTCCTTCGACGAGGCGACCGGGTACTGGCGGGTAGCGGTCGACCGGGACGGCGAGAACATCATCCTCACACCGCGTCACCTGGTGTTCGCGACGGGTGTGTCGGGCAAGCCCAACCTGCCGGAGTTCCCGGGAATGACCGAATTCGAGGGCGATCAGCACCATTCGTCCAACCATCCGGGCCCGGACCGGTACGCGGGCAGGAAAGCCGTGGTCGTCGGCTCCAACAATTCGGCGCACGACATCTGCGCGGCGCTGTGGGAGCACGGCGCGGACGTGACGATGGTGCAGCGTTCGTCGACACACATCGTGCGGTCGGACTCGCTGATGGAGGTGGCGCTGGCCGACCTCTACTCGGAGCAGGCGGTGCGCTCCGGGGTGACCACCGACAAGGCCGACATGATCTTCGCGTCGCTGCCCTATCGGATCATGCACGAGTTCCAGATCCCGGTCTACGAGCAGATCAAACAACGCGACGCCGACTTCTACGAGCGCCTGGCCGCGGCGGGCTTCGAACACGACTGGGGTGAGGACAACTCAGGCCTGTTCATGAAGTACCTCCGGCGCGGCTCCGGCTACTACATCGATGTCGGCGCGGCCGACCTCGTCGCGAACGGCCAGGTCAAGCTCGCCCACGGTCAGGTCGACCATCTCACGCCGGGCAGCGTCGTACTCGCCGACGGCACCGAGCTGGATGCCGATCTGGTCGTCTACGCGACCGGCTACGGCTCGATGAACGGCTGGGTCGCCGACCTGTGCGGTGAAGAGATGGCGGATCGGGTCGGCAAGTGCTGGGGCCTTGGCTCGGCGACGAAGAAGGACCCCGGCCCGTGGGAGGGCGAGGAGCGGAACATGTGGAAGCCCACCCAGCAGCCCGGCCTGTGGTTCCACGGCGGAAACCTGCACCAGTCACGGTTCTACTCGCTCTACCTCGCCCTGCAGCTCAAGGCGCGGTACGAAGGCATCCGCACCCCGGTCTACGGCCTGCCGGACGTCCACCACCGCAGGTGAGGCCGGCTAGAGCTGCACCCCCCGCGTCAGCGCGCCGTCAACAACGAGGTTCGTCCCGGTGATGAACGACGCGAGCGGACTGGCCAGCATCGTCACCGCGTAGGCGATCTCCTCCGGTGTGCCCATGCGGCCGGTGGGGTTGAGCGACATCGCCTCGCTGAACAGTTCGGGGTTGCCGCTCTCGACGCCGTGCCAGATGCCGCCCTCGAAGTAGGTGTTGCCGGGCGACACGGTGTTCGCGCGAATCCCCTGCGGGGCCAGCCGGTAGGCAAGGCCCTGGATGTAGTGGACGACGGCGGCCTTCATCGTGCCGTAGGCCGGGGCGGCGAAGTCGATCTCACGGCCCGAGACGCTGGAGATCGCGACGATGGCACCGGCGTCGCTGCTTTCCAGATGAGGCAGCGCGGTTTCGGCGAGGCGGACCGTGTGCATCAGGTCCACCTCGAAGCCGGCCTGCCAGTTCTCTTCGGCCGAGCCGATGGACAGGGCGCTCACGTTCGCGACCGCGATGTCCAGCCCGCCCAGTTCGGCCGCGGCGCGATCGACCCAGGCGGTCAGCGCGCCGCCGTCGGCAACGTCGAGCGCTTCGCCGAACACCGTGGCGCCCGCGTCCCGGAGCTGCTGCTCGGCCGCGCGCACCTCGGATTCGGTGCGCGCGCAGAAGGCCACCGAGACGCCCTCACCGACGAGGGCGGCGACCACCGCCCTGCCGATACCTTTGGTACCACCGGTCACCAGGGCCCTGCGCCCGGACAACAGCAGATCCATTCCGACCACCTCCTACAACGTCGCGGCCTGCTCACGCAGGTACCGGTGCATCCCGCCGTACGCCTCGGCCGATGGCAGCAGCTGCTTGGGGACCTTGGTGACGGCGCTGTAGTTCGCGTCGACGACATTGGCCAACGGCGCCTTGCTGATCTGCGTGAGCAGCTGGTAAGCATCCAGCGGGTCGAGCCCGTACAACTGGCCGAACCAGTCGATCATGCCACGCTGGCTCGCCCGCCACGCATCCTCCAGCGGACGCGACGACGCGACCACCGCGTAGTGGTCGTCCTGCTCGATCCTGGGCCACACGGGCGCGCCACCCTTGATCAGCTCCACGATGAGCGTCACGTTCATCGCGCCTTCCACGGCGGTACCGCACGCCTCGCCCTCGCCCTGGCGGTAGTGCCCGTCACCAACGGAGAACATCGCACCCGGCACGTTCACGCCGAGGTAGCAGGTGGCACCGGCCTTCATCTCCGGCGTGTCCATGTTGCCGCCGAACATGTCCGGCACCAGCGACGTGCGGACCTCACGCCCGGCCGGCGCGACCCCCACCGTCCCGAGCATCGGCTCCACCGGCAGGTCCAGCCGCAACTCGCCACGCAGCGCTTCGAACACGACGACCTGGCGTTCCCGGTCCAGCTGGTAGATCCAGGTCAGCTCGGGCAGCGGCGAGTGCAGCATCGATGTGCGGTCGGTGGCGGTCAGCCCGCCGAAGAACGGGATCGTCGCCGAGGCGGCCCAGTCACGCGCGGGTTGCAGGTCAACGAAGTGCAGCGCGAGCGTGTCACCCGGTTCCGCTCCGCGCACGGCGAACGGTCCGGTCTGCGGGTTCACCTCGCGCATGTCGAGCTTTTCGCTCGGTTTGTCCGAAGCGCTCCGCAACCGGCCACTGAACGCGTCCTCGGTCCACAGCTTCAGCAGCGTGCCCGGTTCAACCTCACGGATGGGCGCGACGCCACCGAAGGTCCACGCGTACTGGTCCGGCTCGGGGGTGAATTCGACGACATCCACAACGGCTCCTCCACGGCGACCGCTCCTGCGGGACAGACCAGCCACGATCGATCTTGCCGCTCAACGCGGTCGCGGGCAACAGGGCAGCAGCTCGGTGGCTGACGCGGCGCCGGCCGAGGTGTCGTACGCTCGGACAGACCGACCCGACCGGAAAGTCATGGTCACCGTGGAACCACAGCATGCGATGCCTTCGGGGCGACCGGCTTTCGTGCTGCATGACCATCGTCGGCCACGGCCTCATTTCGACCTGCGGTTGGAAGAGGACGGTGTGCTGCGGTCGTGGGCAGTGCCCCGTGGGCTGCCGGACAGACCCGGGCGGAATCGTCTCGCCATCGCGGTGCCAGACCACGACCTGGACCACCTCGAATACGAGGACGAACACAAGACCATCGCGGACATCGGGTGGTGGGAGGAACACGACCGCACGCCGAGGCGGTTCATCTTCACCCTGCACGGCCGCGGCGACGACGTGCGGTACGTCCTCATCAACACCGGCGCCGACTGGCTCATCGGACGGACCACCGACCAGGGTCTGCCGGACCCGTCCGCGTAGTCGGTCACGGCAGGAACCGCGGACAACCTCTGCTAACTGACGCCGACTGGGTCAGCATGGCGGTCCAGGAGTTCGGCGCGGCTCAACACCGCCAACGCCCGGCCGTCCTCCAGTACGACCACCCCGTCGTGGTCACCCAGCGCCGCGACGGCGTCGGGCAGGGACTCGCCGACGCCGACCACCGGCAGCGGCAGCCCCAGCGGGACCGGGTCGTCCCGGCGGATCTGTCCCGCTGCCAGCGCCACACCCAGCCCTGCCGGGGACACCGTGCCCAGGATCTCGGCCGACGCCACGCCGTAGGGCCGCTCGGCGCGCGGCACGACGACCAGGACGGCGCCAGGCTGGGCGGCATCCGCGAACGCGGCCACGGTGTCACCGACCGTCGCCGTGGCCGGGACCGTCGGCAGCTTGTCGGTCCGACGGTCGGTCAGCATGCGTACCCGGTGGTCCGAGTCCTCCAGGAAACCCCAGTGGCGCAACCAGTCGTCGTTCAGGCCCTTGGACAGGTACGACCGGCCGGAGTCGGGCAGCAGCACGACGACGAGGTCGTCCGGGGTCAGTTCACCCGCCACCCGCAGCGCGGCCGCGACCGCGGTACCGGAGGACGCCCCGACCAGCAGACCCTCCCGCCGACCGAGGTCCCTCGCGGTCAGCAGCGACGTCCGGTCCCCGATGCGCTCGTACCGGTCGACCACGTCCGGGCGAAACGAGTCAGGCCAGCGGTCGGCCGCCGTCTCCGGGTGCAGCGAGTGGCCGATGCTCTCCACCCAGTACGGGCTGCCGTCGCCGCCGGAATAGACGGAACTCTCCGGATCGGCGGCCACGATCGTGACCCGGCCGCCGGAGACCTCCTTGAGGTAGCGGCCGGTGCCGCTGATGGTGCCGCCCGTGCCGATGCCGGCGACGAAGTGGGTGACGCGGCCCTCGGTCTGCTCCCAGATCTCCGGTCCGGTCGTGCGCGTGTGCACCTGCGGGTTGGCCGGGTTGTCGTACTGGTCGGCCAGCCAGGCGCCCGGGGTCTCGTCGACGATCCGCCGCACGACGTTGAACAGGTGATCCGGGTGCTCCAGCGGCAGCCCGGTGGTGGCCAGCACGACCTCGGCGCCGTAGGCCTTCAGGATGTCGACCTTCTCCTGCGCGGCCTTGTCGGACACGCCGATGACCACGCGATAGCCACGTTGGCCGCCGACCATGGCCAGGCCGATGCCGGTGTTGCCCGACGTGGCCTCGACGATCGTGCCGCCAGGACGCAGCGAGCCGTCCCGCTCGGCCTGCTCGATCATGGCCAGGGCCGCCCGGTCCTTGACGCTGCCGCCGATGCTCAGAAACTCGGCCTTCACGTAGATGGGCGCCGGGGCCTGGACGTGGTTGAGGCGGAACAGCGGGGTGCGGCCGATCGCATCGGTGACGGACTCGTAGACCTGCATCACGATCCTTCTGGTCCTCGCCACCGGCATCGGGGCTGCTCATCGCGTCCCCGCAGCCTAGCCGCAAGAGATCGACGGCCGGACGGTCACCGCCATGGCGCACGGGACCCGTTGATCGGCCCCGGCTCCGGCCGGCCGTGTCGCAGTCGGACTATGACGAGAACGTCGTCGTGCACACCGCTCCGTTGAGGGTGAACGACGCCGGCGACGGGTAGGCGCCGTCGTTGGCGCCCACGAAACCGATGTCGGCCGAGTTCCCGCCGTGCGCGGCCAGTTGGGCGTTCCAGTCCAGGTTGGTCACCAGCACGTTGGCGCCGTTCGTGGACCAGTTCCCGTTCCACGAACTGCTCACCGACTCACTGTCGGTCGGGAACGCGAACGCGAGTGTCCAGCCGTCGATCGGGTTCGGGCCGGTGTCGGTGACGGTGATGTCGGTGACATAACCGGTGCCCCAGCCGTTGGTCACCACGTAGTTCACGGCGCACGTGGAGTTCTGCGGTGTGCTGGACGTGAACGTGACCGGCGCCGAGGGCAGTGACAGGTTCCCGTTGTCGTCCCTGGCCAGCACGTTGAAGGTGTACCCGGTGCCGGGCACCAGATTCGGCACCGTGACCGAGGTCGACGTCGAGTTGGCCAGCAGCTCGCTGTCGGCGCCGACCTGCCGGTAGATCTCGTAGCGCACGACGTGGCCGCCGACCGACGGTGTCCAGCTGATGGTCGCCTGATTATCGGTGACGTCGCTGCTGCTCGCGTCACCGGGGGCGCTCAGCGCGCCGGCCGCCGAGGAGGGCTTCAGCACGACGGTCTCGATCGAGTAGGGCGCCAGGGTCTGGGTGGCGCTGGTGCCCTCGGTGCCGGTGGTGACGGCGCTCGCCTCGTCGGCGTAGCCGTACACGATAGGGGTGGCTGTCGTCGGGGTGAAGCCTGCGTAGTGCAGTCGCACCTGGTGCGCGCCGTTCGGGTCCTTGTTGATCAACATGACGGACAGGTCGCCGTCGGCATTGCGCACCGCGTGCGCGGCCACCATGGCCTGGTCGCTGCTCGTGCGGACCATCGTGTCGCCAGGACTGCCGACCTTGCTCAGCATGGACAGCGCATAGTAGGTGGGGAACGGCGTGTTCAGCGGCGGTTCCGCCGTGCCGCCGACGTTCGTGCCGCTGGAGAGCACACCGAAGTCGTCGTAGTCGGTCGCGCCGTCGGGTGCGGTGCTGATCGCGGTGCCACCGTTGTGCGTGTCCCACCAGTCCACTGTGAACACGCCGTGCTCCAGTGCGGTGAAGTAGGCGTCCGCGCCGAACAGGGCGTCGGGCTGGGTGTCCTCGTCCACGGTGCCGTTCAGCTCGGTCATCGCGATACCGATCCCCGGACCGCGTGTGCCGGCATACTGGTTGATCTCCTGCCGCAACTGGGTCAGCTCGCCCGCCACCTGCACCGGCTTGTTCAGTTCGGCTGCCGCGTCCGTGCCACCGGGGTACCAGTGCACGATCGCGAAATCGATGGCCGAACCCGCGATGGACAGCACGGCCTTGTTCCAGTCGGCGCTGTCGCCGGGGTTCACGACGCTGTCCGGCCAGTTGCCGGGCATGGTCAGCACGGCGCCGATCTTGATGGTCGGGTCGACGGCCTTCATCGCGGTCGCGTACCGCAACACGTTGTCGGCGTACGCGGTGGGGCTGTGGTCGGCGTGGTCGTCGGTCTCCCATGCGGAACCGTAGTAGCCGTTGCCGTACAGCTCGTTGCCGATCTCCCAGTACTTCGCCCCGTAGCCCTTGGTGATGTTCGCGTAGCGCACCCAGTCCGCGGCCTCGGTCGGCGTGCCGGACCCGTAGTTCGCGATCAGCATGGCCTGAGCGCCGATCTTGTGCACCGTGCCCTCGAACGCGTCGAAGTCGGTGCCGGGCGCGACGAAACCACCGGTGGCGGTGTTGTCCTGCCAGTGGTAGATGTCGCCGTAGGAACCACCCGGGTAACGCAGCATCCGCACGCCCGCGTCGCCGAGCATGCCCTGCACCTGCGGCACGTTCATCTGGTCGTCCCAGACCGCCGAGTTCAGGCCGTAGCCGGTGTCCGGGATGGTGCCCATGCCCTCGTCGGCGTTCACCGTGACGTTCACGTCGGCAACGGCTGCTGTCGCCGATTGACCGGCCAGTGTGCCGGTGGCCGCCGCGACCAGTGCGAAGGCCAGGGTCAGACCGGCCGTTCTGCGGTGTGGGTACATGCCGGCTCCTCGCCTGAGCAGACGATTCGGGGATGGCACAGGGTGCGAGCGGGGTTCGGCATCGGTCAAGACGGTGCCGTGCGGCGAGGGCGCTGGTCGGCGGGAACAGGTTTCGACGGACCGAAAGTTTCAGTGCGGACCGGCGAGCATCGCCGTCCAGCACGGCGACCGGCCCGACCAAGCGCCAACCCTCCATATTAACACTAACAAGTATGCGCTACCTGATAGACGGACATCACGTACCCAGCGGCTCTTGACGTCGCCCCACTTTAAGGACAAACTTTGTTAGCGATTCATCGAGAGGTGGGGTTCCTCATGGCCAGTGACATCGGACAGGCGAAGCAGCCGGTCAGCGCCGCCCTGGCCGGCCCGTACGGGCACCCGTTCCACCCGATC
>DASUJK010000178.1:0-22317 GCA_036279295.1 Pseudonocardiaceae bacterium | reverse complement strand
ACCTGATCGGCGGTCTGGTCAGCGCCCTGCGGATGCTCACCGACCAGGCGGGCTCGGCCCCCAAGCACATCAGCCCGGCCAGTCCCAGCACCCCGGCGCGCTGAGCGCCGGGGTTCCGCCCGCGGGGCGGATGGTTGCAGTCAGTCCTTGGTCGGCGTGTGACACTCGCTAGCTCGCGTCACAGCACGCCGATCCGGCGCATCTCCTGGGACAGCTGGTACCACGAGTTGGTCACCAGGTCCGCGCCGATCTGGGCCGCCGTGTCGGCCAGCACCTTGCCGCCCGGCCCGGATGCGAAGATCACCACCGGTGTGTCCCGGTCGAACGTGCGGATCGTGCGGATCAGTTCCAGCCCCGCGTTGGGCACCGGCTTGCCGCCCTCGACACGTTCCATGTCGGACACGATGATCTGGTAGCGCTGGCCGGTCAGCTTCTGCACGGCCTCCTTGGTGCTGCGCACGGCATCCACGACGACACCCCGGCGCTCCAGCTGGTCCACCTGCAGGGCGTTGCGCTCCGGGTGGTCGTCCACCCACAGCACACCCGCCGCCTTCGGGCGGCTGTCCGCCGGTTGGCCCGCCCAGCCGGGCACGATCTCGGCGTCGTCGGACTGCACGATGGTCAACGTGGTGGCCTGCGCGGCGGCTGCCGCCGGTTCCTCGACCGGCTCCGGATCGTGGTGTTCCAGCCGTTCCCACGGCGCCTTCACCGGATCGGCGTGGAACTGCGGGCGGTCCTGGCTTGGCAACTCGACGTGGGTCAGTTCGGTGTCGGTGTCGTCGAAATCAGCGGTGGCCGTGCCACCGGGCTGGCCTGCCGCCACGGTCACCGGACTGTCCACCGTGACCCGGCTGGTGATCTTCGCCGGGCCAGGCTGGTCGGCGATGCCCGCTTCCTTGTGCAGGGCCGCGATCTGATCTTGCAGATCGGCGAGCATGTCCATCTGCTGCCGGTGCAGTTCGCCGACGGACACCTCCTGACCGGCGATCTTGATCGTGAAGTCACGCGACTCGGTGGAGCGGATGACCCTGGTCAGCGGCCCGCGGAACAGGACGAGCACGGCGAGGACGATCAACGGCCACAGCAGGCTGGCGATCGCGGAGATCGTTTGCGACACGAACGTGGACTTTAGCGCTGTGTTCGGCGTCGCGGTGGTTGAAACCACCGCGACGCCGAAGCGTTAGCTACGATCGAACTCCTGTGCGGCCAGCGCCCTGACGATTCCGGCCCGGCCCTCGGACACCAGCCTGCGCAGCGCGGGCGGGCGGTCCTCGGCCAGCCACTCGTTCGCCGCGTCGACGGTGCTCTGCGCGACCGACCACGCCGGGAACAGCCCCAGCACGGTCGGCTGGGCACGCTCGCTGGAGCGCCGCTCCCACACCCCGGCCACGTCGGCGAAGTACTTCGCAACGTAACCGGCCAGCAGCGGCTTCTGGGACGGGTGCGAGAAGCCGGCGATGATCGCGTCGCTCACCGCGTTGGGCAGGTCGTCGTCGAACACGGCCCGCTGCCAGGCCTCCGCCTTGGCCTCGTCGATCGGCCGCAGCGCACGCGCCCACTCGGCGTACCGGTTGCCGGCCGCCGTGGCGTCCCGCTCCCGCTCCGCGTCGATGTCGGACAGCCCGATCTTGCCGTGCGCGGACAGCGCTCGGACCAGCCGCCACCGCAGGTCGGTGTCCACGGTCAGACCGGGCAGCGGGGCCGAGCCGTCCAGCCAACCGGCCAGCACGGCGAGCACGTCGTCGTCCAGCACCGAGCCGCACAGCGAGTTCACGTAGGCCAACTGGTGGTCCGAACCCGGAGCCGCCCCCCTGGCCAGTTCGAGCATCCGGCGGCTGAACTCGGCCCAGCCCTCCGGTGCCCACGCCACGTCCGCGTACGAGCCGAGTGCCGTCTGTGCCTGCAACAGCAGTCGCTGCACGACCCCCACCTCCGACTCCGCGCCGATCCCACGCAGCACCAGGTGCACGAAGTCACGCGCCTTCAGTTCGGCCTCGCGGGTCATCTCCCACGCCGCCGACCAGCACAGCGTCCTGGGCAGCGGCTCCGCGATGTCCGCGATGTGCTCCAGCAGCGTGGCCAGCGAGTCGTTGTCCAGGCGCATCGTGCAGTACGTGAGGTCGTCGTCGTTGACCAGGACGAGCTTGCCCCGCGGAATGCCGATCAGGTCCGGCACGTCGGTCCGGTCATCGGTGACGTCCAGCTCGACCCGGTGCTGGCGGACCAGCTTGCCGTCATCGCCGAAGTCGTACACGCCGATCGCGAGCCGGTGCGTACGCAGCTCGCCGGCACCCGGCCGGGCAGGCCCCTGCAACACCGTGAAGTCACGGAACGTGCCGTCCTCGGTCACGGTGAACCTCGGGCGGATCAGGTTCAGGCCGGTGGTCTGCAACCACTGCGCGCCCCAACCGGACAGATCCCGCCCGGACGCCTCCTCCAGCGCGGTCAGCAGATCGGCCAGGGTCGCGTTGCTCCACGCGTGCTTCGCGAAGTAGACCCGCAACCCGGCCAGGAAGTTGTCCAGGCCCACATAGGCGACCAGTTGCTTGAGGACGCTGGCGCCCTTGGCGTACGTGATGCCGTCGAAATTGACCTCGACGGCCTCCAGATCCGGAATGTCCGCGGCCACCGGGTGCGTGGAGGGCAGCTGGTCCTGCCGGTAGGCCCAGGACTTCTCGATGTTCGCGAACGTCGTCCATGCGTGCTCGTACTCGGTCGACGACACCTGGGCCAGCACGCTGGCGAACGTCGCGAACGACTCGTTCAGCCACAGGTCGTCCCACCAGCGCATGGTGACCAGGTCGCCGAACCACATGTGCGCCATCTCGTGCAGCACGGTCTCGCAGCGCCGTTCGTACAGGTACCGGGTGACCCTGCTGCGGAACACGTAGTCCTCAAGGAACGTGACGCAGCCCGCGTTCTCCATGGCGCCCGCGTTGAACTCCGGCACGAAGCACTGGTCGTACTTGCCGAACGGGTATTTGACCCCGAATGCCTGGTGGTAGTAGCCGAAACCCTGCTTCGTCTCGGTGAACAGCCGCTCGTGGTCCATGTGCTCGGCCAGCGACGCCCGGCAGTACAGGCCCAGCGGGATCACGACCTTGCCGTCCGCCGTCTCGTCGACGAACTCGTCCCGCCACTCCGCGTACGGGCCGGCGACCAGCGCCACCAGATAGGTGGACAGCACGTCGGTGGTACCGAACACCTGCCAGACACCGCCGGAGTCGTCCTCCTCGGTGCGCTCGACCGCGGTGTTGGAGATGACCTTCCAGTCCGCAGGGGCGAGCACGGTCAGCTGGTAGGTGCCCTTCAGGTCGGGCTGGTCGAAGCAGGCGAACATGCGCTTCGCGTCGGCCGTCTCGAACTGCGAGTACAGGTAGACGCTGGTGTCCACCGGGTCCTCGAACCGGTGCAGGCCCTCGCCGGTGTTCATGTAACGGCAGTGCGCCTCGACCAGCAGTTCGTTCTCCTCCGCCAGGTCGGGCAGTTCGATGCCCTTGTCCTCGCGGTAGTGCAGCAGGTCGAGTTCGACCCCGTTGAGCACAGCTCGCTCGGCCTGTTCGGCCATCAGGTCGATCCAGCTCGTCGCACCGGCCTGCCGGGAGCGGAATCGCACGGTCGTCGTGGACCGGAACGTCTTTTCACCCGGCCCGCCGCTGCCGTCGGTGAGGTCCAGTTCGATCACGTACGACTGCACCTCAAGCAGGTCAGCACGTTGCTCTGCCTGCTCGCGGGTCAAGTTGGGGGCGGCCACGGTCACCTCGGTCGGTAATGATGTTCAGCTGGAAGGGGTCAATCGCATCCAATCACGTTCGGCCACCTGTTTGCCGAACGACGGCCCGGCTGATGTCCCCGACGGGGAAGAAAGCACGTCCGTACCGTGGTTGTCCTTGGACAGGTGCCGAGTCGGCACCGGAGGACTTCGAATCAGTCTGGAGACGTGCACATGACGACAGCGGAGCGTGCCGACGGCGGTGCGGCACGGGTGGATTTCTGGTTCGACCCGCTGTGCCCCTGGGCGTGGATCTCCTCGCGGTGGATCCTGGAGGTCGCGCAGGTCCGCGACATCGACCTGCACTTCCGCGTGATGAGCCTGTCCGTGCTCAACGAGGGTCGTGACCTGCCCGAGCAGTACCAGGAAGCGATGGCCAAGGCGTGGGGCCCGGTGCGGGTCGCCATCGCCGCCGCCAAGCACCATGGCGAGGGTGTGCTGTCCGGGCTCTACACGGCGATGGGCACCCGGATCCACAACGAGGGCAACAAGGACTTCGACAAGGTGATCTTCGAGTCACTGGCCGAGGTGGGCCTGCCGGCCGAGTTGGCCGACGCCGCGAAGTCGACCGAGTACGACGAGGAACTGCGCGCCAGCCACCACGCCGGCATGGACCCGGTCGGCATGGATGTCGGCACGCCGACCATCCACGTGGACGATGTCGCGTTCTTCGGCCCGGTGCTGTCCCGGATTCCGCGTGGCGAGGTGGCAGGCCAGATCTTCGACGGGGCCCGGCTGCTCGCAGGCTACCCGCACTTCTTCGAATTGAAGCGCACCCGCACCGAGGACCCGTCCTTCGACTGAACCGATTGCGCGGACGACCGGGAGCGGCCCGGCTGTGACAGTCTGGAAGCTGTTACCGACCAGTCACATAGCCTCATGGAGGATCCATGGCCGCCCCGGTCAGCACACGCACCGGTCATGTCATCGCAGGCGAATCCGTCGACACGGCGACCGAACGGATCGAGGTGGTCAACCCGGCCACCGAAGCGGCGTTCGCCTCGGTGCCGGCCGGAACCTCGGCCGATGTGGACGCAGCAGTGGCGGCCGCGAAGGCTGCCTTCCCCGCATGGTCGGCTACGCCGGCTGACGAACGCGCCAAGGTCGTCCGTCGGATCGCCGAGGGCCTGGCCGCCCGCAACGAGGAGATCGCGGCCACCGTCTCCGCCGAGATGGGTTCGCCCATGACGTTCGCCCGCCGTGTGCAGGCCGGTCTGCCGGTCGCCACGTCCGCCGGCATCGCCGATCTGCTGGACGGCGGTTTCGCGTTCAGCGAGGAGATCGGCAACTCGCTCGTCGTGCGGGAACCCGTCGGCGTCGTCGGCTGCATCACGCCGTGGAACTACCCGCTGCACCAGATCGTCGCGAAGGTCGTGCCGGCGCTGGCCGCCGGATGCACGGTCGTGCTCAAGCCAAGCGAGATCGCACCGCTGAACGCCGGAGTCCTGTTCGACATCCTGGACGCCATCGGCCTCCCGCCGGGCGTGGTCAACATGGTGCACGGCACCGGACCCGTCGTCGGCGAGGCCATGGCCGCGCACCCGGACATCGACATGATGTCGTTCACCGGCTCCACCCGCGCAGGCCGCCGGGTGTCGGCAGTGGCTTCCGAGACGATCAAGCGGGTCGCCCTGGAACTGGGCGGCAAGTCCGCCAACGTACTGCTGGACGACGCCGACTTCGGCCGTGCGGTGAAGGTCGGCATGGCCAACGCCTACATCAACGGCGGCCAGACCTGCACGGCGTGGACCAGGATGCTGGTGCCCGCCGCCCGGCACGACGAGGTCGTCGAACTCGCTGTCGCCGCAGCGGCCAAGTACACCGTCGGCGACCCGAACGAGGAGGCCACCCGGATCGGCCCGATGTCGTCGGCCGCCCAGTTGACCAGGGTGCGCGGCTACATCGAGAAGGGCATCGCCGAGGGCGCGACGCTGGCCACCGGTGGCGCGGAGCCGGTGGACGGCCTTGGCACCGGTTACTACGTACGGCCCACGGTGTTCGCGAACGTCCGGTCCGACATGACGATCGCGCAGGAGGAGATCTTCGGCCCGGTGCTGTCGATCCTGCCCTACGCCGACGAGGACGAGGCGGCCGCGATCGCCAACTCCACCATCTACGGCCTGGCCGGCGCGGTGTTCTCCGGTGACCAGGAGCGGGGCATCGCCTTCGCCAGGCGGATGCGGACCGGTCAGGTGGACGTCAACGGTGGCGCGTTCAACCCGGTGGCCCCGTTCGGCGGTTACCGGCAGTCCGGGAACGGCAGGGAACTGGGTCACTTCGGACTGGAAGAGTTCTGCGAGATCAAGTCCATTCAGCGTTGAGCGAGAGCCGGCCCCGCCCCGAACGGGGCCGGCTCTCCGTCTAATTCATCCGCAACTGATCACTGGCCTGCCATTCCACCAGCTGCTCCTGACGCAGCGGCCGGATCGACGAGCCCGTCAACGTCTCCGAGCGGCGCAGTTCGCGCTTGAGCTCGGCCGTCCAGTGCAGCATCCCGCGTGGGTTGTCCCGCCCGACGATGCCGATCAGCCGTCCGTTGCGGACATAGCCCGTGATGCCCCGGCCCGCCGCCTTGCGGGCCAGTGGAATCGTGTCCTGGCTCAGCACCGGCATACCGGCGGCCTGCATGTGCATCCCGTGCTGCTCGGACCAGAACCGGGGCAACGGCGTGAACGGCTTCGCGGCTGCGCCGGCCAGCAGGCTCTCCGCTGCCGCCCGGCCCATGTCCACCGCGTTCATCCAGTGCTCGACCCGCCGTGGGGTTGCCTCGAACCTCAGGTTCGGCCACCTGGCCACGTCACCGGCCGCCACGATGTCGCTCGCGCCGACCACGTGACACGTCGGCCGGCACAGCACACCGTCCTCCAGTGTCAGCCCGGAACCACGCAGCCACTGCACGGCTGGCGTGCTGCCCACCGCCAGGACCACGGTGCTGCCGACCACCAGCTTGCCGGTGGACAGGTGCATGCTCACGCCCCACGGCTGCGTCAGCCAGTGCGTCACCTCGACGCCCAGCTCGACGCGAACGCCGTGGGCGCGGTGCAGATCGGCGATCTCCTCGCCCATCGTGTCGCCGACCACCTTGCCCAGCAACACCTTCGACCTGGACAGGATGGTGACCTCACAGCCGAGTTCGCGAGCGGTGGATGCCACCTCGCACGCGGTGAACCCGCCGCCGATCACGACCACCTTGCCGTTGCCGCCCGCGATGCTGCGCTGCAAGGCCATGGCGTCGCCCATGGTGCGCAGCACGTGCACCCTCGGGTCGTGCCGGGGCGCGCCCTGCAGATGGCGTGCCTGCACACCGGTCGCGATCACCAGGCCGTCGTAGTGGATCTCCTCCTCACCGGCGAGTTCCACCTTGTGGTGCCTGGCATCCAGCTTCAGCACGTGCGCGCCACGGCGCCAGATCGCGTCCAGCGGCACGTAGCTGTGCAGCGTCAGGTCCCTGGGCCGCAGTTCACCGGTGAGCAGCGGTTTGGACAGCGCCGGCCGGTGGTAGGGCCTGCGCCGCTCGGCGCCGATGATCACCAGCTCACCGGTGAAACCCAGTTCCCGCAGGCGTTCCGCGGACCGGAGACCGGCCAGGCCGGCACCGACGATCACGACGCGTTCGCGCTTCGCCGTCGGTTTCTGCAACGTCACCTTGCTCTTGTTCACCTGGCTCGTCTTTCCACGATGATGGCCTGCATCGGGCAGTAGCGGGCTGCCGCGAGCACGTTCTCGTGCTCGCTGGCGTCCGGCCGGGCGTCGTAGCGCAGCCGGCCGTCGGAGGTCAGCAGGAACACACCGTCGGCTTCGGCCTGGCAGATGCCGTACCGGTGGCAGCGCGCGTTGTTGACGGTGACCCGCACCTCGGGGTCGCGCCGTCTGCGTATCTTCACGCGTCCTCCTTCACCAGGCCGGCCTCGGCCAGCACCCTGGACGGAATGAAACGGAGTACCGCGAGCACGACAGTGGGCACGAGGAACGTGATGCCACCGAGCCAGACGATTTCCAGGTGGCCGTTGGCGATCGCGCCGAACAGGGAGTGCACGACGAGGAGCGCGACGGCCGGGTAGGCGAGTCGGTGCAGGACCAGCCATCTTCGGTATCTGAAGAATCGCTGGACGGGCACGGACAGCGCGATGGCGACCATCAGCTCGAAGCCGATGATCCCGGCCGTGTGCCGGAGCAGGCCGTCGGCGAACGGCACGAACAGCGTGATGGCCGCGAAGCTGATGTCGGTCAGGAAGAGGAACGACAGCACGTGGATGCTGGCGATGGCGAGCGTCATGGTGGCCAGCACCATGTGGCTGTTGCGGGTCGCCTGCCGCCCGGTGAGGCGGTGCACCCAGCCGGTGCTGACCAGCACACCCCAGGACAGGGTGGCGCACATCAGAACGTAGGCAAGGCGGGCGGAGAGCGCGGCGACCTGACGGACGCCCGCATCGTGCGGCGACGGGACCGCCTGCACGAAGGGATGCAGCATGGACAAACTCCGGTTTCCTCACAGTGCCAGGCCCCGACACCCGGATCATGGACGTCGAACAGAGGTAGCAACCACGTTCCTGTTCGATAACAGTTTGTCGTCGGTTTGACGGTCCTCCATCACCCATTCGGCCGAATATCGTCCCGGCAGACGGGTTATTTGGCTGACCTTGGGCGAGTTGCCCGAGTCCGCTCGATGGCCGTGCGCATGACCAATTCGGGGTAGGGCGAACGGCGCAACACGTCCGGCACGTCGCTCCGACCAGCGATCACGTCCGCACACAGCGTTGCCACCAGAGCCAGTTCGGCGCGCTGACCGGTGACGAAGTCGACCGCAACGGGCTCACCGTGGCCCGGTGACACCACCCGCGGAGCGAGGGCGAGAATCCCGTCCACCGCCGACGGCCACAGCAGCGGATAGGCGTCCCCGAACGACGGCGGCGCACCCTGTTCCACCAGGTCACCGGCGAACACGACGCCGGCGTCCGGCACCTGCACGACGATGTCGTTGTCCGTGTGGCCGGGCCCGAAATGAGCCAGCACCACCTGACGGCCACCGACCGTGATCTCAGCCCGGTCGGTCATCAGCCGATCGGGGAGCACCGGCTCGACCGCCAACACGTGCTCGGCGTCGTCATCCCGGCCATCGGCCCGGTACCAGGCGGCTGTCGCGGTCCGCTGCCGGTCACTGTTGGCGACGAGATCGGCGTGGCACTTCTCGTGCGCCCACACCTCGGTGGGCAGCAGCGCGGCCGTGCCGAACGCGTGGTCCCAGTGCGCGTGTGTGAGCACCACCGTCCACGGCATACCGGTCACCTCACGAACCGCGGCGGCCAGCTCGGTGCCCTGCACCACGTCGCCTCGCGTGTCCACGACCAGGCATTCCCCGTCACCGAGGACGAGCCCGATCGACATGTCGAGTTCTGCGTACCGGCGCACCAGCACGCCGTCGCCCAGCTCGACCCAGGTCGCCGTCATCTACGAGACATCCGACAGCACACCGTCCACCAATACCGGAGCCGCGGTGCTCACGTCCAGTTCCCCGGCGAGTTCGACGTCCTGCGGATGGTCCCATCCGATCAGTTCGCGACCCGACGAGCACGCCGCGATCATGGCCGCCATGTCGTCGACAGCCAACGCCGCACTGGCCGCGACAGCTGCCTCGGCCGACGCCGTCCCGCCGCCCAGCACCCGCATGGCGGCCACGATCGCCCCGGCGCCCAGCATGTCCTCCACCGCAGGGCGCAGCGGCCTGCCATCGACCGACGGCCACCGCTCACCGGCCGCGATCACGCCGACCGGCCGGCCACCGGCGGCCGCCAAGGCCTGCCCCGCGACCGATCGCGCGTTGCGCAGGCAGCCGGCCAGCACCCGTGTGCCGGTGGCGGCGGCTCGCGTGCACAGCGTCGCTCCGTTCGGTGACGGCAGCGCCAGCAGCGTGCCGGCCGGGATGTCCAGCAGCGACGCAGGGCGCAGGCTCCACGACCGCTCACCACCCAGCACGGCGCCGGCCGCCTTGGCCGCCGCAGCAGCGCGTTCGTCCCGCCACGGCAGCGGCAGAATCCGGGCGCCTCTGGCCACAGCCACGTCGACCGAGGTGCTGAACGACAGGACGTCCACGATCACCAGCGCCCCGCATTCGCCTGCCAGCACGTCGACGCCCTCCGTGCCCCATTCGAACCGGATGTCGTAGCCGTCCTGGGCAAACGTCGCTTCGATCACGCCACCAGCGTGCCAGGTCGAGGCTGCGGCCACACCTGGTTTCGATCCGCCGACCGGGTGGGTGGCAGACTTCCGACGTGCGCGTTTACATCGGTTCCGATCATGCGGGTTTCGAGTTGAAGACCCACCTGGTCCAGCACCTGCGTGGTGCCGGACACGACGTGGTGGACGTGGGTGCTCCCGTCTACGAGGCCGACGACGACTATCCGCCGTACTGCGTCGAAACGGCCCGCAGGACGGTCGCCGACGATGGCAGCCTCGGCATCGTGATCGGCGGTTCGGGCAACGGCGAGCAGATCGCGGCGAACAAGGTGCCCGGCTGCCGGGCGGCGCTGGCCTGGAACCTGGAGACCGCCCAGTTGGCGCGCGAGCACAACAACGCGCAGGTCGTCGCCATCGGCGGCCGGATGCACACCCTCGAGCAGGCGACCGAGATCGCCACGACGTTCCTCGCCACGGCGTTCTCCGAAGGGGAACGACACAAGCGGCGGATCGCGATGCTGGCCGAGTACGAGCGGACCGGACAGCCACCCGCACTGCCCGGACGGTAGCCGAGATGCCAGAAGGCCATACGCTGCACCGGTTGGCCCGGTTGCACCAGCGTCGGTACGCGCGCTCACAGGTCGCGGTGTCCAGCCCGCAGGGCAGGTTCGCCGCCGGAGCGTCCCTTGTGGACGGCAAGGTGCTGATTCGCGCCGAGGCCTACGGCAAACACCTGTTTCACGTCTATGGCCCGGACCTGACCGTGCACGTGCATCTTGGTTTGATCGGCGTGTTCAGCGAGGCCGAGGTGCCGGCGACTCCGCCGATCGGGCAGGTCCGGATGCGGCTGGTCGGCGAGGAGTACTGGACCGACCTGCGCGGCCCGAACACGTGTGAGGTGCTGACCGGCGTCGAGGTCAAGGCGATCAAGGCGCGACTGGGTGCCGACCCGCTGCGCAAGGACGCCGACCCGGACGCCGCGTTCACCAGGATCAGCAAGTCGAAGATGCCGATCGGCGTGCTGCTGATGGACCAGAAGGTGGTCGCGGGCGTCGGCAACGTGTACCGGGCGGAGTTGCTGTACCGGCACGAGGTGCACCCGATGCGCGAGGGCCGGCAGGTCGACCGTGAACTGTGGCAGTCCATGTGGGGCGACCTGGTGACGCTGATGCGCTACGGCGTGCGGACCGGACGGATCGACACGGTCCGGCCGGAGCACAGCCCTCGCAAGATGGGTCGGGCGCCGCGCAAGGACCGGCACGGCGGCGAGGTGTATGTGTACCGACGCACCGGCCAGCCGTGTTTCGTGTGCGGCACGCCGGTCGCGATGGCCGAGTTGGCCGGGCGCAACCTGTACTGGTGCCCGGTCTGCCAGTCGTCGTGAACCTTGCCGTCGCCGACTGCCAGCGCCGGTTCGCCGCCGCCCGAGTGGCGAGGCTGGCGACGATCGGCCCACACGTGGTGCCGGTCGTGTTCGCGGTGACGGAATCGACGGTGGTCATCGCCATCGACCACAAACCCAAGGCACGCAGGGAAGTTCGACGGCTGACCAACATCAGGGCCAACCCGGCGGTGTCGCTGTTGGTGGACCACTACGACGACGACTGGTCGACGCTGTGGTGGGTCAGAGCGGACGGCGATGCGGTCGTCGTCCCGATGGCTGACGACGCCGTCGACCTGTTGGTGGCCAAGTACCCGCAGTATCAGGAAATCCGGCCGGCCGGACCGGTGATCCTGGTGCGGGTGCACACGTGGCGCGGTTGGGCCGCGTAGCTATTCCTCCCAGACCGATTCGCTGGGCAGTCCTCGTTCGGCGCGGGCGGCGTCCACGATCTCCTGGATCAGGGCGGTCTTGGCGCGGGTGTAGTCCAGGCCTTCGAGCTCGGTCAACTCGCGTTTGAGGGCACCGTAGCGGTCGCGGTCGACGGGGTGGGCGAGCAGCCAGTCCCGTAAGAGGCGTTCCTTGAGCAGATCCCAGCGTTCCTCCGGCACGATGTGCAGGTGCTCGGTGCGGACGCCGTTCTCGTCCCTGGTCAGCATGAGCCGGCCGGGCATGCCGGCGTCGAACGGCACGTAGCCAAGCGGTGCGACGGCGTGGGTGATCACGGGACCGTCCTCGTCCACCGACCGCACGGCGACGACCATGTCGATGACCGGCTTGGCAGCCAGTCCCGGTACAGCGGTGCTACCGAAGTGTTCGATGACCAGGATATGGTCACCTGCCAGCTTGAGGACCGCGTCGCTCTGCTCGGCGAACCGATGCGGCCATGTGGGGTCGTAGTCGACAATCGTAGGCATTCAGTTGATCCCCGGTGCGATGGTGGCGTCGAACTGTTGGAGGATGTCGTCGTCGCCGGTTCTGGTGATCGGCCCGACGGGCGGGCGGTGCCACAGCCAGCAGTCCAGATCGGCTGCGGCACCCCGGATCTCGGCATTCGCTGATCCGTCATCAGCGGGATGGAAGTCAGGCTCGTCGTAGGACTTCCCGTCCGGGTCGGTACCCGTGAACCGACCCAACGTGACCAGCCACGTGTTGCCGGTGTCGGTCGCGGTGAGCCGGAGAGTCTTGGCCGGGTCAGCGGTGAACGTGCCCCATTCGGGGATGGCGCTGTACATGACGCGGAGGACTTCGTCCACGCCGTCGGCGGAGAGTGCCGCGTCCATCGGGCTACGCGTGCCGGCGATCAGCTCGGCGTCGACCCGGTGGATGAGGGCTTCGTGGGCCTGGCGGCGGCGGATGAAGCCGACGGTCTGGTCGGTGGACCAGGTCCAGGCCGGTGTGTTCGGATCTGTTGATGCCAGCTGGCTGCTCAGCTCGCGACTGGCGTCCTCGAAGAAGGCCAGAAGTGCGTGCCGGCCGGTCGGTTGGTCCGGCTGCACCTTTCCGTCGTCCGCTCCGGTCAGGTGGTCGCGGACGACGGCGGCCCACCACCACTGCACCCGCCCGAGATGCCGGAGCAGGTCGTCGGCAGTCCACTCCGGACACGTCGGTACGGGCGCGTCGGCCGGGGCGGTGCGCAGCGCGTCGACGAATCGGGCGGATTCCTTGGCCAGATGGTCGAGGTAGTCGATCACGGTAGACAGGGTATCCGTCAACCCTGACATTTGCGCCATTCTTTTCGCATCAGCGCGTACTCCACGTCGCCGTGCTCGGCACCGTCATGGTGGTGACGATCTTGTCTTGTTGCAGGGCGGCGATGTGCTGACCTTTTTGGAGAGTGCGGAGGCGATGGTCTCACGTTCCGACGCGCCCGAACGTCTACCCAGGCAGCCACCCCGGAGCGGGAGCGGCCAACACAGATACGAGAGGACGACTCATGTCGGTTGAGGAGAACAAGGCCATCGTCGGGCGCTGGTTCACGGAGTTCTGGGGACCGGAGTTCAATCCGGCCGTCATCGACGAGCTCGCGGCCCCGGACATCCGATTCGAGTATTCGCTCCATGCGCCGCTGCGCGGCCGCGATGCCGTGCGTGAGTTCGCGACCACGTTCCGCGCGGCGTTCCCGGACCTCGCGTTCGGTGGCACCGCGGACCTGATCGCCGAGGGCGACTATGTCGTCGGTCAGTGGATCGGCGGTGGCACGCACACCGGGCAGCCGATGACCGACCTGCCGTTCGGTGGCCTACCGGTGGCGAACACCGGCAAGACGATGCGGTTCACCGGGACCACGGTCCTCAAGGTCGAGAACGGGCTGATCACCGAGGAGGTCGGTCTCGACGACGGCGTGTCGGTGCTGCGTCAGCTCGGGCTTGATCGCCGACGGCTGGGAGTCGCCTTGTGACGATCGTGCCGGCCATGCGCCGCCTGCCTGCCCGACGCCCACCAGAAGTGGAACCCATGACCGTCAGACGTAACCCAGGCGCCTCCCGGCGCATCCCGGACCGGCTGTTCGCCGAGCACCCGCAATCCAGCCGGACACCGGCGCCACACACGGCGCGGGAGATCTCGACGCTCATCGACCTGCTGGGCGGCGCATCAACCATCGCCATCGGTCACGGCCGCCACACGACTTCGCGCGAAACAGCGATCGCGGTGTCCAAGGCCTGGCGTGACCTAGGCCGGACCGTCCTGGGCACCGTAGACTGGCCCGCCGCGGCGGCGTCCTGGCTCAAGCCGGCCAGTCGGCTGGTCAGCACCCATCCCGACGCGTGGGTGATCATCGACAACCCGGCCGGGTGTGCGCAGCTCGCCATTCGCCTGGCCGAACACGACAACTGGGCCGCGACGCGAACCTTCGGCACCGCCTCCCTGGACAGCCCCGACACGGCTGCGCTGACCGCCGGGGTCCTGAGTGGAATGAGAGGCGCCACCGCAACAGGCGGAACCTGGCGCGTCGACGTGACGTCCTGAACAGGCGAGCGGGGTACGGACCAGGAACGGTCTGTACCCCGTTTGACATGCTGATGTGTGGTGTGGAGCGGGTGACGGGAATCGAACCCGCATGACCAGCTTGGAAGAACGGCGAGTGATCATGGCCCAGCGCTGTGACCTGCGAGAATGGGTGTCCAGGGTGGCCGCAGTTGACCCCTGTTGACCGCCCGTAATAGCACGCCAATCGCACGCTGTCGGGCCGCTGACCTGCGCCGTTGTGCAGCTCGTAGAGGGTCCAGAGCGCTGTCTGGTTCGGGCTCACCCGACGGTCGATCCGCATCGCCGGTACCTCCTGGTGGTCGAGCCAGAGGACGGTCCGGAGTGGTGCCGTCTCCCTCGCCCTTGCCGCCAGTTAGCGCCGGGTCGTCGGTGTCAATGGTGGGAGCTTGCGACCATCGCGTCAGCGACGCCGTAGGCGCCATTGATGCCGGCGGGCCGGTGTTAAACGATTACGGGGCGTGCTGGGAGTGGCCGAGGTGATGCGCTGGTGCCGACTGGTCCTCATGGTTCCTGGCGCCGTCGTTGGTGGCGCTCCCAGGTCCCCGGCGCGCAGCGCCGCCCGGCGCCCGGCCGAGAGCGGAGCGGCAGGCCGGTGTGCCGGGTCACCCGAGTTGCCGCGAACGGCACGTGTGTCCGCGCCGCCAGCGGCGGCGCTTGATCCCATAGAGGCACATTCGGCAACATGTCTAATAGCCAGTGCTGGAGAGTGTTGGCCGAGTGATCGCAGTGGTATGCGATAATGGGTTGTCTCGATGCAGGGGTTCTGGCGACCGGGGGGAGCGAAATCTTGGAACGGCGTGAGCAGGTATTTGTCAGTTCGACCTATTTGGACTTGCGTGAAGAGCGGCAGGCGGTTATTCAAGGGCTCCTGGAAGCAGACTGTATCCCTGCTGGTATGGAACTATTTCCTGCATCTGACAGTGACAAATGGAGCCTGATTCGAGGCGTTATCGAGGACTCGGACTATTATCTCCTAATTATTGGTGGTCGCTACGGCTCTGTTGATTCCGAGAGTGAACTTAGCTATACAGAGAAAGAATTCGATTACGCAGCCACGATCGGGAAGCCGATAATGGCGTTTCTTCATGGAAAGCCGGGATCGATCGCTGTAGAAAAGTCAGAAATCGACGCCGATGTTCGGGCTAAGCTCGACTCCTTTCGGGCCAAAGCCGAGCAAAGAATTGTCAAGTACTGGACCAGTCCGCAAGATTTGGACGGTGCGGTCGCGAAGTCTTTGATCAAGATACGCAAGTCGAATCCTGCAGAGGGTTGGGTACGAGCTAGCCATGCCATGACGCCCGAAATGGAACGTGACGTTGCTGAGCTGCGTGCCAAGGTAAGCGATCTCACTCAACAGCTTGATGCGGCGCGTAGGGGGCCGCAGATTGCCGTTCCGGAAGGCCTCGCGGACGGGGCTGACATCTACAATTTGCAAGTGACGATGAAATACTACAAGGAGGTGGACCGAGAAGAGCCAATATATGTACGGCCGAGTTACAATGCGTTCATGGTGGTTCCTGTTGCCTGGAACACGATCGTCGCCCATGTCGGCCCATCTCTGCTAGATGAGGCGTCAGAAAAGGTGATTTCCACCGATCTGCGGGCAATCGCAGTCAATGCTATGGTAGATTTTAACAATGATCAATTTCCAGAGGGCTTCGGCGGGGATATTGAAATTTCTGTCGAATCGGAATCACTGAAGGATGTCATTATTCAATTGTTTGCGCTGGGTCTGATCAGTCACGGCGCGAAGAAGAGGCCCGTCAACAATTCGCAGAAGTATTGGCGACTTACCGAATCTGGCCGCGACCGAATGATGGTCCTGCGTGCAATTCGTCGTGAATCGAATTCGCCATCAGTTTAATCGTAGTGTGGTTGCGCGTTAGGCGAGATACCGTGTTGGATACGAAATCGGATCGACTCGTGAATATTGTGTACTGGTAGATCGTCGTAGCGGATCCAGAAGGCCTCGCTGGATTCCTCGCTCTGCTGAAGTTCGCCGCCGACTGGTTCCGCTCGAAAGCAGATAGAGAACTCCTGGCGCACTTCGCCGTCATCGTAGGCTATGACGTGGTTGGGGTTAGAGTAGAGGCCTATCAGGCCGGTGACCTCGATATCTATACCGGTTTCTTCCTTGGTCTCGCGCACTGCGGCCTGTGTCAGTGTCTCGCCGGGCTCGACCTGGCCGCCTGGGATTGAGTACAGGTCGTTGTCGGTTCGGCGGATCATTAGGATGCGGCCTTCGTCGTCCTGGATGAACGCGCTCACGGCTACCGCGATGCTGTTTGCCTTCGGTGCGTTGGGGTCGTTGAGATAGTCGACCCTGGTCATGCCGCCTCCTAGAACGTCGCTGGCTTGCTCAGCCCCCACACCGTCTCGAAGCTCTCAGCGTAGGTGTCGAACAGGTCGCCTGCTGACAGCCTCCGCAGGTGCAAGGCCGGCGCGTGGGCTCCCTGGAACCCGTACACATGGGTGTTGACGACCATCTCGTCGTCGAATCGGAAGATCGAGTTGTACAGCGTCGTCCGGTGGAACCGCATGTCGACACCGTCTACCTCGCGCAACGGCCGGTAGAAGGCCAGGGCGTTGTTGATGCGGGAACCGAGCGTGGTCTTGCCGAGCTGTTCTTCCTCGCTGCGGGTCGCGACTTCCTTGCTGGCCGGGTCGCCGAACAGGAACCGGATGTTGGCCCCGTTCGCGGCCTTGTCCGCCATGACCCGGACGAATGTTGGCCGCTCGACCAGGAACAGGCCGGAATGAATCAGCACGTCGACGTGCTCCGTGGCGCTGTCGATGAGTCGGTCCCACAGTTCGGCGGGGATCGAGTTGCGGTGCGGGTAGACCTTGACCACCTCGGAACCGGCCACCTCGGTCACGCGCTCGGCTGACACAGCCTCGGGCCACAGGTAGTTCTCGTTTTCCTTCACCAGCGCCGCGATGGCGTGCCGGTACTTCGGGTACGGGGCACGTCCCTTCGTGATCCAGCGCTCGACCGTCTTCGGGTCGACCTTGACGGCTCGGGCCACATGTTCGGGCGTTAGGCCGTTGCGGAGCAGTGCGTCACGTAGTCGTTCGTTGGGCATCGTCGCACCTCTCCGGGACGCTAAGGGACTTCTCGACTGTAGCAAGGACGTCCGTAGATGTCCCGCCACGCGGTGTGGCCGTCCCTCGTTTTGGCCGATTCTGGTTGTTGTAAGAGGCCGGGTGCGACCCGGTGACCAGAGCAAACAGGAGGCCAACGGCCATGCCCATGATCCCAACGCGGTTCGCCGTCGAGTTCGCGGCGGTGTTCCCGGACGGCGTGTTCATCCTCGGCGTCGAGCCGGCCCTGGAGTTCCAGGAGGACCGCAACGCACCCAAGCGCCAAGAGCGGGACCGCGAGACCAACCAGCTCGTGTGGGTCGTCCGCGCGCTGGACGCGAACGAGGAGGCCGCCCGGTTCGGCGCCGAGTTCAAGGTGAAGATCGCCGCACCCCAACAGCCGGTGCCCCCGGCGAAGACACCCGGGTTCCCCTATGCACCGGCCGAGTTCGATGGCTTGACCGTGACGCCCTACGCCAACAACAAGGGTCGCGTCGCCTACAGCTTCCGGGCGGCCGCGATGCGCGCACCGGCAGGCGCGAAGTCCAGCCGGCAAACCACGGCCGACGCCACCAAGGCCGCGTGATGGGCGGGGCATCCGGTACCCGGGACGTGGTTCAGATCCACATCACCGACAGCTTGCCGATCCAGGCCAAGGCGTTGCCCTTCGCCGACCGTATCGAGGTCCGGTTCGGGCGAGCGTTCCCGGTCACGTTGGTCATCGACCGCGCTGCGCTGGGCCGACTGACCGAGGCGATCGCGTCGGGCCGAGCGGACTTGGAGACAGCCGAGGGAGGTACACGCCGTGACCAGCGTTGAGGTGCCGGTCAGCATGTGGTGCTGGCCTGGGCCACGGGCAGCTGCCGGCGCACAGGAAGGCCCGGCCGGGGAACCGGTACTGGCCGTGTTCCTGGACCCGGTCAACCTGGTCCTGACCGTGCCGCCGTTCCCGACCGGCCCGTTCGTGATGGCCCAGTTCCTGCGCGAGCTCGCACGTGCAGCGATGCGCGTTGCGACCGACTTGGACCCGACAGACGAGGGCCGTCCTAGCGGCGCGCATCGCGCGATCGACGCCGGGCCAGCAGCATCGGGGGCAGGGACATGGTGACTGGTTCGGTTCCGGTGATGGCGGGTCCGTTGACGTTGCGGGCGGCCGAGGAACGGTTGCGTCGCCAGTGGCCTGGGCGTGACGCGTCGGTGTCGGCGTGGATGGCCTACTACCGGCAGGCCGCTGAGTGGTACCGGCGCGTGACGAACATCGACCCGGATCACTACCACGAGGCGCTGTATCTGGCCGGCCAGGCGCAAGATGCGCTCCGCTTGTTGACCGAGCAGGGTGGTGAGGGCGATGGGCAGTCGTAAGCCCTCGGTGTCGCTGTCGGAGGCCAGTGCGCGGGTACTCGCTGATCCGGTCCCGGGGTATCCGCAGATCGACAGTGTGACGGCGATGATGTCGGCGACCGGCATGCTGTTGCGGCGCGCTCGCATCAACCAGCAGTTCAGCCTCGCCGAGTTGGCCACCCTCGCGGGTGTGACATCTCCAGTGCTGTCCCGGCTGGAAAACATGAAGCGCTCGCCGTACTTGGAGCGGGTGCTCGAACTGTGCAACCTGCTCGCCCTGCGGCCTTCGGACCTGTTCCAGGCGGTGGAGAACGAAGCGTTCCCCATGGGCGGGTTCCCGTGGACTGATCAACCGGGCGGGCTGCTCGCGGCGCCCGCCGTGATCTGGTCACCCAAGGACGACAAACGGAGAGGCGGCACAACACGACGCTGACCAGTCCGACGAGAACTGAATATCCACTGTAGACGAGACACATGGCCGACTTTTGTTCATGTGGCGATGAAACCTGTCCGCACACGCGGAACGGTGCACCTAGGCGCAGAAGCGGATTCCTTGGCTACCAACCTGATTCCGCTTCTGCGCTGTCCACCAGAAAGTGAACAACAATGAGCATACCCAACAACCACAGCAATTCCGCAACCCCCCAACCGAGCACACCTGCACGACGCAACGGGCACAAGTGCCCACGCTGCCAACGGTTCGGCACGTTCGCACCACACTCGATCGTCTGCGACCGCTGCCAGAACGCCCTTCCGCTGGTGTTCGTCGTGACCGTCACCGTGCTGATCGGTGGTGACCTCTGATGGCCGCACACTCGATCGGCGTCCTGATCCTGGCCGGCGCGGGCCTGGGTGTCCTGGTGTGGCTGCTGGCCAAACTGGGTCACCTCCTGGCCAAGGTCGCCGAGGCAGCAGCCGCCGCGCTGGTCGTGTTGGCCGCGTTGTGGCTGCTCATCAAAGCCTTGACCTGGTCGCTCCGACAGGCGGTCACGCACTGGCGCACCAGTCTCACCGTGCTCGTCGTGGGCGCATGGTGGCACTGGCTGGGCTGGATCTCCCTGGTCGTGCTCGTCGGCTCCGTCGCGGTGTCCCTGGCAGTGTGGCGGCTGATCGACCTGCCCTCCTTCGATCGCTACGCCTGGCGTCATCTGCGCGCGTGGTGGCTGCGCTGGACGCTCTACACCCGCAACCTCCCGGCCTGGCTGCACGCCTGCTGCCTGTCCATTCGGGACGACGCGCTTCCGCTGGTGGTGACCGTGAACCTGATCGGGCACAAGAAGATCCGGCAGGACCGGCAGGCCGCTGCGGTTTGTCTGCCCGTGGTGCTGGGCGTGCGGTCGGGGCCGTCGTGGGATGAGGTACGGGTGCGCCTGGTGCCCGGCCAGAAACCGGAGGAATACGACGAGGCCACCCGCGCGTTGGCCTCGGCCCGCAAGGTCGCTCGGTGTCAGGTGCGGGAGATCAAGCCGCATGTGGTGTCCATCGACTTCCAACGCCGCAACCTGCTCGCCGACCCGGTGGCCTGCCGACCGATCACCGAAGGCGAGGTGGACATCCGGCGGGTGTGGTCGGGGCGCACCGAGTACGGCCAGGACTGGCACGTGTCCCTCGCCGGTAGCCACACGCTGGTGGCCGGCTCGACCGGTGCCGGGAAGAACTCGGTGATGTGGTGCCCGCTCGTCTCGATCGCGTCGGCTATCCGCGATGGCCTGGTCCGGGTGTCCGGGATCGACCCGAAGGGGATGGAACTGGCCTACGGACGGCGGATCTTCCACCGCTACGCCGTGACCGGCACGGACGCGCTCACCGTCCTGGATGAACTGGTGGCCGCGATGGACGCGCGTAAGGCCGAGTTCGCTGGCCGGGTCCGGTCCGTGCCGATCAGCGTCGAGCATCCGTTGGAGATCGTGGAATTTGACGAGATCGGGGCGCTGACCAAGTACACCGACCGCAAGACCCGCGAAGCCATCACCGAACGGGTCGCGCTGCTGACTACGCAAGGCCGTGCGCTGGGGTTCACGGTCCGGGGTTACGTCCAGGAGCCGACCAAGGACACCGTCCCGGTTCGAGATCTGTTCCCCCGGCGGATCTGCCTACGGGTCGCGGCGAAATCACACGTCGGAATGGTCCTGGGCGATCAAGCCTACGAGCGCGGGGCCTGGGCCAACCGGATCGGCGAATCGGAAGCCGGCGTCGGCTACGTGTTTGGCGAAGGCGTACGCGAACCCCTGCGGGTGCGGGCTGGCTGGGTGCCTGACGAGGCCATCAAAGAACTGGAGGCGTTCGTCGCGGGCGGCACCGTGCATCGACTGCCTGTCGTGCGGGGTGAGGCCGCATGAACGGCACCCGAGCAGAACGGATGCGCCAACCGCTGGCCGCCGACGTCGTCACCGCCCTGGCCGAGCAACACGGCGTGTGTGTTCGCCCCTTCACGATGGAGGTCGGCGACCCGGACAGCGGCGAGCTGCGGTACGTGCCAATGCCGTGCGGATCGACGGTGGAGTCGGTGTGCGGGCCGTGTGCCCGAAAGGCTCGGGCGCTGCGGATGGCCCAGTGTCGCGAGGGCTGGCACCTGACCGATGAACCGGTGTTCGAGCGGGACGAGCCGACCGAGGAGCAGACCCAACAGTTGGCGGTCCGGGCCGACTTGGTCGCGCTGTACCGGGTGGCCGTCAACGCTGGGCAGGCCGGCGACGCTGAGGAACTACGCGAGGCCATCCACGAAGCCGACGAGGAACTTCGGCAACTCGGTGTGCGGGGTCGGTTGCCCTCCCCGGACCTGCCCGTGAACAGACCGGCGAAACGGTCCACCAAGCGTCGGCAGGACGCGCCGAACCTGCCGACCCGACACGTCACCAAGGCCACTGTGGGGCAGGAGTTCGCGGGCCGCTTTCGACCCTCCATGTTCATCACGCTCACCTGTGACAGCTATGGGCGGGTACGTGATGACGGGACACCGGTCGATCCGGACCGCTACGACTACCGGCGTGCCGCTCGGGATGCGGTGCACTTCTCCTCGCTGGTGGATCGGTGGTGGCAGAACCTACGGCGGGTCGTCGGGTGGGACGTGCAGTACTTCGCCACCGTGGAACCGCAACGGCGGGCGGCTCCGCACCTGCATGCCGCGCTACGCGGGTCGATCCCGCATGAGGTGATCCGGCAGGTCACGGTCGCGACGTATCACCAGGTGTGGTGGCCGGCGCACGACGAACTCGTCTACGGCGGGGACACGCTGCCGGTCTGGGAGCCGCGTTCGCGGTCGTTCGTGGACCCCGACACCCGCCAACCACTCACGGCCTGGGCTGATGCCGTGGACCAAGCCGACAAGCCCGCCCACGTGGTCACGTTCGGGCGACAGGTGCACTCCAAGGGCATCCTCGGCGGCTCGGAGGAAGCCGGCCGGCACATCGGCTATCTGACCAAATACCTCACGAAATCGATAGGTGAGGTCGTGGAACCGACTACCGATGTCCAGCGGCGGCACACGGACCGCCTACATGACGAGCTGCGGGTCACGCCCTGTTCGCCCCGGTGTCCGGTGTGGCTGCTCTACGGCGTCCAGCCGCTGGGCGTCACC
>DASUJK010000177.1:0-55819 GCA_036279295.1 Pseudonocardiaceae bacterium | reverse complement strand
GACATCGCCGCAGGTGAGGAGGCGGTGGAGCGGCTCAAGCCGTACGCCGCCAAGGCGAACAGGCCGGAGGTGCTCGGCGGGATCGGTGGCTTCGCCGGGCTGTTCGAACTCAAGCTGGACCGGTGGACCGAGCCGGTGCTCGCCTCGTCCACCGACGGCGTCGGCACCAAGATCGCGGTGGCCAAGGCACTGGACAAGCACGACACCGTCGGCGTCGACCTGGTCGCCATGGTGGTGGACGACCTGGTGGTGTGCGGCGCGGAACCGCTGTTCCTGCAGGACTACATCGCCGTCGGCAAGGTCGTGCCGGAGCGGATCGCCGAACTGGTCAAGGGCATCGCGGAGGGCTGTGTGCAGGCCGGGTGCGCGCTGCTCGGCGGCGAGACGGCCGAACACCCCGGCATGATGGCGGTCGGCGACTACGACATGTCAGCCACCGGTGTCGGTGTCGTCGAGGCCGCCAAGCTGCTCGGCCCGAACCGGGTGCGACCCGGCGACGTGGTGATCGCCATGGGGTCCACCGGCCTGCACTCCAACGGCTACTCGCTGGCCAGGCACGTCCTGCTGGACCTGGCGAAGCTGTCGCTGTCCGGGCACGTGGAGGAGTTCGGCCGGTCGCTGGGCGAGGAACTGCTGGAGCCGACCCGGATCTACGCCAAGGACTGTCTCGCGCTGGTCGCCGAGACCGACGTGCGGACGTTCGCGCACATCACCGGCGGCGGTCTGGCCGCGAACCTGGCCAGGGTGCTGCCCGACGACCTGACCGCGGTGCTGGACCGGCAGACCTGGAGCCCGGACCAGGTGTTCACGCTGATCGCGCAGCGCGGCCGGATCGAGCAGCCGGACATGGAGCAGACGTTCAACATGGGCGTCGGCATGGTCGCGGTGCTGTCCGCGGAGGACTCCGACCGGGCGCTGGCCATGCTCACCGCGCGGCACGTGCCGGCGTGGATGCTCGGCGAGGTGCACCGCACGAAGGACATCGCCGACCAGGTGACCGGCCCAGAGCAGCGGGTGTTGCTGCACGGGAACCACCCCAGGTTCTGACCCCGTCCGGTTCCGACAACGAGGTGCTGAGCATGGCGACCCGGGCCGACGACGGTGTCGAAGTTCCGGCGCCGGTCGCGCACCGGGTCCGACTGGTCCTCATCCTCGGGTCGCTGTCCGCGTTCGGCCCGCTGTCCATCGACATGTACCTGCCGGCGTTCCCGTCGCTGTCGGCCGAGCTGCACGCCGGTCCGTCCGCCGTGCAGCTCACGCTGACCGCGTGCCTGATCGGCCTGGCCGTGGGCCAACTCGTGGCCGGTCCACTGTCGGACACCCTCGGTCGGCGCGGGCCCCTGCTGGTCGGCCTCGTCTGCTACACGGTCCTGTCGGCGGCGTGTTTCGTGGCGCCGTCGATCTACGCGCTGGCCGGGCTGCGGCTGTTGCAGGGCGTCGGCGGCTCGGCAGGCCTGGTGATCGCGGGCGCCGCCGTGCGGGACCGGTACGCGGGCGTGGCCATGGCCCGGTTCCTGTCGACGTTGATGCTGGTCAACGGCCTGGCGCCGATCGTGGCCCCGGTGATCGGCGGCCAGCTGCTGCGGGTCACGTCGTGGCGCGGGGTGTTCGTCGTGCTCACCGCGTTCGGCCTGATCCTGCTGCTCGCGTGTACGGCGTGGTTCGACGAGTCGCTGCCACCTCAGCGGCGCCGACCGGGCAGTATGCGCGACACCGTGCGCTCGTTCGGCAGGCTGCTGCTGCGGGACCGTACGTTCACCGGTTACGCCTTCGCCGGTGGGCTGGCGTTCGCAGCCATGTTCGCCTACATCTCCGGCTCGTCGTTCGTATTGCAGGACATCTTCGGCCTGTCCCCGCAGCAGTTCGGGCTGGTGTTCGGCACGAACGCACTGGGCATCGTGGTCGTCGGCCAGTTGAACAGGTGGCTGGTCAGCCGGATCACGCCGCGCACGCTGCTGGCGGTTGGCCTGGTCGTGGCCACCGCGGGTGGCGCGCTGTTGGTGGTCGCCGTGCTGGCCGGCTTGGGTCTGCCCGCACTGCTGCCCGGTCTGTTCGCCGTGGTCGCCAGCATCGGCATCGTGCTGCCCAACACCAGAGCACTGGCCACCGCCGACTACCCGGATCTGGCCGGCACGTCGTCCGCGCTGCTCGGTGTGTCGCAGTTCGCCATCGGCGGTGTGGTCGCCCCGCTGATCGGGTTGGGCGGCACCGGGACGGCGTTGCCGATGGTCGCCGTCATCGCGGCACTCACCGTCCTGGCACTTGTGGTGTTCGTCCTGATGACGCGACCGTGACCGGCTAACGTTTCTGGCTGACCCACCACCGGAACGTTCCCGAGGGGACATCATCGTGAATCCGAACGAGCTGTTGTCCGAGTACATGCAGGAGGTCGACGCGCTGGCGGCCAGGGCGCAGGAGGCCAAGAAACAGCTCAAGCAGCTCTCCGGCACGCTGACCAGCAGCGATGGCGCGGTGACCCTGACCGTGAACGCGGCGGGCGCCCTGCAGTCGCTGTCCTTCGGGCCGCGTGCCGAGGACATGCCCAAGGAGCGGCTGGCCGCGCTGGTCCTGAGTACCGCCCGCGCCGCGCAGATCCAGGCGGCGCAGCAGGTCACGTCGATCCTGGCGCCCATCGTCGGCGAGAACAGCGACGCGATGCGATTCGTTCAGGAACAAATTCCGGTTCCGCCGGAACCGGAGGGCACCCCGTTCACGTCCGACCCGCGATCCCGGCCGATCCGCCGGGACCCGGACGACGAGTACGGCGCGCACCCGGTGACGCGGGAGGAGGACTGGTAATGGGCGACGGCTATGAGGTCCAACCCGCTTCGCTGAGTGAGCACGAGCAGGACATCCGCCAGGTCATGGAGCAGGTGTCCGGTGCGGTGAACTCCGTCCGCTCCGTGTTCGACCCGCAGGCGTTCGGCATCATCGGCCAGGTGTGGGCGACGGGCCTGAACGCCTGGATCCAGCAGCACACCAGTTGCGTCGACTCCGCCGTCAAGGCAGGCGAGAGCGTGGCCGACAGCGTGGCCAAGATGAACCAGAACTACCAGCAGAACGAGGACGACGTCGCACAGAGCTTCACCTCGATCAGCGGCGACATGGGGGCATGAGGACATGGCGGACGAGGGCAACCCGCTGGTCGCGACCGTCGACACCGGGTCCTGGGGTGGCACGGCGAACCTGGAGTCGACGACCTACGAAGAAGGCGACCGGAAGGGCCAGTTCAGCACCGACGCGCTGAGCAAGGACACCGAGGGCGCAGGCCTGTTCTCCGACGCGGCCTCGACCATCGGTGACGCGTCCAGTGGCAACTGGGGCGGTCTGGCGATGGACGTCGTCGGCGACGGCATGGACGCGCTGGGCATGGCGATGGACCCGCTGGGCAGCCTGGCCGGCGCCGGCATCGGCTGGCTGATCGAGCACATCGGCTTCCTGAAGAAGTTCCTCGACCTGCTGGCCGGCGACCCGGAGGCGGTCACCGCCAAGTCGCAGACGTGGACGAACGTGGCCAAGGCGCTGTCCGATGCCGCGGAGCAGTACGAGCAGTCGGCACAGAAGCTCAAGGCCAGCAACACGAGTGACGCCGTGGACGGCGCGTCGGCGACCGGCAGCAACCTGTCCGAGGTGCTCAAGGGCGCCTCGACGCACGCCAGCGACGCGGCCACCGCGATGAAGGTGGCCGCCACCGCGGTCGGCACCACGCGCGGCATCATCCGCGACACGCTCTCCCAGTTCGCCGGCGACGCCATCGTGAAGTGGATCGCGGCAACGGCGGCCGCGTTCTTCACGTTCGGCGCCACCGAGGCCGCGTTCGTGGTGGACGAGGTGGCCGAGGGTGCTTCGCTGGCCGCGGAGAACGCCAGCAAGGTCAGCAAGCTGATGGAGGCCCTGACCCACCTCAAGGGCGGCGCCAAGGACTCCGAGGACGCGTTGAAGGACGCGGCCACCGACCTGGACCGCGGCGCCAAGGACACCAGTTCGATCACGCACGACGCGTCCGACGCGGGCCCGAGCACGTCCCCCGAGGGCCACACCGCGCCCAGCGACGCGTCCGGCGGCGGCAGCACGACCCCGTCGGAGGCACCGGCCGACGCGTCGGCCCCGTCCACGGAGGGCTCGACCGCGCCCAGCGACGCGTCCGGTGGCGGCAGCACGACCCCGTCGGCGGTGCCGGCCGAGCCGGCCGCGACCAAGCAGCACTACTGGCAGAAGGAAGAAGAGGGGCCCTCGCACGAAGAGGTCCAGCAGCACGTCGACACCCAGAAGCAGAAGGTCGCCGACCACAACGAGCAGGTCGCCCAGCACAACCAGAAGGCCGACCAGCTCAAGCAGGACACCGAGGAGCACAACCGGCAGGCCGTCGACAACCAGCAGAAGCTGGCCGACAACAAGCACAAGCTGGACATGAACCAGCAGGCCATCAACCGGGCGCGGGCGCAGGGCAAGGACCACAGCTCGCTCAACGCCGAGCACCGCCAGCTGACCGACGAACACAAGTCGCTCACCGCAGAGGACCAGCGGCTGGGCCAACGTCAGACGGAACTGAACCAGCGCAAGGACGACCTGCACCAGGAAGGCACCGACCTGAACAAGCAGGCCACCGACCTGCGCGCCAACCAGGCCAAGGTGGCCGCCGAGAAGGGCAACGACGTTCGGCACCAGGTCGGCCTGGAGAACGAGAGCCTGGACGGCAACAAGCTCGTCGGCGGCCTGCGGACGGCCCACAAGATCTGGGAAGGGCCGGTCGAGGGGGTCCCGATGGGCGACATCATCAAGGAGCCGTTCGCCCAGCAGCTCAGCGACCAGCAGACCCGGAACGACGCCGTCGGCTACGAGTCGCACACCCAGCAGCAGGAATGGGCCGAGGAACAGGAAAAGGCGAGCGCTGAGCCTGCCTGGCCGACCGCCGATCAGGCAGGCTAGGCACAACACCACCGCAACCCGGGGGGCCGTCGTGGCAGATGTGCAGAGCGTTGCCGATGCGCGGAAGATCGTCTCCGACTTCCATGGCTTCGGCCCCACCATGCGCCGCAGTCAGATGACCTGGGGTGCCGCCGTGTTCGGGACCATAGCGACGCCGATCGGCGTGCTGCTGTGCATTCCGGCGACGGCGCACGCCTTCGGTGAGCCGCACGCGGAGCCGATCGCGCTGCTCGGCTCGCTGTTCTTCGGCACCATCGGGTACGTCGCCATCAAGCGGATCCGGGCCTACAAGGCGGCGGAGCGGTACCTGGCGGAGCAGGGGGCCGGCTGACCTCAGCCGACCACCCTGGCCAGGTACGACGACACGTGCGGTTGCAGTGGCTGGCCCATCATCGCGCGTTCCTCGACGTACGCCAGGTCGCCGTTGTTGACGATGCCGTACAGCCGCTGTGCCGCGTTGACCTCCTTGGCCGTCGCGGTGCGCGTGACGATGTCGGTGGTCAGTTCCCAGGACGTGATGGTGCGGGCGGTGCCGTAGTAGATCTCGGTGACGCCGGTCGCGTGCGCCAGCAGCACCTCGATCGTGCCGTCCTCCTGCGGCCGCCACCAGCCGGTCTCCCGCGCCGCCGGGCGGATCACCGCGCCGTCCTCGTCGAGCAGCCAGGACCGCGACTCGTACGACAGGAAGGGCCTGCCGTCGTGCGCGAACACGATCTGCTGGCCGAACCGGAACGGGCCGTCGATGGTCGGGTACACGACCTCGCCGCCGCCGCGCCACACGCCGACCAGCGGCAGCAGCGCCAGGCACTGTTGGTGGAGTTCGGGACCCTCACGCAGGTTCGCCGTGTCGGCGGGCACCGGCAGGTCGTCGAACTGGGGCAGGTTGAGGTGCCGGGTGTGCCGGGCGCGTTCCGCCGCGGCCTGCACCGCCGCATCGCCGCTGACCCGGTCCTGGTCTTCGCTGTTGGTCATCGGATGACAGTGTGCCGGTCAGCGGTGGCCGCGCGACAACCGGTACACCGCGCGGCACGAGTACCACGCGAGTCCGACCGCGATCAGCACCAACAGGGCCGTGTAGAAGTGCGCCACGCCCGCAGGATAACGACGGCGCGGGAGCGGCGAACCGCTCCCGCGCCGTTGATCGCCGAAATCGTCAGCCGACGCCGATCGCGACCTCGTGCAGGCCGGGGCCGTCGGCGTGCACCGATGCCTGGCCGTTGCCGGTGCGGTGCAGTGCCCGCACGGTCCAGTTGCCCGGTGCCGCGTAGAAGCGGAAGTCGCCATCGCTGGACGCGACGACCTCACCGGTGAAGTCGCCGTTGCCGTCCAGCAGGCGGACGAACGCGCCGCCGACCGGTTGGCCCGCTGCCGTCACCTTGCCGGCCAGCACGACCTGGGTGGTCAGGTCGACGCCGGCCAGCGATGCCGTCTGCTCGGGGGCGCCGCAACCGTCGTTTGCCATGTCAGGACTCCGATCCCAGTTTGACCGGCACGCCGACCAGCGAGCCGTACTCGGTCCACGAGCCGTCGTAGTTCTTCACGTCGGGCAGGTCGAGCAGCTCGTGCAGCGCGAACCAGGTGTGCGAGGACCGCTCACCGATCCGGCAGTACGCGATGGTGGCCTTGCCGTCCTCAAGGCCGACCTCGGTGTAGAGCGTGCGCAGGTCGTCGTCGGACTTGAAGGTGCCGTCCTCGTTGGCCGCCTTGGCCCACGGCACGTTCAACGCGCTGGGGATGTGACCGGCCCGCTGGGCCTGTTCCTGCGGCAGGTGGGCCGGGGCGAGCAACTTGCCGGAGAACTCGTCCGGCGACCGCACGTCGATCAGGTTCTTGTTGCCGATCGCGTCGACGACCTCGTCGCGGAAGGCCCGGATCGAGCTGTCCGGCGTCCGCGCGGTGTAATTGGTGGCCTCGCGCTTGACGTCGTCGCCGTTGAGCGGACGGCCGTCCAGCTCCCACTTCTTCCGGCCACCGTCGAGCAGCTGCACGTTCTGGTGGCCGTACAGCTTGAAGTACCAGTACGCGTAGGCCGCGAACCAGTTGTTGTTGCCGCCGTACAGGATCACGCGGTCGTCGTTCCTGATTCCCTTGTCCGACAACAGCTTCCCGAAACCGGCCTGGTCGACGAAGTCCCGTCGGACCTGGTCCTGGAGCTCGGTCTTCCAGTCGATCTTGACGGCCCCGGGGATGTGGCCGCCGTCGTAGGCGCTGGTGTCCTCATCCACCTCGACGAACACCACCCCCGGTGCATCCAGGTTCTCTTCCGCCCACTGGGCGGACACCAGCACGTTGTCACGGCTCATCGAAGCGACTCCCACAATCTTCTGGTTGCTAGTTGTTCGACAATCGGACCCGCCGCAGCAGCAGGTACATCTCACAGCCGAGGCAGAAACCCACCGCCGCGTTGAGCAGTGCGGCGACCAGTGCGAGCGCGGTGGCGACCACGCCGAGTGCGGTCAGCCCGGTGGCGTAACCGAGCACGCCGACGACGGCGAACGCCAGGCCGACCCTCTGGGCGAAGCGCGGCGGCGCCGCGTCCTCCCGTTCGGTGACCGGACCCAGCCGACCAGCGACCAGGTGCCGGAAGACAAGGCCGTAGGGCGCCCACCGCGGCCCGGCGACCGAGCCGACCGCGAACACCACGGCCTGCGCGGCGAGCAGCGGCCACCAGCCGGTGGCCAGCACCACGGCGAGCACGACGGTGGTCACCCACGCGCCGAAGCGCGGCCCACGCACGTCGATCTGCGGACGCGGTGTGCCTACCTGGGCGGCTTGGTCGGTGGACATAACGGCCTCCTGACCCCGGACAGGGTTCTGCACTGTCCGTGACGGTCGTGGATTGCTGACGGGTGGCAGCCCGCGGTCGGCTGCGCTGACGAGAACGGTCGGTGGATCGGTCAGCGGACCGATCGACACAGACTGCTCTCGACGCGGCGGAAGTCCACCGCGCGCCGCTTGGTCAGCATCGCCTGCACGGCCGCGACACTACCCCGTTCGCCCTGCTCCTGGGAGTGATGTCCATCAGATGGACGGCCTGGCGCACCAGCGGCGCGGGAGGCCGAGGAACGAAGCGACCCTGCGGTCAGCATTTCTGGAGGTGAGGACGGAGCGCGTCGATCAGGGTGGCGCCCTTCGGCACGCCGCCCACCCGCAGCAGTTCGGTGCCGTCGCTGGTGAACGCCACCGTGGTCGGGGTGCGCGACACACCGAGTGACACGGCCACCTCTGGCCGGTCGGTCACATCCAGCTCCACGTGGGCCAGTCCAGCGGTGCTGCCGGCCAGTTGGTGCAGTACGGCCCTGGCGTGTCGGCAGGGTGCGCAGAACGTGGTGGACAGCTGTACCAGGGTGATCGCCGGGCCGTCGACCAGCGCGGCACGCACGGGTTCAGGCAGCCCGGTGCCCGGCGTCGGCACACCCGTGGCGCGAACGCGGCCCTCCCTGGCGCGCAGCCACCAGGCCAGCGCGCCGGCGACCGCCACCGCGCCGAGCAGCGCGAACAACCCGGTCACGCGTCCAGTGATACACCAATTGAGTTACTGGTTGACCGTGTTCCCACTGAGCAGGACGTTGTCCGCCTTGCCCTGCACGACGATCGCGCCACTCTCCACGTCCACGCCGGTGGCCCGGATGGTGAACGGCAGCGGCAGGTTCGACGAGCTCAGTGACGTGCGGAACTTCGGTGCGAAGCCCTGCAGGATGCTGGTCGGCAGCGTGCCGGAGACCAGGCCGTTGGTCAGCTGGAGCTTCTTCGGTGTGATGAGCACCGCACCGTTGGACAGCGACAGCGTGCCGAACGCGTTGACCTCGGTCTTCTCGCCCGCCAGGTTGATGGACGCGGTCAGCTCCAGACCGGCGATGCTGGCCATCGGGTTCGGGTCACCGGGGTCCTGGAGCTTCTCCTTCTGGTCCTCGCTGTCCTGCGAGCCGACCCCGAGCACCGTGTCCAGGGACACCGGGTTGATGGTCAGGTCGGGCAGGCCGAGCAGCCTGCCGATGTCGCTGGCCTTCAGTTTCACCTGGCCGTCCACCTCGTCCACCTTGACCGACGAGACGTTGCCGGACAACAGGTCGGACAGCCGCACCCGCACGTCGTGCAGATCGGCGTCGATTTCCAGGTCGCGCAGCGAACTGTTCACCGGCACGCCGACCGCGCTCACCGAAACGTCGCGGTAGTCACCGGCCAGCGCCTGGGTGATGAACGGGAACCCGTGGATGTCCACCGACGGGTCGCTGGCCAGGTTCAACTCCGCGCGCATCTTCTTCGACACCTGGTACTCGGCTGCGGCTGCCAGCCCGTAGTCGGCGGCGACCAACACTCCGACCAGCACCAGGAGTGTGATGACGGTGATCTTGACTGGCCTTTTCACGCGAACAGTTCATCCTTCTCGCTGAGGTTCGGGTGGTCGGTCCGAACGGCGATCGTCGCACTGTCGACCAGCCTTCCCCGACCGGGTACCCCCAGCACGCCATTTCGCCCCCACCAGGTTCGGAATGGGGCCACCTGGCCGATCCGTGATGGGGCCGATTGTGTGACGCTGCTGTCACGACCTGGGCTGATCGGGGGCACAGTAGGTATTGTCCCCGAACATCTGGCGGCAACGGCGCCGCACCACCGGCTCTCGCTGTCGGGGTGTCCTCGTGCGGATGTCCGGACCGACCAGGAGGTGTGCGGCATGGGCGTCGATCTGCTGCTGTTGACCAATGACCCGGACCCCGCCACGGTGCTGCCCGCACTGGGCCTGCTCTCGCACAGGGTCCGCTCGCACGAGCCCGACGTGGCCGCGCTGCTGGCCGCCGGGCCGTACGACGCAGTGCTGGTGGACGCCAGGGTGGACCTGGCAGGCGCGCGCAGCCTCTGCCGCATGCTGTCCAGCAGCGGTGTCGAGGTACCGGTCGTGGCCATCGTGAACGAGGGTGGCCTGGTCGCCGTGAACTCCGAGTGGGGCGTGGACGAGATCCTGCTGCCCGGCGCCGGGCCGGCCGAGGTGGACGCCCGGCTGCGGCTGGTCCGGTCGCGCGGTGCCGACCCGGCCGGTGCCGGCGACGGCGCGCTCCAACTGGGTGAGCTGGTGATCGACGAGTCCACCTACACGGCCCGGCTGCGCGGCCGGCCGCTCGACCTCACCTACAAGGAGTTCGAGCTGCTCAAGTACCTCGCGCAGCACGCGGGCCGGGTGTTCACCAGGGCCCAGCTGCTGCAGGAGGTCTGGGGCTACGACTTCTTCGGCGGCACCAGGACCGTGGACGTGCACGTCCGGCGGCTGCGCGCGAAGCTGGGTACCGAGCACGAGCAGCTGATCGGCACCGTGCGGAACGTGGGTTACAAGTTCGTCCGGCCGGGCCGTCCGACACCCGCTGGTCTGACCGGTGGCCTGCCGATCCGGCTCGACTCCCTGGATGTGTTGTCCTGACAGCTCTCCAGGACGGACTACGGTCACCGGTGTGACCGACTACTCCTGGGTGGACCAGCCCGAACAGGCCGGTGTGCGCGACCTGTTGGACGCGGTGTCCGCAGTGGACGGCAGACCGTCGCTACCCGATGACGGCAGCCTGCCCGGTGAGTTCCGCGGCGGTGACCAGCTGCTCGCCGTCCGGGACGGCGTCGTCGTCGGCTACGTGGGTCTGAACACGGCCGGTGACGCGTTCGGCAGGCTCGTGGCCGAACTGGTCGTCCGGCCCGCCGACCGCCGGGGCGGCATCGGTGCCGAACTGGCCACTCGCCTGCTGGCCCACGTCGGTGTCGCGGCGGACGCCGAGCCGGGGGACACCCTGCGGGTCTGGGCGCACGGTGACCAGCAGGCCGCCGCCACGCTGGCGCACCGGTTGGGCTTCCGGCGGGCCAGGGAGATGCGGCGGCTGCGGATGCCGCTGACCGACGCCGTGGCCGAGCCGGAACTGCCCACCGGCATCCGACTCCGTGCCTTCGTGCCCGGCCAGGACGAGGACGCCGTCATCGAGGTGAACCGGCTGGCCTTCGCGTGGCACCCGGAGCAGGGCGCGATGAGCGCCGACGACCTGCGGTCGGACGAGGCGGAGTCGTGGTTCGACGCGGCAGGTTTCCTGCTCGCTGTCACACCCGAGGACCGGGTCGTCGGCTTCCACTGGACCAAGGTGCACCCGAACGTCGACGGCTCGCCGATGGGTGAGGTCTACGTGGTCGGCGTGCACCCGGACGCCCAGGGTGGCGGGCTGGGCAAGGCGCTGACGCTGGCCGGGCTGGCCTATCTGCGTGATCGGCGCGGTGTCGATCGGGTGATGCTGTACGTCGAGTCGGACAATCAGCCGGCACTCGCCGTGTACGACAAATTGGGCTTCACCATCTGGGATGCCGACGTCCAATACGCACGCTGACCGTGGATAGCGATAACCACGAGTGACACCATTGGGAAATCCACTTCGGAACTGCGTAGTGACCTCCCCGACGGGTATCGAGCGGGTCGAACACTCCATTACATACTGCAAACGACCTGGTCACGGAGTGGGTGCTGTATCACACCAATGGTCGCCGAAGTGGTTACCTGGCGCGCCGAGTTCATCCCTGGTTCACTCAATCTCGGCCATCTGTCCATCGTGGCTGCCTACCGTCCGTGGCAAGCGGCGCCATAGTCGCCAACTCATCAGGACGGTACTCAGTTGGAGGATCACAGGTGAAGATCAAACGGCACGGCGCTGCTGTGCTCGGCCTCGCGGCTGCCGGCACCCTGCTGCTGGCCGCCTGCGGCACCGACAACAACGCAACCACACCGCCCGCCGCCGCATCCTCCGGCGGCAGCAGCGCATCGGCCGCGACATCGCCGATCAGGTGCCCGTCGGGTTCGGTGAACCTCACGCTCGCCGGTTCCACCGCGCAGGCGAACGCGATCAGCCTGTGGGCCAAGAACTACGAAGGCCAGTGCAGCGGCGTCAACATCAACAACGGCCTCGGCGGCTCCGGTGCCGGTGTCACCCAGTTCGAGGCCGGCACCGTCGACTGGGCCGGTTCGGACTTCCCGCTGTCGGCCACCGACCAGCCCAAGGCCGACGCGCGCTGCAAGACCGGCCCCGCGATCGACCTCCCGCTGGTGCCCGGCCCGATCGCGGTCGGTTACAACCTGCCCGGCGTGACCAGCCTGAACCTGTCCGCCAGCACACTGGCCGGCATCTTCGACGGCAGGATCAAGAAGTGGAACGACGCCGCCGTCGCCAAGGACAACCCGGGCGTCACGCTGCCCACCATGGGCATCCAGACGTTCCACCGGTCGGACAGCTCCGGCACCAGCTTCAACTTCACCAACTACCTGGCCAACGAGGCCAGGGCGGACTGGGCCTTCGGTGCCAACAAGCAGTGGCCGGCACCGGGCGGCCAGGGTGACAAGGGCAGCGCGCTGGTCTCGCAGGACGTCAAGAAGACGGCAGGCGGCATCGGCTACTTCGAGCTGTCCTACGCCACCCAGCAGCAGATCCCCTACGCCAAGGTCAGCAACGCGGCCGGCCAGTTCGTGGAGCTGACCCAGCAGAACACCACGAACTTCATCGGCAAGGCCACCGTCGCCGGCACCGGCAACGACCTGAAGCTGAACTTCGACTACACCAACTCCGACTCGGACGCCTACCCGAACGTGCTGGTGACCTACGAGATCGTGTGCTCGTCGGGCAACGACGCCAGCAAGCTGGCAGCCCTGAAGGACTTCCTGTCCTACGCGGCCAGCGCCGACGGCCAGAACACCATCGTCAGCCAGGGCTACGTCTCGCTGCCGGAGGTCGTCCGCACCAAGGTCGTCAGCGCGATCGACGCGCTGAGCTGACGTTCGTCAGTACCGACCGGCTGATGCCTACCCGCCCGTCCGGTGGTCGGAGCACCCGACCACCGGACGGGCACCGGTAGTTTCGCGTCCGGTAGTCCGTTTCTACGAAGGAGCCCGACATCGCCACGACGGGAAGGCCCCCCGCACCGGTGGGGGCGCCGCAGGACAGCGACGAATATCGAGGCCGGACGAGCCTGCGCGCGGGACGCACGTCCAGGGGCGGCGACACCATGTTCCGCTGGACCGCGAAGGGCGCCGGCCTCCTGGTGCTGCTCCTGATGGCCGCCGTCGCGGCGTTCCTCATCGTCAAGGCGATACCCGCGGTCTCCCAGGACAAGGCGAACTTCTTCACCACGTTCGAGTGGGACCCGCAGGGCACCGGCAGGTTCGGCATCGCGGCGCTGGCCTTCGGCACCCTGCTCGCCTCCCTCATCGCGCTGGTCATCGGCGTGCCGGTGGCGGTCGGTGTGGCGCTGTACATCAGCCAGTACGCACCCAGGGCGATCGCCCGGCCGCTGGCCTACGTGGTGGACCTGCTGGCCGCCGTGCCCAGCGTGGTGTTCGGGCTGTGGGGCGCGATCTACCTGTCGCCGAACCTGATCCCGCTGTCGCAGTTCCTGAGCAGGTACTTCGGCTGGTTCCCGCTGTTCACGTCCACGAACGAGACCTACGGCAAGTCGATCCTGGTGGCTGCCGTCGTGCTCGCGGTGATGCTGCTCCCGATCGTGGCCGCCATCTCCCGAGAAGTGTTCGTGCAGACACCCACCGAGCACATCGAGGGCGCACTGGCGCTGGGTGCCACCAAGTGGGAGACCATCCGCACCGCCGTGCTGCCCTACGGCCGGTCCGGTGTGATCAGCGCGATCGTGCTCGGCTTCGGCCGCGCGGTCGGCGAGACCATCGCCGTGGCCCTCGTGCTGTCGTCCACCTACGGCATCAGTTGGCACATCCTCGACCCCGGCGGCAACACCATCGCCGCGAACATCGCCAACCGGTGGGGTGACGCGAACGACCAGATCAGCCAGGGCGCGTTGATCGCGTCCGGTCTGGTGCTGTTCGCCATCACCCTGATCGTGAACTTCGGCGCCCGGTACATCGTCCGGCGCGGAAACAGGAAGGCCAACGCATGACCGCCCTGGTGGACGCGCCGCTGGGCACGCCGAGTCTGTCCCGGCGCAAGCTCCCGTGGTGGGGGCTGATCGTCACCGCCGTGGCTGCCGTGCTGGTCACGGTGCTGCTGTTCACCTTGACCCCGATCTACGGCCGGGTCATCTTCGTCCTGGTCGCCGGGGCCATCTACCTGGTCGCGCAGACTGCCGTCTCGGTGTCCGTGGAGGGCTGGCGGCACGCCAAGAACCGGCTGATGACCAGCCTGCTGATCGTCGCGGTGATCCTCGCCGTGCTGCCGCTGGTGGGTGTTCTCGGTTACACCGTGGCCCAGGGCCTGGCCCGGTTCGACGGCGACTTCTTCACACACTCGATGCGCGCGGTCGCCGAGTCCGACCCGAACGGTGGCGCGTACCACGCCATCATCGGCACGCTGGAACAGGTCGGCATCGCGACGGTCATCTCGGTGCCGTTCGGCATCATGGTCGCCGTCTACCTGGTCGAGTACAGCAGCGGTCGGCTCGGTCGCGTGGTCAGCTTCTTCGTGGACGTGATGACCGGTCTGCCGTCCATCGTGGCCGGCCTGTTCATCCTGGCCCTCTGGGTACTGGCCCTGCACCAGGGCAATTCCGGTTTCGCGGGCTCCCTCGCGCTGACCATCCTGATGTTGCCGACGGTGGTGCGGTCCTGCGAGGAGATGCTCAAACTGGTACCGGTGAGCCTGCGGGAGGCGTCCTACGCGCTCGGGGTGGCCAAGTGGATCACCGTGGTCCGGATCGTGCTGCCGACCGCCCTGCCGGGCATCATCACCGGTGTGATGCTGGCGGTGGCCAGGGTGATGGGTGAGACGGCACCGGTGCTGCTCACCGTGTTCGGCAACAACGCCATCAACAACAACCCCTTCGACGGACCGCAGGCGTCGCTACCCTTGTTCGTGTACAACGAGGTCGGGCAGTCCTTCGACAACGCGATCAACCGGGCGTGGACCGGCGCGCTCGCACTGATCATCATCGTGCTTCTGCTGAACCTGATCGCCCGTACGGTCGCGCGCTTCGCGCGGGTGCGTGGTTAGTCACTCGCCAGGGAAGGGGGCCAACATCATGGCCAAGCGACTGGATGTCAAGGATCTCAACCTCTTCTACGGCAAGTTCCACGCCGTGGCCGACGTCGGACTGTCCGTGCCGCCGCGCAGCGTCACCGCGTTCATCGGCCCGTCCGGCTGCGGCAAGTCCACCGTGCTGCGGTCGCTGAACCGGATGCACGAGGTGACCCCGGGTGCCCGCGTGGAGGGCAAGGTGTCGCTGGACGGCGAGGACATCTACGCCTCGTCGGTGGACCCGGTGGTGGTGCGCAAGACCATCGGCATGGTGTTCCAGCGGCCCAACCCGTTCCCCACCATGTCCATCCGGGACAACGTGGTCGCGGGCCTGCGGCTGTCCGGCTCACGGGACCGCAAGACGCTGCACGAGGTGGCCGAGCGGGCACTGCGCGCCGCGAACCTGTGGGACGAGGTCAAGGATCGGCTGAACAAGCCGGGCGGCGGCATCTCCGGTGGTCAGCAGCAGCGGCTGTGCATCGCAAGGGCGATCGCGGTGCAGCCCGACGTGCTGCTGATGGACGAGCCGTGCTCGGCGCTGGACCCGATCTCCACGCTGGCCATCGAGGACCTGATCGGTGAGCTGAAGAAGGACTACACGATCGTCATCGTCACGCACAACATGCAGCAGGCGGCGCGGGTGAGCGACCAGACCGCGTTCTTCAACCTGCGTGGCGCCGGCCAACCGGGCCACCTGATCGAGATCGACGACACGGAGAAGATCTTCTCCAACCCGGGCCAGAAGGCCACCGAGGACTACATCTCAGGGCGGTTCGGCTGAGGTCCTGGCGCGCCGGCGGCGCGGGAGGACCAGGAGCGAAGCGACAGCCGAATGCCCCCCGGGTAGGTCCCGAGGGGCATTCGATCGCTCAGATGTCGTACTGGTCCGAACCCGGCATCCGGCCCGTGACCACGAAGACCGTGCGCTTCGCGACGGACACCGCGTGGTCGGCGAAGCGCTCGTAGAACCGCCCGAGCAGCGTCACGTCCACCGCCGTGGCCACGCTGTGCGGCCAGTCCTTGTCCATCAGCACGGCGAACAGCGCGCGGTGCAGGTTGTCCATCTCGTCGTCGTCGTCCTCGACCGACTTGGCCTGTTCGACGTCCTGGGTCCGGATCACCTGTTCGGTCTTGTGCGCCAGTTCGATGGCGACCCGACCCATCTGCTCGAAGTAGGGCCGGACCTCGTCGGGCAGCACCGGGTTCGGGTGCCGGCGCCGAGCCGCCTTGGCCACGTGCAGCGCCAGGTCACCCATCCGCTCCAGGCTCTCCGCGGCGTGGATCACCGCGAGCACCGTGCGCAGATCGGTCGCCACCGGCGCCTGGAGCGCGAGCAGGGCGTAGGCCTCTTCCTCGTACGACGTGCGCGCCGCGTCGACGTTCACGTCGTCGCTGATCACCTGTTCGGCCAGGGCCAGATCGGTCTTCAGCAGAGCCGTCGTGGCCCGTTCCATGGCAGTGCCGACCATCGCGCACATGTCAGCAAGATGGTCGGCGAGTTCGCCGAGTCGATCATGGTAGGCCTCACGCATGGCGTAAGCCTAGATGCAGCGTGTCTCCGGTGTGGCATCGTCGGATGAACCCCGAGTGAACCCGAAGTGACCGCCCGGGTCGATCATGCCGCTGATCAGGCGCAGGAGGTGTTCGCCGCGTTCACGTAGGACAGACCGGCCGGTGCTTCCGACGACGGAGCGTTGTTCGCCCCGCTGGGCACGCCGGCGTGCGGGGCCTTGACGGTGTGGTCGAAGCCGGGGCCGATGATCAGCTGGATCGCGCCGCCCATGCTCGGGTCCACCTGGAGCGAGGCCGACGGCACCGAGGACGCGAGCAACTGGGCCTGGGCCTGCTGTGCCGACGCGTACTTGATGATCGTCTTCGTCACGTTCGCAGGCGCCGGGCCACCGATCTCGGTGATCTTGTAGCCGAGCGGCGAGAGTGCGTTCGCGGTCTGCGTGGCCACGCCGGGCGCACTGTCGCCGATGCCGTTGATCACCTGGACCTTGACCTGGCTGGCGGTCACCGCCTTGGTGGTCGTGCTGGGCGTCGAGGTCTGGCTCGCCGTGGTCTCACCGGGCAGTGCCGAGTTGTCGATGATGGCGGTGAACAGCTGGCGGCTGCTGGTCGCCTGGATCGTCTCCTCGCCCGCCGCGTTCAGCGTGCTCGCCGTGGGCAGCGTGACGAAGGTGATCCGGCCCAGCGCCAGGCCCTGCAGCGACGTGGCGAGCTTGGCCAGCTGGCTGACACCCACGTTGTCGCCGAACGTCGACTTGGTGAACGTGCCGAGGAAGTTGTTCAGCAGGTTCGCGTTCATCAGCAGGTTCTGCTGACCGATGGTCTTGCGTGCCATGGCGGCCAGGAAGCGCTGCTGCCGGGTGATCCGGCTCAGATCCGCGATCTGCTTGTCGCCGACGATCTGGTCGGCCCGCACGTAGTTCAGCGCCCGCGTGCCGCTCAGGTCGACCTGGCCGCTCTGGCCGACGATCGTGCCCAGCGCCGCGTCCTTCACCGGCGCCTTCACACACAGCGTCACGCCCTGCACGCTGCTCACCAGCGCGTTGAAGCCACTGTTGTCGACACCGACGAAGTGGTTGATCCGCAGGCCGGTCAACTGCTGCACGGTGTCGGTGACGCAGCGCGGCCCACCGGTGGCGTACACCGAGGACAGCTTCACGCCGGTCTGCGCCGGCACCTGGCCGGTGACCTGGTTGGTCTGGTTGTTCCACTGCTGGCAGACCGGCCGGTCCACCTGGAGGTTCGGCGGGAACGACACGACCGCGACACGGCTGCCGTCGACCGGGATGTGCACCACCATGATCGTGTCCGTGGTCTGGCTGCCACTGGCTGCCGCACCCGGCCTGCTGCTGGTGCCGACCAGCAGGAAGTTCGAGTCGCCGTACTGCTTGGCGCTCTCCAGGATCGCGGGCGAGTTCTCGTCCAGCGCCGCGACTTCCTGGATTCCGCCGCCCGGCCCGCCGCCGCCGTGGATGGCACGCCAGCCGAAGAACGAGCCGAGCAGCACCAGCACCGCGATACCCGCTGCCGCGGCCTTCGCGCTGACCATCGAACGGCCCTTGTTCTGCAGCTTGGTCAGCGGTGCCTTGGCCAGCCGCTTCGGTGCGTCCAGCGTCTTCAGCTTGCCGGCCGACGCCGGGCTGACCGGGCCGGCCTTGGTCAACGCCTCTTCGAGGTCGTCGTCCTTGGCCAGCCACGGCATGATCTTCATCCGCTTGCTGCGCCGCTCGGCCTGCTCGGCCGCCATCTCGTCGTGCACGGCGGAGAACCTGGCCAGCGTGGCATCGATCGTGCGCTTTTCCTCGATGGCCTCGCTGATCGGTTCCATCTCGGTGGTCAGGCACGTCGGATCGATGTCCTCGCGCCGCTCCGGCCCGGCCAGGACGGCAGGCGTGATCGCGGTGACGGCGGTGCCGTGGTCCTCGTCCGGAGTCGCCGTTGTCTTGGCCGGCACCGCCAGCGCGATGGCCGCGATGCGACCGACCGGCGACATGCCTGGCCTGCTCGGCGGTGCGACCGGGTTCATCCCGCTGCGGCTGCCCGGCCCGACGGGAGCCGTGCCGGACCGGCTGTTCGGCCCGACGGGCGCGATGCCCGGCCTGCTCGGCGGCGACACCGGGGTCATGCCGGCACGGCTGCCGGGCCCGACCGGGGTCATGCCGGCGCGACTGCCCGGCCCGACCGGCGACATGCCGTTCTGCGTGCCACCGATGCGCGGGCTGACGGCCGTGTCCTGCGCGGACGGCGCCAACGGGTGGGGTCCGGACGACTGCTGCGGCGCCCGGGGCGGTGCGGCCTGGCCGGCACGCGGCAGGCGAGCACCGGGCTGGCCGGGTGCCGGCATCGAGCCGGTGCCGGGGCGGGGCGGTTCGTTCCTGGTGACCAGCGGCTGGGAGTCACGCCGGTTCTGCTGCTGGTTCCAGCCCCGGCGGTTGGCCTGGCCGGGCTGCTGCGGGAGTCGGTCGGCAGGCGGCTGGCTGCTGCGCGGCTGACCACGGCGCGGTGCGTCGGCGCGTGCCTGCGGCGCCGGGATCTGGTTGGACGACGGGTGCCCGCTGGGCAGCTGCGCCGGCCGGTTCTGGCCGGGGATGCGCTGGGAGCCGGTGGGCTGACCGGTACCACCCTGGGTGGCGCCACGGCGGATCGAACCGGCCCGCGAGTTGGGCGCGGTCGCCGGCCGGGCCGGCATCCGTTGTGAGCGTTGTGGTGCGTCGAAGCCCGTTTCACCCGGTACGAAGGCGTCCGAGGGGCGAGACGGTGCGATGTCGTTATCTGACCGCGTCCGTCCAGTGCCCTGACCCTGCATACGGTATTGGGGTGGGAGGGCACGCGGCGGCTGCGCGGCGTTGCCGGCGGACCGGGCGGGGGCTTGCGCCGGGTTCGGCTGGGCACGACGACGGCCTTCGCGAGCGGGTGCGGCCGGCTGGGGCTGGGCGTGTCTGCGACCACCGGTCTCGGTGGGTGCCACGTGCGACGGGGGAGGGACGGGCGTCAGGTCGGAACGTGAACTGCCATGTTTGGCAACCAGGTCGGACACGCTGACTCCGCCGGAGTCCTCCATCGAGCGACGTCGACGGCGGTTCGGGCGGTCGTAGTCATCCTGACCAGGTACCGAGGAGGACGCACCGTGCCGTCCGGCATCGCCACGGCGGGGCTCGTCAGGCACTCGTTCTCCTTCCCAACTGCACGTCGGTAGGTCGTGTGGTGGGCGCGCGCTGTCCAGACAGCCGGCGCCAGGCAGTGTCGGACACCAGCCCCGCCCGGTATCGCGTCACCCTGCGGAGGCGATAGTACGGTCGGCTGGTGCTTCTGACGACAGTGCCAGGAAACACTTTCACTATAAGTACGCGATTGTGCCTACCCTGTTAGGCCGAACGGGCTAAGAATTACCTCTCAGGCGTAACCGCCGACCGAGGTTCGGCTATCGGTTGCCCGTCCGCTGCCGCTCCGGCCAACAGCACGCGCCCCGAATGGCGGTAGGCAACCGCGTTGCGGCCGGACTGCTTGGCCGCGTAGAGCAAACCATCCGCGCGCAGCAGCTGTTGCTCCGCACTCGTCGGTGCCCGACCCGCGCCGGCCGGCTCGTGCGCCAGGCCGATGCTGACCGTCACGCGCAGCCCTGGTACCAGCGTCGACCAGGGGTTGTGCTCCACCCGAGCGCGGGCCGCCTCGGCCACGGCGATCGCGGTGGCCGCGTCGATGCCGGGCACGACGAGCACGAACTCCTCGCCGCCGTAGCGGGCACAGAAGGCGCCGTCGGGCAGGCCGTTGGACAGCAGGTCCACCACCCGCTGCAACACCCGGTCCCCCACCAGATGGCCGAACGTGTCGTTGACCTGCTTGAACCAGTCCAGGTCGACCAGTGCCACGGCCAGTCCGGTGTGGGCACGGGACGTCTCGGCGAGCAGCGAGGTCAGCCGCTGGTCCAGGTACCGGCGGTTGTAGCTGGCGGTCAGGCTGTCCCGGATGCTCTGCTCGCGGGCCTCGGCGTGCTCCCTGCGCAGCCGGTCCACCTCGCGGCGCAGCTGCTCGGGCACGGGGGCCTGGTCGATCCGGTCGGCGTAACCGAGGTCGAGAGCGGACCGCAGGTGTTCGTAGGCCTGCTGCCACTCGCCCCGGGAGGCCAGCAGCGCGCCGATCGACTCGTGCAGCCGGATCAGCTTGGAGCTGTCACGAGCGGCCGCCAGGGCGGTCTCGTGCGGATCGTCGTGGCGCACACCACTGAAACCGTTGCTGACCCCGTGACGGGACAGTGGGTGGGTATCGGCGGGCCGTGTCGGCGCGTCGTAAGTCACCCAGCCGTCGCCGTCGTGGATCGGCTCCGGTTCCGCGATGTCGGGTCGCAGCACGGTCACCGCGCTTCACCTCCCTACGTCCCAAGGTGTCGACCTAAAAGAGCGTCGGCTTGAGATGGCGGGACTAGCCAGTGTCGGATTTCGCTCGACTGGCTGAAGGCGGGTTGCTCCAATGCGGTGGTTGGACGTGATCTGCGTCTCGATCGGGTGAAATATGATCGCGAAAATTTCTCCGAACGAGAACAGTTACCGCTTGGTAATCATGCCATTACGCTGGGCATTTGTACTGGTAAGGCGGCTGGTCACCCTCCGGAGTGCATCAACTCGGCACCGGCCGGCACACTCGCGTCGTCGGGGTCGTCCAGCCAGTTCGCCGGCAGCACGACCTTGCCCGGCGAGCCCTGCCGGCCACGTGGCCCATCGGCCTCCGCCGGGTACGGCGAGTCCAGTCCGGGGCCGTCCGGGCCGCCCAGTTCGCCGAGCAGCTCGTCCAGTTCGGTGAGGCTGTCCACCAGCGCGAACCGCTGGCGCAATGTGGCGCCGACCGGGAAGCCACGCAGGTACAGCGCCATGTGCTTGCGCAGGTCACGCAGGCCCCTGAGCTCGCCGAAGTGGTCGGCCAGCAGATGCGCGTGGCGGCGCAGCACGGCGGCCACCCCACCCAGCGTGGGGCCCTCCGGGATCGGCTCACCGGTGAACGCGGCCTGCAGTTCGCCGAACAGCCACGGCCGCCCGAGGCAGCCCCGCCCGACGACGACGCCGGCACACCCGGTCTGCTCGACCATCTTGACGGCGTCGTCAGCTGCGAAGATGTCCCCGTTGCCCAGCACCGGGATCGTCGTGACGGCCTCGACCAGACGGCTGATCATCGACCAGTCGGCCTGCCCCGAGTAGCGCTGGGCGGCCGTCCTGGCGTGCAGCGCGACGGCCACGGCGCCTTCCGCCTCGGCGATCCGGCCCGCGTCCAGGAACGTGTGATGGTCGTCGTCGATCCCGATTCGGAACTTCACCGTCACCGGGATTCCGGCCGGCTCAGCCGTCTTGACGGCCGCCGACACGATGTCGGCGAACAGCCTGCGCTTGAACGGCAGCGCGGCGCCACCGCCCCGCCGGGTCACCTTCGGCATCGGGCAGCCGAAGTTCATGTCGATGTGATCGGCCAGGTTCTCGTCCACGATCATCCGCACCGCGCGGCGCATCGTCTCCGGGTCGACGCTGTAGAGCTGGAGCGACCTGGGGTGCTCCTGCTCGCCGAACGTGATCATGTGCATGGTCGTCGCGTCACGCTCGATCAGCGCCCGCGCCGTGATCATCTCGCACACGTACAGCGATGTGGGACTGCCGAACTCGCGGCACACCTGCCGAAACGCCACGTTCGTGATCCCGGCCATCGGGGCGAGCACCACCGCCGGATCGACCTGGTACGGCCCGATCCGCAGCGCTCGATTCACCCCGGTCACACCACCATTGTGAACTCCGGTGCGGCATACCCTCAGCCCAGGTCCCTGGCCAGCAGGTCCTCCTCGGTCTCCCGGCGGACCAGCAGCCTCGGCCGGCACGTCGCCCGCCTCGCAGTGCCGCCCGACCGCGGTCACCGGCACCTCGGCCGCGCCCGAGTGCCGGCCGACCGGCCGGACCGTGTACCTCGCCCCGTACAGCGCGGGCCTCGGGTTGTCGCTCATCCCGCCGTCCACAGCCACGAACGTGCGCCGCAGGCCGTGCTTCGCGGTGATCACCCGGTACAGCGTCACGCCGGTGCGCCTTCGCCGGCGGCCCCGGCATGCTGATCGCCGCACGCGTCAGCCTCGGTCTCGCCGCCGCGTTCATGACCCCGCTGGCCTCGGCGGTCTTCCTCGTGCTGTTCCCGCTGGTCGCCGACCGCACCAAGGCGATGTCGGTACTGGGCAGCGCGATGATGCTCGGCCTGCCGCTCGGTCCGGTCGTCGGCGGCGCGCTGCTGGAGCACTTCTGGTGGGGCTCGGTGTTCCTGATCAACATTCCGCTGGTGCTGCTGGCGATCGTCGCCGTCGCACTCCTCGTGCCGGAGTCCAGGGGCGACCGACCGCCGGGCATCGACCTGGTCGGCATCCTCTCGTCCAGCGCGGGTCTCGTCGGCATCACCTACGGCGTGATCGAGGCCGGTCAGGCCGGCTGGGGCGCCACGGCCGCGTGGCTGCCGATGGTGGCCGGTGCGCTGGTGCTGGCGTGGCTGGTCAGGTGGGAGCGGCGGCAGACCCGCGTCGGCGACCCGCTGATCGACCTGAGCCTGTTCGCGTCCCGAGGGTTCACCTGGGGCACCGTGTTCACCACGATGCCGATGATCGGTGGCCTGCTGGTCGGCGCGACCGCCGCCGGCAAGGTCAAGGCGGAGACCGGCTACACCACGATCCCGGTGGCCGGGTTCCTGCTCACCGCGGGCGGCCTGTTCATCGGTGCCACCACGACACTGGGCTCCGGCTACGGCTTCACCGCGATCTGGCGCGCTGCTCGGCTCGTTCGCCAACTCCGGCTACCGCGACCGGCTCACCCTGCCGGCACTGCCGGCCCCGGTGACCGAAGCACCGCACGGCAGCGTCGCCACCGCACTGGCCGCGGTGCTGGCCCTGTGCTTCCTGAGCCCGGACCGTCGAAGCACCGTCGAACCAGTTGCTGACCAGCGTGAGCAGGTGCTGGAAGTTTCATGACCACCAACGCTGTTTGACGCAGGACAGCCCGGGGGATGGCCGGTCGGCCGGTGGTGGCTTGTTGACACCACCGGCCGACCGGCCGGTACTTGTGCGCCATGCACCCCTATCGCACGACGATCGTCGCCGCGGGCGCCGCGGCGGCCGTGCTCGGCGGGACCGTGTTCGCAGCGGCGCTCCCGAGTTCCGCGGCATCGAGTCCGACCGTGGCCACCGCCGCCGTGGGTTCCGGCTTCTGGCACACCAGCGGCAACAAGATCCTCGACTCGGCCGGCAACGTGGTCCGCATCGCCGGTGTCAACTGGTACGGCTTCGAGACCCCCGACGAGATCGCGCACGGCCTGTGGGCACAGGACTATCACGCCGTCATCGACGACATCCGCAACCTCGGCTACAACACCATCCGGATCCCGTTCTCCAACCAGATGGTGGAGAACCCGGTCATTCCGCAGAACTTCAGCATGTTCAACGGCACCGGGCCGATCAACACCGACCTGGCCGGGCTGAACTCGCTGCAGATCCTGGACAAGATCGTCGCGTACGCGGGTACCGACGGGCTCAAGGTGATCCTGGACGACCACCGGTCCGAGGCAGGCGAATCCGCTGAGGCCAACGGACTCTGGTACACCAGCACCTTCACCAACGCCAACTGGCTGGCCGACTGGGCGACGATGGCCAAGCGCTACGCCGGCAACCCCACGGTGATCGGCTTCGACCTGCGCAACGAACCGCACACGCCGGCCGGGGTCGCATACGCCAACGGTGCCACCTGGGGCACCGGCGACCCGAACACCGACATCCGGCTGGCCTACGAGGCGGCCGGCAACGAGATTCTCGGCCTCGACCCGAACGCGCTGATCTTCGCCGAGGGCATCGGCGAGACACCGAACGCGTCCGGTGGCTTCGATTCCACGTGGTGGGGCGGGGATCTGGAACTGGCGGGCCAGTTCCCGGTGACGCTGAGTTCGGCGGGGCACGTCGTCTACTCGGCACACGACTACGGCCCCTCGCTGTTCCAGCAGACCTGGTTCAACGCGACGACCACGTCGGCCAGCCTGGACGCGGTGTGGAACCAGTTCTGGGGCTACCTGTACCAGAACAACACCGCACCCATCTGGGTCGGCGAGTTCGGCACCGGCAACGTCGCGACGGACGTGTCGAACACAGCGGCCGGCTCGCAGGGGCAGTGGTTCAACAGTCTCGTCAGCTTCATCGGCGCCAACGCGGGCATGGGCTGGACGTACTGGGCACTCAACGGCGAGGACTCGTTCGCTTTGCTGGACAACAGTTATGACGCCACGCCGGTGAGCGCGGCCAAGCAGAGCCTGCTCAAGACCATCCAGTTCCCGCTGACCGGCACGACGACGCCACCGCCGACCAGCGGCACCACCACCCCACCGCCGACCAGCGGCACCACCCCACCGCCGACGACCACACCGCCACCGTCGTCGGCGTCCTGCTCGGCCGCGTACACCGTGGTCAACGCCTGGCAGGGCGGGTTCCAGGCGGGTATCACGATCACCAACAAGGGCACCACCGCCATCAACAACTGGACGCTGGCCTGGGACTTCCCCGGCTCGGCACAGGTCAGCAGCCTGTGGAACGCCACCGACACACAGACCGGCAAACACGTGGTGGCCACGGCGGCCGCCTTCGACGCGGTGATCGCACCGGGCGCGTCGGTCACGGTCGGCTTCACCGCCAATGATCCGACGGCCGACCCGAACCCGACCACGTTCAGCGTCAACGGATCCACCTGCACGGGCTGACCCGACAATCCGACCCCTCGATGCGGAGGTGGCCAGCAATGGCCCTGTCCCAACGATTACTCCCATCCCGGCCGGCCCGAGGCAGGCCGAAGTTCGTGGCCGGTCTGATCGGCGCGGCCGTGCTGGCGCTCGGTTTGGTGGTGCCGGCCGCGGCGACCGCCGCGACCACCCCGGTCTGCCAGGTCGACTACTCGGTGACCAACAGCTGGCCGGGTGGCTTCCAGGGTGCCGTGACGATCACCAACAACGGCGCTCCCGTGACGGCGTGGACGCTGGCCTACCAGTACTCCGGCAATCAGATGATCAGTGACGGCTGGAACGGCACGTTCACCCAGAGCGGCTCGTTCGTGACGGTGCAGAACGCCTCCTACAACGGCACGCTGGCCACCGGTGGCAGCGCTGTCCTCGGCTTCATCGCCAACGAGACCGGCACCAACGTCGACCCGACGGCGTTCACCCTGAACGGCAATCCGTGCAACGGCGGCGGCCCCGGCGCACCGCTGACCCCGACGGTCAGCATGACCAGCCCGACATCGGGCCAGTCCTTCGCCACAGGGTCCAGCATCGTGCTGGCCGCGTCGGCCGCGGAGACCGGTGGCTCGATCAGCAAGGTCGAGTTCTTCAACGGCGCCACCCTGCTGGGCACCGCGACGACGGCGCCGTACACGATCACCCTGGCCAACGCGGCCGCCGGCAACTACACGCTGACCGCGGAGGCGTTCGACGCGGCAGGCGGCACAGCCATGTCGGCGGCGGTGCCGATCACCGTGGCGGCTGGCGGCACCACCCCGCCGCCGACCGGGGCGCCGCAACTGCACGTGTCGGGCACGAAGCTGCTGGACGCGGCCGGCAACGTCGTCACCCTGCACGGTGCGAACCGGTCCGGTGCCGAATTCGCCTGTGTGCAGGGCAACGGCATCTTCGACGGCCCGGTGGACCAGGCGTCGATCACGGCGATGAAGTCGTGGGGCATCACGGCGGTCCGGGTGCCGCTGAACGAGGCGTGCTGGAACGCCGAGTCCTACGTGAGCGCGGCCTTCTCTGGCGCCACCTACCAGGCCGCGATCAAGCAGTACGTGAGTCTGTTGAACAGCAACGGGATGGACGTGATCCTGGACCTGCACTGGACCGACGGCCTGTACACGGGCAACTCGTCCGGCTGCGCGTCGGCGATGGCCACGTGCCAGAAGCCGATGCCGGACGCGGCCCAGGCGATCCCGTTCTGGACGTCGGTGGCGGCCACGTTCAAGGGCAACAACTCGGTGCTGTTCGACCTGTTCAACGAGCCGTTCCCGTCCCGGGCCACCGGCAGCGAGACGACGGGCTGGCAGTGCTGGCTCAACGGTGGCACGTGCACCGGCATCGGCTACCAGGTGGCCGGCATGCAGTCCCTGGTCAACGCGGTCCGCTCGACCGGTGCCAGCAACGTGATCATGCTCGGTGGGATCGAGTTCTCCAACGACCTCACCCAGTGGCTCCAGTTCAAGCCGACCGACCCGGACGGCAACCTGGTCGCGTCGTGGCACTCGTACAACTTCAACACGTGCTCCACGCAGGCGTGCTGGACCAGCCAGATCGCCCCGGTGGCCGCGTCGGTGCCGGTGATCGCCGGTGAGATCGGCGAGAACGACTGCGCAGGCGGCTACATCACGTCACTGATGTCGTTCCTGGACGGCATCGGGGCCAGCTACCTCGGCTGGACGTGGAACGCATGGGACTGCTCCAGCGGTCCGTCGCTGATCAGCGACTACACGGGTACGGCGACCCCGTTCGGGGCGGCGTACAAGGCACATCTGTTGTCGCTCCCGCACTAGCGAGCGACCGGCGAGTGGGGTGGCGGGGTGAGCGGCCCGCCACCCCACTGTCGTGTGACTGTCGTGTCCGATTAGGACGCTGATTGGCCGAGATTCCGCGCGAGTGCGCACAGCGAGCGCCGCAGACTGGACCGGACGACTGCCCGCAATACGGGAATCCCGATCCGGAGATAGCGGCTGGCGTCACCCCTTACGCGGATGCTGGCCAGCGTGCCATCCGCGTGCGCGTCGAACCGGTAGGCGGAGTCCATCGGGAAGGGGCCGGCGACCGCCCGTAGCCCCAGTCGGCAGGGTGGCGCGTATTCCACGACCTGGAACACATAGTCGATCCGGCGCCCCAAAATGTAGGCGGTCCGCGTGATTTCCGCGCCGGCGCCGAATCCACCACCGTCGGCTTCCGCGCTCAGTTCGACACTGTGAATACCGTTGATCCACTCAGCGTCATGGCGCCAGTCCATGGCGTAACCGGCGACCCGCTCGGGCGGTAGCGCGATCACCCGCTCCACCAGCACGTCCATGGCCACCGCCGCTCACCTGCCCTGTTGCCGTCGAACCCGGGCGCCACGACGCCCATGAGTAGTCTCACCCGCCGCCGCCAGGAACGCAGCACGACCCGCCGAAGCGGACCAGGATGCACCGGATCACACCGGTCGGAAGCGGCGAAACCCACCGTCGGCGGTTGAAAGATCCCGACCGTTTTAGTTAGCCTCGTTTGCACCAAGCCCGACCCGATCGGTCGGATCGCTGTGGCATTGAGCCGAAGAGGGTGCGTATGCGGCAGCATGACGGGGGCTTATCGGCGTACTCCACGGGTGCCGGCCTCGCATGGCACAAGAGTACGGCGAGTGGCGGTGGTGAAGGCTCGAATTGCGTGGAGGCCGCGATGGCCGCCACGTTCGTTTTCGTACGTGACTCCAAGAACCGGTCCGGACCGCTGATTGCGGTCCCGGTTCCGTCGTGGACCGCGTTCGTTGCAGTGGCGAGATTGAGTTCGACAGTGGTGATGCCAACCTCGGCATAGACCGTGATCAGCCCACTCGGGATGCGTCGCTTTGCGCGAGGGGCAGGCAGGTGGCCAGCAACGCCCGTACGTAGGCGGCTGCCGTCAGTGAGGCGTACCGACGCCACACACTGTCGCGGTGGCTGTCCCCGTAGTCGCTGACACCGCGCACCATGAACCACGCGAGGTCGTTCAGAAAGGCGCTGCCGCCAATCCCGGCACCCTCCATCTCCAGCGCCAGAACGCTGTGTTGAGCGGCCAGTTGGTCGCGCACGCCGACGTCGCTAAGCGCCCGGTCCGCACTGCCGACCAGGCCGTAGTGCACCTTCGGGTAGCCCTTGCGGTGGCCGGTGCGGTCCCTGCGTGGATGGTCCAACTTGTGCCCGCTCGCGTCATAGACGATGTCGGTGGCGTCGGTCGGCCTGCCGTAGCTGTGCAGGCCGGGTCGGGACGAAATGTCCAGCCACTCCTCCCAGGGCCGGTGCCCGATCATCTCGTCGGACCTCAGGATCGTCGTCGATCGGGTCAGCATGGCACAGGGCACCGGGAAGCCACGGCGCAGTTCGGCACCATCGGTGAGTACGCGGATGTGGTCGTAGTCGACGACGCCCTCCGCGACCACGATGTCGCCGAGCCGAACGTGCCGCTCCGGACGGATCACCGCAGGTACGCCCGCAGCGATACCGACCATGACGACAACGATGATCGACGGGAAGCTGCGGGCCAGATTGGCGCAGCCGTTGGCCGCTGCGTCCGTGGCCGTTGCGCCCAACGTGGCCAGGGCAACCGGATGTGGGGGCCGACCGCCCGCGCTGGGCATGGTGCCCACCGTGTAGCGAGCCGGGTCGTCGTCGACATAGCGGTCCACGGGTTCGTCGATGAGCGCACGCATCGCGACGAACTCCTCGGGCACGGCCGTGATCAGCCCGATCGTCGGGCCGTCCGGCAGGTCGCGCATCTCGGAAAGTGCTGACTTGGCGTCCGCGCCACCCCTCGAACCGGGATGGCGGATGACTCCGTTTCGGCGTCGCCCTACGATGTTCATCGTCAGTTGCTCTTTCTGCTCATGGTTGTGAGTCTGGGTGGCTGTACGCTGGGCGGCCCCTGTGGCGACAGGGGTCGTCCTTGTTAATCGTCAGCTGCCTCCGATTTGCTTGATGGCAGCGGAGATCAACTTGGTCGAATCCGTCTTGGGCAGTGCGATGTCCTCCAGTGCGAGGAATGCTTCGACGTAGTTGCTGCTCGTTTCAGGATTGTCCCGGATGAGCACGTCGTTCCTCGGCTCCTCCACGTCGATGATGTAGTCCTCGTCGTCGGAGTCATACTCGAAAATCGTGAACGAGCCCTTCATGCTCATGTTCACGCCCGCGGTGAACGGCACGACCCTGATGCCGATCGAGTCGTCGCCGAGGTCGTTGATCTCCTTGAGGCGGATCAGCTGATTCCGCATCACCTCCGCGTCACCGACCCACCGGAGGATCACGGCTTCGTCCAGGATGAACGACATGATCGGGCCGCCGTCCCGGTCGAGCAGGTGCTGCCGACGCAGGCGTACGTCGATCGCACGCTTGTGCCTCTCCGGCTCGTAGGCGTAGCCGGAGAAGACGCTGCTGGCGTACTCCCGGGTCTGGAGCAGGCCGGGGATGGCCAGCGCCTGGAACTGGCGAATGGTGGCCGCCGAGTCCTCGTAGGCGAGAAAGTTGAGGAACTGTTGGTCGTAGTACTCGCTGTATTCGTCCCACCAGGAGCTCGCCGTGGACCTGGTGACCTGGAGCAGGTCGTTCACCGTCGCCTGGTCGGTGATGCCGTAGTAGTGGACCAGCGCCATCACCTCCGAGGTCTGGAAGGCGGTGGCACCGGTCTCCAGCCGGATGACCTTCGACAGTGACCAGCCGAGGTCGCCGGCCACCTTCTTCTGGGTGATACCTGCGTCTTCCCGTACCTTGCGCAGTTCGGCCCGAAGCCTGCGTTGCTGGACGACAGGAGTAGCGCTTCGCGCCATCCTCTTGACCCTCCATCTCCATGAGTTGAGTGCTTCGGCCCATGACACCTGTCAGCGACAGCTGTGCGGCGCAGCGAGGTGTCACCGGAGAACATGTCGCCCACGGCACATCGCTGCGCCGAAACTTGCCAAGGTGACAACTCTCACTCAGAGAGTAGCCGGCAAAGTGACATGTGTCATCTGGGCAGTAGCCAACTGACTACCAAGCGGAGTAACCCTAACCTGATGATCTTGGCGACACGGACGGAGTAGACCTGGCCAACCGGGCAATCCGGGCAGGCGCTAGCGGGTGTTCGCCAACCCGTCGTAGGCGGCCGCCCCAGCCGCCCCAGCCGCCCCACGAACAGACCCGACCGCGCAGGCTGTAGCCCATGCCGTAGCGCATCCGGGTGCCGAGGACCTCGTCCTCGCCGCAGAACTGCTCCTCCAGTACCCGCTGGCAGCCGGCCGCCGAGAGCAGCCGCACGCCGCCAAGCTGACCACCGCAGGCCAGTACCGACTGCACCGCCGCCACCGACCGCGCGTTGCCGAACCCGTTCGCGGGCGGGATCTCGGCCCGCAGCCACGCCTCGGTATTGGCGGTCTCAGCGGGGATGGGCGGGTTGCCGGGACCGGCCGCCAGGATCTCGGGTGCCCTGGTGGCCGGCGGGATGACCGGGGCGACCCGGTGGTCGTGCTCAGCGGGCAGCCCGATGTGGAAGTCGGCACCCAGCGGGCCGGCGATCTCGTCGGCGAAGAAGGCGCCAAGGCTACGGCCGGTGGCCCGGCGGACGATCTCACCAATCAGGTAGCCCTGGGTGACCGCGTGGTAGCCGCCGACCACACCGGGCTGGCCGCTCGGCGTCTGTTCGGCCAGCAGCCTCGTCATCGTCGCCCAGTCGTAGAGCTGCTCCGTCCGCACCTGCCCGTGCCACGTCGCCAGCCCCGATGTGTGGCCGAGTACGTGCCGGACCAGCACCTTTTCCTTGCCGGCCGCCGCGAACTCCGGCCAGTACGCCGCCACCGGTGCGTCCAGGTCGAGCTCACCGCGATCGGCGAGAACCAACGCGCACAGTGCGGTCATCGTCTTCGTCGTGGAGAAGACACAGGCGATAGTGTCGCGCTCCCACGGCCGGGTACGTGCGGCGTCGACGTGCCCACCCCAGATGTCGACCACCGGCCGGCCGTCCAGGTACACGGCAGCGGACGCGCCGACGTCCTGGTCGTCCAGGGACGCCGCCAGGACGCCACGGACCGTCTCGAACCGCTGGTCACAAGTACCCTCCGTGTGGGCCATGTCGGGTACACAACTCGGTCTCCGCACCCGGACCAAGCGAATTGCCGACTGCCATGTCGAAGGAGCGCACGATGACGCAGTATCTGCTCGCCGTCCAACTCGACGAGTGCGTGCCCGCCTGCGGGCAGCCGATCGAGGCGCGCCCGTTCAACGTCCTGCCGGCGGCATGAGCGCGGATGGATCTGGACAGCGTCTATCGGGCTGAGTACGGCCGGTGCGTGGCCACGCTGACGCGCATCCTCGGTGACATCGGGCTGGCCGAGGAGGCCGTGCAGGACGCGTTCGCGGTGGCCATCCAGAAGTGGGAGTCGCTGCCGCCCAATCCGGGCGCCTGGATCGTGACCACCGCTCGCAACCGGGCGATCGACCACCTGCGCCGGGAGTCCACCCGGGAGGCCCGCCACGCGCAGGCGCTGCTGCTGCACCAGCCCGACGAGCCGGCCGAGGTGGGGCCGGTCCGCGACGACCAGCTCCGCATGATCTTCACCTGCTGCCATCCTGCGCTGTCGCCGCTCGCGCGGACCGCGCTGACGCTGCGTCTGCTCGGCGGGCTGGACGTGGCGGAGATCGCGCGGGCCTACCTGGTGCCCGAGGCGACGGTGTCGCAGCGGATCGTCCGTGCGAAGAAGAAGATTCGCGACGCCGGCATTCCCTATCGGGTGCCGGAGGCCGCTGAACTCCCCGATCGGCTGGCCTCGGTGCTCACCGTGCTGTACCTGGTCTTCAACGAGGGATACACGTCGACATCGGGGGAGCTGCTGCGGACGGACCTGTGCCTGGAAGCTGTCCGGTTGACGAGGGCGCTGGCCGAGCTGATGCCCGACGAGCCGGAGGTGCTCGGGCTGCTGGCGTTGCTCCTGCTGACCGAGGCCCGACGCCCGGCGCGAGTGGGGCCGTCAGGTGAGCTGATCGTCCTCGCGAAACAGGACAGGTCGTTGTGGAACCAGGAGCTGATCGCCGAGGGACATGACCTGGTGCGGCAGTGCCTGGCGCGTGCGCAACCAGGGCCGTACCAGTGGCAGGCGGCGATCAACGCCGTGCACACGGACGGGCCGGCGACCGACTGGACGCAGGTGCTGGCGCTCTACGACCAGCTTCTGCGGTACACCCCGACGCCGATCGTCGCCCTCAACCGAGCGGTCGCCGTCGCCGAGGTGCACGGCCCTGAGCTGGCGTTGGCCATCATCGATGAGCTGGAGCTACCCGGCTACCACCTACTGCCGGCCACCCGTGCCGACCTCCTCGTGCGCCTCGGCCGCACGGCAGCAGCCGTCGCCGCCTACGACGAGGCCATCGCCCTGGTCACGAACGACACGGAACGGACGTTCCTGGAGGAGCGGCGGGCCCGGTTGCGCAGCGAGTAGCAGATTGCGGATGAGCGGCAGTCTGGTCATTGCCGAGTTCCGGCCACCTTCTCATGATGTCCACGACGTTTTTGGTCGCTATCGCTCCCTGCCGGAACGGGCGAATCGATTTGCGGAGCGGTGCACTGATCGCTTCGAGGGGCCGCATTTGCTCCAGGAACATGTTCACCTGCTGGGAGAGCTCGGAGAGTGGCGCGATGTCGCTGGCGTCGATGCTCGCCAAGCTCTGACGTTCGGAATCCAGAAGTTCGGTCAAGCCCTTGTCTCGCAAGTACTTGAGGTACCGTCGCATGATCGCGTCGGTCTCGACGGTCAGGGACTCCAGTTCTTGTGCGGTAGTACTGAATTCTTCGCCATGGGGCCGCAATTTGAGTCGCAATTTGCGTTATTGGAACAAATCCTGTGCCTTCTGGCCGTAGCGCGATGGTAGCGTTTGTCGACAGCCTTACGAAGGCAACGCGGCGGCTGCAAAAATATGTCCACCAACTGCCCATTTGACCATCCGCCGGCCTCGCCTCGAAGAACTGCCAGACCGGCGCTGTCGACCTGTTCCAGTGCACTCAGGGCCGCACGCGAATGACGGTCTTGCCCTTGCGTCGCTCGGTCGGGTTGAGCGCGGCGACGGCGTCGTCGAGGGTCGCGACGGTTCCGATGTGTGTGCGCAGGCGCCCGTCCCGCACCCGGTCGACGATTTCCGCCAGCTGAGCCGGAACCGACTCGACGACGAAGTCGATCGCGAGGCCGTCGGCAGGGCGAGCCTCGGCAGGCCCCACCACCGTCACCAGCGTCCCGCCTGGCCGGATGATGCTCGCCGAGCGCCGTTGGACGTCACCGCCGATGACGTCGAACACCAGGTCGACCCCACCGATGTCGGCGAGATCCTCGCCGTCGAGGTCGAGAAACTCGTTCGCGCCGAAGTCGAGCGCAGCCTCGCGGTCCGCGGCCCGCCCGGTACCGATGACGTAGGCGCCGAACTCCCGGGCGAGCTGCGTCACCACGGACCCGACCGCGCCTGCGGCGCCGTGTGCGAGGACGGTCTGCCCCGCCTGCAGACGACCGTGCTGGAACAGGCCCTGCCACGCGGTCAGGCCGGAGATCGGCAGGCTGGCTCCGACCGTGAAGTCGACGTTCCCCGGCAGTGGCGCGAGGTTGCGTGCCTCCACGGCCGCGTACTCGGCCAGGGTTCCATCGCGGTGCCAGTCCGTGATCCCGAACACCCGCTGTCCCAGCGAGAGTCCCGTCGTGCCGTAGCCGAGGGAGGAGACGACGCCTGCGAACTCGTGACCGATGATCGCCGGGACCCGATCGTGACCGGAGCGATCGACCCACGTCGATGGCCACTCCCACTCCGCGGGGACGAAGCCTGACGCATGGACCTCGACAACGACGTCGTTGATCGCAGACGTCGGCTCAGGGCGCTCCGCGAGCGTGATTCCAGCTGCCTCCGCGGCCTGGTCCGTAGCAACGATTGCCTTCATGGGTGCCTCCTCGTTTTGGGCTTGCTAGCCCACTGATGGCAGTCAACACGACGCAGATGTGGGCTGTCAAGCCCAATCTGCGATATCGTGTGATGTATGGAAGCTGGGGGGTCGCACAGGCTCACGGACAAGGGACGCGTGACCCGGGACCGGATCCTGGAGCACGCCGCGGAGCTCATCTACACCAAGGGCGTCCACGCGACGAACAACGAGCAGCTCCGTAGCGCGGCAGGCATCAGTGGTTCACAGCTCAACCACTACTTCCCGACTAAGGAGAGGCTCGTCCTCGCGGTCATCGAGTGGCAGGCCGAGCGCGTCCTCACGTTCCACCGCAGCGAGCGGTTCACCCACTTCGACAGCCTCGACTCGCTCCGGGAGTGGGCGGGCTACTACGTCGCGTACGAGCGCTCCTACCAGGAAGGCTGCAGCCTCGGGTCGCTCGCCAGCGAGATCATCAAGACCGACCTCGACGTTCACACGGATCTGGCGAAGGCGTTCGAGCAGTGGCGCGACATCTTTCGAGACGGACTCGAACGGATGCAGGGCCTCGGCCGCATCAGCGCCGAGGCGGACGCCACGCGACTGGCCTATCTCCTGCTCTCCGCCTTCCAGGGCGGCATGCTCTTAGCCCAGGTCGCCCGCGACATCACCCCGCTGAAAGAAGCCCTACAGGCAGCCATCGACCACGTGCAGACATTCGCGATGCCCCCACAACCGGCGTACTCGAAAGACCGGTAGCCCGCCTACACGGCATCCGGCCGTTGACTCTGTCCAGGGTTCCGCAGTGGAACCGGTCAGGCAGGTGGGGTGGTCGCTGCAGCTCTGGTGGCAGGTCCTTCGTCGATCTTCGCCCACTGCGGGGCGTGCATACGTGATCAAGCTTGACAGCGACCGAGGTCCTTGTCGGATTGATCCCCTGCGGCATTAGCCGATATGGACATTTCGCGCATCGATCCACAGGTGGGTAGCGATCTTGGACTTGGACTCCAACAAGCAGCTGACCAGGCATTTTGTGGGCCGAATGCGCCACAATACGAACCGCTCTGTCGTCGCGCTCGGGCCGACCGTAGATCTACGATCGTTGCGCACCTGCATCCGCTCCACTAGCGGTGATCCATCCAGGTCCGACGGTCATAATTGATCTTTCACGCACCCAGTTCGGCGTGCGGGGTATCGGCGTACGGCTGGCGCTGGCGCTGTGCACGCGGCAGTCAACCTTCGATTCTCACCCCGATTGAAAGGCGCCAGTCGATGGTGTCTCTGGATCTACTGTCGGCGCCTCGATCCTGAGTGGTAGATCCGTCATGGCGTAGTGAACAAATTGCTTACCCAGATCGGTGAGCTCATACGGCTCTGTGTCGTCAAATGCAGAGACGGTTGGTTTTGGTCCGGCGCCCCGGGGAGATGGTCGACTGGGTCGGCGAACTGCGTTGCCATAGTAGTCTCTATCGACATGCTGTCGGACGACGCCGCCGATGCTCAGGTCGCGTATCAGCAATTTATATAGGTCCGCATCGGCGGTGTCTTCCCTGACAATCTCTCTCCCTAGCTTTCGCCAAATTGCTCCGCGTGTAATTCCATCATTGTTGTATACGGCGCCGATGACCTCGAAGTGTAGTTCCGAGTAATCTCTCAGCCAGTCGAGGAACATCTTGACCACGTCGTCGCTCACCACTGACGTTGCGGCGGCGTTCGCCAGAATATTTCTGACTAGGGCTCTCTTCTTCTCGCTTTCCGCTGCCGACCATTCCCTGAATGCTTTCCTGAGAAGCGACTGGTATTCTGGGCTGTTCATCCTGTTTGTAGTGGTATCGTCTTGCATGTCCAAGCGCGCAACGATCTCGAAGATCGTCTGTTCTTTCTCTCGCATCTCATCTTCGAGCATGTGCAGCCATTGCTTGAAGAAAGAGTTGACTTGATCCTGTTCGTGATCGGACCAGGCCGATGCTGCCGCAGAAAGCAGCCCCCCGGCAAACGGTATCAGGCCCCCTCCCACCTCAAGCCCGTACCTTGCGAGCTTCCTCATGGTAGAGGATTTGGAAGATTCATCGTCTGTCAACCGAAAGTACCCCATGTTCATTTAGCATCTTCGAGTGCTAGTCGAAATTGTATCGGGAGAAATTCTTCGGAATTTCCACTCCGTCCACATTAAAGCTGTTTCCCAGCTGGTTTAGCAGTCGTTGGACTTTGGTGTCCACTTGGTCCGATGTGCAGTTAAGATCGACCGTTCTCGGCTCGCCGTGGTCGTACTCGAATGTAACTCTTGTCATGCGAACGAGCGTACCCCTGCTGTCTATTACAAGTAGTTCGTCGAATATGGAACTTGCTGTCTATGTTTGCGGGGCCTGCATGGCATTCGGGACGCTCGGCGGAGCATGGAGTCGCGCGCGTGAACGTTGGAGGGTGATGACCAAGGTTGCAGACGCGGTCGAGCTGCGCCTCGATACGAGTGATCGGATCGCAGACAAGGGCTGTTTATTGATCTTCGACCATAACGTTTTACGGCCGTGATGTGAGCCAGCGGACGGCTCGCTCGCGCAACTTCGAGGACAACTGCTTCAGATTTCAACCAATCTCTAATAGGGCTGTCGACGCGGCTCAATCACGCGGGCTCACCGAACGCGACGCATCGCCCCGGCGTGTCGTCCACCTCGAACATGCGTTCTAGTCCTACCGTTCTCATGCCCGATCGTCCAGGAGCAAGTTTCGAGACAGTGGAGGGAGGAGAATCACGATGACTGACGACCAGGCGGGGAAGCCTTGGACGGCAGCAGACCGTGCTGAGCTCAAGCAGCTCGCGGCAGGGAACACCCCGACTCGGGTGATCGGCCTGAAGTTGGGCCGATCGGAGTCAGCGGTGCAGTCCCAAGCGTCAAGGGACGGCGTGTCCCTGAAGCCGACCAACCAGTCGCCGTACAACCGACGTAAGTCGTAGTCCATCGACCACGTTGCGGAGACGGCTAGCGCTAGCAGGACGTCCTGCTAGCGCTAGCAACGCCGCTAGCGGGCAACATCCGCGTTGGCCTGGTGACTAGCAGCTAGCAGCGAGCTATCGGTGCGGTTCCCGGAGGCCGTCGACGTTCTCCGTCAACCCGTCATAGATGATCGCTAACGGCGGCACCGATGGGGCATGTAGCGGACGTGGTTAAGCTGGGCAAATCGGCCGTCTACCGCTGATTCGCATCTCGATTGCTGCCGTCAGAGGGCTAGATCCGATGCAGGGAGTCGTACGCTGAGGCCAGGTCTGCCATTCCGCGCACGGTGCGCGGAATGGCAGCGACGAGGAAATGGGCGGCGGTGATTGACCAACCGGCGAGCCTGACGACAGGCGAGATCATTCGGCACCTGCGGGAGCGGCGCGGCATGTCGCGCCCGGTGCTCGCTGGCCTGGTCGGGTACTCGCCGGACTGGCTCAAGCGCATCGAACGTGGTGAGCGGGGTATTGCGCTACCTGCTCTGTTGCGGATCGCGAAAGTGCTGCGTGTCGATGATCTTTCGGTGTTGATCGATGGTGACGTACCGATGCCCGTCTCAGCATGGGAGGGTCCGCACCACCCTGCCGCGACGGCGGTCAATCGCATCGTGAACGCTGTGTCGTTTACCGGAACCGGGAGCGCAGATGTCGAGCCGGACATCGCAGCACTTGCTCGGCAGGTGGGCGAGCTGTGGAGCGACTGGCACACACTGCCGGACAACCGCTCGTCAGTGGCCACGCGGCTACCCGCGCTGATTGCCGAGCTGGAGACCGCCACGATCCGGCTCGACGGCAGACCCCGTCGCCAGGCTCACGCCGCCCTGGCCAGCGCGTACAGCCTTGCTCAGCATCTCGCCGTGGACCTGACCGAACCGGAGACCGGGCGGATACTGGTCGACCGTGCCGTGCGGTCGGCACAGGTGGCCGACGACCCGGTCAGCCTCGGGTTCGGCGCCTGGACCTACGGACACGTCCTGCGTGGCAGCGACCCGGACGCCGCCCTCCAGATCGTCGCTGATGCTGCGGACGCCCTGCGCCCGCACGTCGATGACGATCCGGATGCCGCTGGCCTGCTAGGCAGCTTGGACCTGCACTGCGCCGTCTCAGCGGCCCAGTCGGGGCACACCGGGACAGCGTGGCGATTCTGGGGCGCGGCCGACGAGATCGGACGGTCCTTGCCCTTCGGTTACTCGCATCCGCAGACCGCGTTCGGCGCCGGCAACGTCGCTGTTCACGGCGTAAGCCTCGCGGGTCTGCTGCGTCGCCACGGCGAGGCCGTTCAGCGTGCGGGCGACATCGATGCGGACACCATTCCGTCCCGTGAGCGTCGCGGCCGCCTGTACGGCGAGATCGCCGCTGGACACCAGCAGCGCCAGGAACTGGACGACGTTCTCCATTTCTTGGAACTGTCCTACGTAACCTCTCCGGAGACGGCACCCTTCTCGCCACTCACCCGGGGCGTGGCGGTCGAATTGGTCAGGTCGGCGCGCGGTTCGCTCAAGTCGTCGGCCGTCGCATTGGCGGAGCGCATGGGCATACTTCCCGCCGCGTAGTCGGTCAAGTGACCCAATCGAGTGAAGGGACAAATTGTCCCTCTGGCTAGTCGCGTGTGTTCGTACCCTCGCCTCCTGTGTCGAACAGTGGAGGTGACAGTGAGGCCGATGCCCACGGAGAACGCCCGCAAGCGAGGTCGTTGTGCCGCATGGTTGAGTGGCCAGTGCCACGCTGACAACGAATGTGGGTGTCTTCCCATGCTGTCGGCAAGCCCGCCGCCGCAACCATCAGAGTCGCCAACTACGGCGGCGGTTGAACCGTTGGTCGGCTCTCAATGACGGAAAGTAGAGTCGTAGAAAACTGGCCGACTGTCTCAGACGCGATCCGTCTCAGAATGCGGCAACTCGGCGTATCGCAGGCGCAGGTGATTATTCGGTCTGGCTTGTCGAGAGCTATGGTCGGCGAGTTGGTACGCGGCGGCACCGTTCGCCATCGCAGTCCGAGGACCCTTACCGCGATGTCAGAGGCGTTGGAATGGCATCCTGATCACCTGGAATATCTATTGCAAGGACGGATACCGCCAACGCTGGAGGGTCCAGAGGTCCGAAAGCGCGGGATCGACAGGTGGGAAGAGTTAACGGAAAGGTTGGTGAGCATAGAACGTCACCTCGCTGAAATCGACCGGAAGATCAATGGCCAACTATGGCCGAAGGAGAACGAGCACGAATGACCACCGCACTGAGCGCTCGTGCGTATTCGATCCGGGCTCGCGAACTCGGCCGCCATCTCCGCAGCGCACAGGAGCAGTCGGGTCTGAACAACAAGACGCTGGCACACCACCTGGGGTGGAGCGAGTCGCGACTGTCCCGTGTTCTCTCGGGGCGAGCTTCATCCGGTGACGTGGACGTTTCCGCATTCCTTGCGGTGTGTGGAGTGACCGGGGAGGGGCGAGCCGCCATCCTGCGACTGTGTCGACCGAACGCGGACGCGAATGTTCTCCGACTGCCCGCCGACGAACACATCGGCGCCTACCTCGCCCATTCATCGGATGCCGCAGCGTTGTTCGAGTACCAGCCCAGTCTCGTTCCCTGGATCGCCCAGATACCTGACTACGCGAGAGCGGCCCTGTCCACTTGGCAGTCAGAATCAGACCGGTCATCTGAGCAGTTGGCGAGACGCTTGGGTCTGGCTACGCTAATCAACCGGCCAGAAGTATCCCTACTGGTGCATGAGTGGGCTCTACGTAACCCAGTCGGAACCGCAGACTTGATGTCGGAGCAGGCGCACTATCTGCTGCGGCTGTCTGTGCGGACGAACGTGTCGATTCGAGTGATTCCACTGAAGTCAGTCGCCATGCCGGTCGGTGGATTCGCGTTCTTGGAGTTCCCTGACTACGACACTTTCGTGTACCGCGAGGAGGCCACTGCTGGACTTTTCATCGGTGACGTTGACGAGGTCAGAACGTACAGGGAGCTGCGCCGGGCTCTCTACGCCGTGGCGCTTGATGACGCAGCATCGCGCGACCTCCTCAATGTGATCGCAACAGAATCCAGCGCTGTTGCCGACCGTGACGAATCGCTGTGTGTTGGCCGCTAGCGCCGCCATCGTGCATCTGGCCGGTCTCGGTCGGAACCATGCCGCAGGGACAGGATGAACCCGTCCAGTGCGGATCAAACCTGTCCAGCCGACTGGACAGGTAGGCAAGCGCGCCGGCCTGCATGGATGGCCGGTTGGACAGGTGGACGGGTTCGTCCTGGACCTGTCCAACCCGTCCAGAAGCGCCCTGACAGTCGCTGTATCGGCCCGGCCGCACACGGTGTCCAGCTCGGACCAGGCGGCTCCGCTGACATCCCCAGCGAGCTACCGACGACCATCTGCGCCTGGTTGAGCCTGATCTGATCGGCCGTCACACTGTGACGGCTGGGCTGTCACAGTGTGACACCCCCTGTGACGGTAGGTATTGCTGATGACCAGCGGAAACAGCCGCTGTGACGGGTGTGACGCGTTCACGTCAACCCGTCACATACAGCCGCCGTCCGCGCCGGAAACCGGAGAACGGCGACATGGCTCAGCCGTCACCCACTCTCGGTGTCCCGCTGGCTCGGCCCCGCGTGTGCTTGTGCGAACACTGTCGATGTTCAGCTTGACAGGCACGTTGACCCGGGTCGCACTGGAGATGGATCAGCGTTGTCGCTGGTCTGACGGGGTCACCCGCACCTGTGTAGGGGTGGTTCCGTGTCGCCTGGAGAGGGAGCCCAGTTGGATCATGATTCCCTGGTCCCGCTACCTCGCGTCAGCCCGGAGTCCGGGCAGGTACGGGTAGTGGGCGTGGAGTCGGAACCACTGACTGTCGAGCAGGAAACAGCCGCTGTACGGGCGTTGTCCCGGCTGATCGCCACGTGGTTGGCGAACCGCCCGGCGACACCCGATGCGTCCACAGCGGACTCGCCGCCGACGACACGCACCGCGTGAACCGTCCGGCGGCGTCCACCGTCCCGCGTTGACCGGGGACGGGCTCGGGGCGCCGCGAAGGGAGAAGGGGTGGTGTCGCTGCGTCGCCAGCGACACCACCCCCTTTCACGCGGACGAGTGAACCACCCGCAACACCCGCGATGACCTGCATGTTCGCCGGTAAAATGGTGTTCGTTCGAGTGGTTCCGCGATCAATAAAACGATCGATGCTCCATTTCCGGGGGGGGGGAAAGAATGCGCACGCCACGCACCGCGAAGAAAGCCGCCGCGACCATTTCGGAGTCCGGTGATGTGCGGGTCGGTGTCTACGTGCGACGGTCCACCGACGAGGAACACCAGCCGTACTCGATCCAGGCGCAGGACACCAGCTTGACGGCCTACATCGCGTCGCAGCCGAATTGGCGGTTGGTCCAGCGGTTCGCCGACGATGCCTCGGGCGCCACGACGAACCGGCCCGGCCTGCAACGCGCGTTGAAGGCCGCGCGGGCGGGTGTGATCGATGTGTTGTTGGTGTACCGGGTGGACCGGTTCTCCCGTCGCCTGCGGGATCTGGTGGACCTGTTGGACCAGCTCACCGAGGCTGGTGTGGCGTTCCGCTCGGCTACCGAGCCGATCGACACGTCCACCCCGATGGGGCGACTGCTGCTGCAACTGCTGGGTATGTTCGCCGAGTTCGAGCGCGAAGTGATCATCGACCGCGTCGTCGCTGGGATGGAACGCAAGGCCGCTGCCGGTCGGTGGCGTGGTGGGCAACGTCCCTGCGGGTACCAGCCGGACCAGGACACACACGTGTTGCAGGTCGTGGCTGACGAGTCGCCGATCATCCGCGCGATCTTCAGCAGCTACACCGACGACCGGATCGGCACCCGCGCGATCGCGCACCGGCTCAACGAACACGGCTACCGCACCGTGGTCGGTGGGCCGTGGTCGGGGCACCAGGTGGTGCGGGTGTTGACCAACCGCGCCTACATCGGCGAGATCAGCTTCCGTGAGGTCACCGTGCCCAACGCCCACGAGCCGATCATCGACCTGGCCACGTTCGAGCTGGCCCAGGAGATCCTTGCCGCTCGCGGCGAGGATCACAGCCGTCGCGCGTCGAACGCCTCGGACTACCTGTTCACCGGCCGGTTGCGCTGCCCTGACTGCGGCAAGGCCATGATCGGCACGGCGGCCAACGGCCGGTCCAAGACCTACCGGTACTACACGTGCTTCACGCGTGCTCGCTACGGGAAGCAGGAGTGCTCCACACCTCGGCTGCCCGCCGAAGACCTGGACCGGGCCGTGCTCGCATCCATGCGCGACTTCTATGCCGACCGCACCGATCTGATCGCCAAGGCCGTTGCCGACGCGCGCCAGTTCTACGCCGGTGCTCATGCCGACCGGCTCAAGGAGCGGGACATGGTGGCGACGGAACTCACGAAGGCGAACGCGGCCGTCGAGCGCTACTTCACCGCGTTCGAGAACGGCACGATGTCCGAGGAGACCGCCGCGCCCAGGCTGGACAAGCTCAGCGCGAAGATCAAGCAGCTACGACAGCGCCGCGACGAGTTGACTGAAGAACTCGACGGCGAGCCGACCATGCCGGCGCCCGCCGAGCTGGCCGAGATCGTCGCTCACATCGACCAGGTCATCGACCGGAACCAGCCTGCGCAGACCAAGACGCTGATCGATGCCCTGGTCGCTGAGGTCAAGATCATCGGGCCGAATCAGGTGGTCCCGATCTTCCGGGTGCCGCAGCCGCGCAGCACCCTCGATCAGGCCGATGACCAGGAGAAACACCCGGTTCGCGCAATGGGTGAGTTGGTGGGCCGCCCGGGGCTCGAACCCGGAACCTACAGATTCCATGATCTCGTCTGCCAACACTTATCATCGCCGACCAACAGTGCTCACTACCTGCGTCGATCGCGAATGCGAACGTCTGTAGTAGATGGTCATCAATGGTCGTTCGGCGTCGTTCTGTGTGGGTAAAGTGTGGCGACGATCTTGGTTCCGGGATGTCCAGTCCTATCCCATCACCCCAACATGAAGCCGAACACATGGCCGGTGGTGCTGGGTCAAGGCATGCTTTCCCGCCTTGACGCGGCGCTGCCGGCCATCGTCATCCTCGGCGCGTCGGGGTGGCCCCGGTCCGGTGGGGTCTACTCAGGGTGCCGTCATCGTGCACCACGCGTGCAGACCTCCCGCCTGCTGTCGGGATGGCCCGAGGATGTCATTCGCCAGTTGTGAGCGCGACCGATTTCGGTGGCCGGTGGCGCGGAGCGTCGACGGGCGTCGATCGCCGGAACCAGCTCGATCAGGTTGACCATGTCGGCGATCGTCACGGCCTGGTGCTGATCGCCGAGTCAACTCGTTGGTCCTGCGCGCCGTCGTCGGTGGCGCACCGGCTCGGGCGCGAAGCGCTGCCCGGCGCCCGGCCGAGAGCGGAGCGGCAGGCCGGTGTGCCGGGCCGGCCGGGAACGGCTCCCAACGCGACCTGACCGCGCGCCGCCGACGGCGGCGCGTCTTGATCCCATAGAGCTAAATTCGGCAGAAGAATGACAGAAAGCTGACATCGTGTCGGCATCGAAACCCGACACGAGCGCCCTACCTGTGTCGACGTCGGATCGTAGTCGCCTCCGCCCCAAAACTACTGTGGGTAGTCGAATGTGGGCCGTAACCCACCACTGGTGTAACTCGATGTACCCATGGAAGTACGCCGCGCTGTGGGATCAGGCCGAGTGGTGTAACAACATGGAACGCTCGACCATGCGCTCCGCTGCCAGGCGACGAAGATGCTGCCGCAGATGACTAGGGAGGCTGGCAACGCTTGGCAGGGGCGAACTGGGCCAGGAAGGGTCGAACTCGTCCCGATCCTCGGCTCATCGAGGATCACGAAATCCTGACACAGTACGGACAGGAAGGACCTGATGGTTCCGAGTTCAAGGGCCAACCGAGGTTTGATGACGCAGGCGAACGCGATCTATCCATGCTGCTAGGCAAGATGGACGCTGCGGAAGCGCTGGGCTACATAGCAAGCCACAAGACGGTAAGCGACCGTGACTCTGTGCGATACTTCCAGGTAGGGGCGCTCCGCGAGAGCGGGTACGTAATCACCCACACGCCGAGCCTAAAAAACCCCTACCATATCAGTGTGACGGCGCCCGAAGACTGCGACCCGCGGCAGTGGTGGAAGGAAGAAGGCGAGCCGCTGCTGCGGCTGCTCCGGCAAACCACCACGGATGACCAGGAAGGAGACGGTTAGCATGACCACGCTAGGTGTCTTCGCCCCTGCGCTGAACGACAGGCCGTGGCTCCCTCTGGGGCCCGACGACGTCGAGCTAAACAGGTTCAACGGCCGACCGAGCGCTGGATTGATTGCGACCGAGTTTGGCGCACTTCTGTTTTGGCAGTTCTCTGGACATGGAAGCGGCATCGGAATGTGGCTGTATGTACCAATTACCGATGCTGAAGCCGAACATATAATTGATCATCCAGACGAGCCGCTCCTTGAAGGCTTGAGTGACCTGTTGAAAGGTCGACAAGGAATTTTGGCCCTTAGTCGTGAGGGGCGTATATGGGCGCGTGGGCCATACACGTTTCGTGCGCCCACGAAGCGTCGACCGTTACTTGTCCAGATGTTACAAGCTCTTGTTTCTGGCCTAAATCAAAGCGAGCCAGAGTTGCCTTCTGGCAGATCGGTCGAGATTGCAGCCGGCAGCAACGATCTAAAAGAAGACGCCACTAACTTAGCGAAAGCTACTCTTGCCGGATGTGGGGTCTAGGAACTAAGACGTCTAGTTCCAGTCGGTGGCCATATCAAACAGTCTGTCCAGGAGCCTGCTGGACCACTGAGGCGACAGCGTCAGCGATGCCTGCCGCAGCAACGATGGTTGCCGAGGATCTCGGCGTGTGAGGATCGCCCGCACTGTCAAAGGCTAGCGCTCCTGCTTCACGTGCGATGAGGACTCCTGCCGCCGTATCCCATGGCTTGTTCGCGAGCATGACCGTGGCATCGGTGCGACCCTCGGCGACCCACGCCAGGTCTATGGCGGCTGATCCGAACATGCGTACTCGTTCCACGCGCTCGGCCAACAATGCGGTCAATCGCAGTCGTCGCTCGTTCTTCGCCTTAGCGCCCTCGCCGACCGCGTAATCGCCGATTGAGACGATTGCCTTGGACAGCTCGGCTGTCCGACTTGCGTGCATTCGCGTGCTATTGGCGAATGCTCCCTCGCCTCGGATGGCTGAGTACCGCAGGCCAAGCAGTGGTGCCGTGATCTCCGCAACGATGGGCCAGCCCTCGCGCACCAGGGCAAGCGAGACCGCACACAGGGGTAGGCCGTGCGCGAAATTCGACGTTCCGTCGATCGGGTCGAGCGTCCACATGTTGACTTCGTCGCCGACCTGGCCTTCCTCCTCACCCAGGAAGCCGTAGCCCGGTGTCTCCCGGCTCAGGAACGCGCGCACCTCCTGCTCGACCTTCACGTCTACGTCGGTGACGGTGTCGCGGTCACTCTTCTCGGTGATCTGATGCGGTGTCGACGTGCGCACCAGTTCGGCGGCAAGTTCGACCGCTCGGCGGGCGATGTCGCCCAGGTCCTCCAGCGACTTCGTCACTCGACCTCCTTCGAGCGCTCCCACAGCGTGGTGAACACCTGCTCGAACGTATCGAACAGGCCAACGCCCGTCTCCTGGCGCTCCATCACCAGTGTCGGGGACTCCATCCCGCGTGCGCCAGGCATGTAGGGCTGCACGACGCACGTGTCGTCATCGATGATCGTGATGTTGAACCGGACCACCTCGTCGTAGGTACGGATCACCAGGTTGCCCTGGGCCTCGGCCGACAGCTTGCTGCGAACCCGTCGCATGGACTCGATGTTGACGGTCGTCAGCGTGGACAGCACCCCGTCCGGGTGGTCCTCCTCGCGTTCCCGCTCGCGGATGTGCACGCCGGCCGGGTCCAGGAACAGGCACTCGACGGTCGTGCCCGTCTCCAACAGCTGGACGAGCTGCCGGTCCGGGTACTGCTGACACAGCAGGTTGAGCGACAGACCGGCCAGTCGGATGCGCTTCGCGTCGGTGAACAGCTGGCCTGGCGGCATCTCGTGGCTGAACTCCGATCGGCTCGGGAACGCTGCCACCAGGTCGGCGACGCCGTGGCCCACCGGTGCGGTGACTGGTAGCGGCCGGCTCGCCGTCCGGTCCGTGGTTGTCATGCTCGGATTGGGCACGAATTCCATGGATGCGTCGTAGACATCGAACAATCGACCGGCTGTCCAGCCCGGGAACATGCTTTCCAGAATGCGACAGTGATCCGCGTATGGGAGCCCGACCAGTTCACCGGAAATCCAGCGGTAGAACTGCGCTTTGCTCGGCCAACTTCCGGTAAGCGACTTGTCCAGCTGGCTGGCCACCTTGTCGTACTCCCGACAGAACGACCGGTGTCCTTGCAGGTGGCGCTGCTGAAGGAGCACCTTCAGCGCGATCGGCTTGCTGTTCATCAACTAGCTCCCTCGTGGCCCGTCGAACCCACCCTAGCAGCAAGAAGAGACCAAGACGAGACCAGGCGAGCCTGAATGACCCGAAGGGAGACCACCGCGCGGTCGAGAGTGGACCTTGATCTGGCCGAATCTGTCAGTACGCCGCCACAACGGGCGGGCACCGAGCAGGAAGGCACACATCATGGCTATTCCCAGGGGACACCGATTTGCGATCGAGTTCGATCAGGCATTCCCGCAAGGACTGGTCCTGGTCGGCGAAATCTCGCCGGACACCGAATACCAGAGCCGAGAGGACAAGGCATCCGGCCGGCCGCTGAGGCAGCGGATTGACGAAGTGACCGGCAAGCGGCAGTGGAAGGCAACAGTTACCGACCCGGATGAGCCGCACGGCAAGCGGGCATCGTTCGAGATCACGTTCGTGGCCGATGTCCAGCCGGTGCCGACCACGTCGGAGGTTCTGCCCGGTATGCGGGCGATCGAACTGGACGGGCTCACGGCCGAACCGAGGATCGCGGGCAACGGCGAGTTCAAGTACCAGTCCTACCTCTACCGTGCGACTGGCTTCAAGGCCGCCGGCGGCGCCACCGGGTCACGGCCAGCCCCGTCGGCCAAGGGTGCGACCGGTACCGAGCAGACCACGAAGGCCGCGTGAGACTCGCCATGGTGGGCACCAATGAAGGTGTCGGCGTGCCGGGTGTCGGTAGAGATGGCACGCACGCCGTTGAGCCGACACCCGGTCAGCCTCGACACAGTCTCCTGGCCACGAGTGCGCCGGCTGTACCGGAGCCGTTCGTTCGGGCCTGGCAGACCGCCTACACCCAGTACGGCCAGACACGCGACGTGACAGCACGCATGCCGGCCGACGATCCAGCAGCGGCCTGGCACATGGCGACAGCATCGCGGGCGGTGGCCAACGCGTGGCGCGAGATCACCACCGTTGCTCGGCTGCCGTGGTGGATGTTGGCGGCCGTTGAGGCTGCCATGGAGGCGTTCGAGTCGCAGGCCCGGTACTGGGAGGAGAAGGAGAACACCGAGGGCTTGGACGGTGACCCGTCATGAGCCGCGAGGTGTTGACCCTGACCCAGGCGACCGAGCAACTGCGTCGGCAGTGGCCTGGTATGCGCGCATCGGTCGCCGCTCGGCAGGCGCACTACCGACGGGCCGCCGAGGTGTACGGCCGGGTCGCGGAGATCGACTACGACCACTATCACGAGGCGCTGTACCTGGCCTCTGAGGCGCGGCAGTTGGCAGACGGTCTGACTGACGAGTCCAACACGACAACTGACGGGGGTGAATCGGATGCCCAGGAGTGAGGCCACAGTGTCGCTGTCAGAGGCCAGTGCGCGGGTGCTGGCCGATCCGGTCCCGGGATATCCACAGATCGACAGCATCACCGCGATGATGTCCGCGACCTGCATGCTGCTGCGGCGCGCACGCACCAACCAACAGTTCAGCCTCACCGAGCTGGCCACCCTCGCTGGCATGACACCTCCGGTGCTGTCCCGGCTGGAAACCTCCAAGCGCGCACCACACTTGGAACGGGTGCTCACCTTGTGCAACCTGCTCGCCCTGCGGCCTTCGGACCTGTTCCAGGCGGTAGAGAACGAAGCGTTCCCGATGGGCGGGGTTCCCTGGACCGACCAGCCGGCCCGGCTGCTCGCAGCGCCCAACCTGACCTGGCTGGCCCAGGATGGCAGACGCAAGGGCGGTGCCGCACGAACCTGACCGGCCCAACGACAACTAAATATCCACTGTAGACGCGCACATGACCTGTATTTGGTGATGTGGCGATGAAACCTGTCCGCACAAGCGGAACGGTGCACCTACGCGCAGAAGCGGATCCCATGGCTACCAACCTGATTCCGCTTCTGCGCTGTCCACCAGAAAGTGAACAACAATGAGCATACCCAACAACCACAGCAATTCCGCAACCCCCCAACCGAGCACACCTGCACGACGCAACGGGCGCAAGTGTCCGCGTTGCCAACGGTTCGGCACGTTCGCGCCGCACTCGATCGTCTGTGATCGCTGCCAGGGCGCCCTGCCGCTGGTGTTCATCGTGACGGTCACCGTGGTGATCGGCGGTGACCTGTGATGGCCGCGCACTCGATCGGTGTCCTGATCCTGGCCGGCGCCGGCATGGGTGTCCTGGTGTGGCTGCTGGCCAAACTGGGTCACCTGCTGGCCAAGTTCGCTGAAGCTGCAGCCGCTGCGCTGGTGGTGTTGGCCGCGTTGTGGCTGCTCATCAAGGCCCTGACCTGGTCGCTACGGCAGGCGGTCGCGCACTGGCGCAGCAGTCTGACCGTGCTCGTCGTGGGCGCATGGTGGCACTGGTTGGGCTGGATCTCCCTCGTCGTGCTCCTCGGCTCCGTCGCGGTGTCGCTGGCCGTGTGGCGGCTGGTCGACCTGCCCTCCTTCGACCGCTACGCCTGGCGTCATCTGCGGGCCTGGTGGCTGCGCTGGACGCTCTACGCCCATGACCTGCCGGCCTGGTTGCACGCCTGCGGCCTGTCGATGCGGGATGACGCGATCCCGGTGGTGGTGACGGTCAACCTGATCGGGCGCAAGAAGATCCGGCAGGACCGGCAGGGCACTGCGGTACAGCTGCCCGTGGTGCTGGGCGTGCGGTCGGGGCCGTCGTGGGACGAGGTGCGGGTGCGACTGGTGCCCGGCCAGAAACCCGAGGACTACGACGAGGCCGCCCGCGCGTTGGCCTCGGCCCGCAAGGTCGCCCGGTGTCAGGTGCGGGAACTCAAGCCGCACGTGGTGTCCATCGACTTCCAGCGGCGCAACCTGCTCGCCGATGCCGTGGCCTGCCGACCGATCGCGGACGGCGAGGTCGACCTGCGGCAGGTGTGGTCCGGTCGCACCGAGTACGGCCAAGACTGGCACGTCTCCCTCGCCGGCAGTCACACCCTGGTGGCCGGCTCGACCGGCGCGGGCAAGAACTCGGTGATGTGGTGCCCCCTGGTCTCAATCGCGCCGGCCATCCGAGACGGACTGGTGCGAGTGTCCGGCATCGACCCGAAGGGGATGGAGTTGGCGTACGGGCGGCGGATCTTCCACCGCTACGCCGTCACCGGTGCTGCAGCCCTCGGCGTGCTGGACGAGCTCGTGGCCGCGATGGACGCCCGCAAGGCAGAGTTCGCTGGCCGGGTGCGGTCAGTCCCGATCAGTGTCGAGCATCCGTTGGAGATCGTGGAGTTTGACGAGATCGGGGCGTTGACCAAGTACACCGACCGCAAGACCCGCGAGGCCATCACCGAACGGGTCGCGCTGCTGACCACCCAGGGCCGGGCGTTGGGGTTCACGGTGCGCGGCTACGTCCAGGAACCCACCAAGGACACCGTCCCCGTGCGGGACCTGTTCCCTCGCCGCATCTGCCTGCGGGTCGCGGCGAAATCACACGTCGGCATGGTCCTGGGTGATCAAGCCTACGAACGCGGGGCGTGGGCCAACCGGATTGGCGAATCGGAGGCTGGCGTCGGCTACGTGTTCGGCGAGGGCGTCCGTGAACCGCTGCGGGTGCGGGCTGGCTGGGTGTCTGACGAGACGATCAAGGAGTTGGAGGCGTTCGTCGCGGGCGGCACCGTGCATCAGCTCCCGGTCGTACGGGGTGAGGCCGCATGAACGGCACCAGGGCCGAGCGCATGCGCCAACCCCTGGCCGCCGATGTCGTGACCGCGTTGGCAGAGCAACACGGGGTCTGTGTACGGCCGTTCACGATGGAGGTCGGCGACCCGGACACCGGCGAACTGCGCTACGTCCCGATGCCTTGCGGGTCCACAGTGGAGAGCGTCTGCGGGCCGTGTGCCCGGAAGGCTCGGGCGCTGCGGATGGCTCAGTGCCGGGAGGGCTGGCACCTGGACGCCGAGCCCGCGTTTGACCGCGATGAGCCGACACTGGAGCAGACCGAGCAGTTGGCGGTGCGGGCCGACCTGGTCTCGCTCTACCGAGTCGCGGTCGACACCGGGCAGGCCGGCGACGCCGAGGAACTGCGCGAGGCCATCCACCAGGCCGACGAGGAACTTCGGCAACTCGGTGTCCGGGGCCGGCTGCCCTCGCCGGACCTGCCCGCGAACAGGCCGGCGAAACGGTCCACGAAGCGGCGGCAGGACGCGCCCAACCTGCCCACTCGCCGGGTCTCCAAGGCCACGGTCGGTCGCGAGTTTGCGGGGTGCTTCCGACCATCCATGTTCGTCACGCTGACCTGCGACAGCTACGGGCGGGTGCGGGATGACGGGACACCGGTCGACCCCGATCGCTATGACTACCGGCGGGCGGCTCGGGATGCGGTGCACTTCTCGTCGCTGGTTGACCGGTGGTGGCAGAACCTACGACGGGTCGTCGGCTGGGACGTGCAGTATTTCGCGACCGTGGAGCCCCAGCGGCGGGCCGCTCCGCACCTGCATTCTGCGGTGAGGGGATCGATCCCACACGAGGTGATCCGGCAGGTCACGGCCGCGACGTATCACCAGGTGTGGTGGCCGGCGCACGACGAGATGGTCTACAGCGCGGACTGGTCTCCGGTCTGGGAGCCGCGTTCAAGGTCGTTCGTGGATCCCGACACCCGTGAACCGCTCACGGCGTGGGCGGACGCCGTGGACCAGGCGGACGAGCCTGCGCACGTGGTGACCTTCGGCCGGCAGGTGCACTCCAAGGGCATCCTCGGCGGCTCGGAGGAAGCCGGGCGGCATATCGGTTACCTGACCAAGTACCTCACGAAGTCGATCAGCGAGGTTGTCGAGCCGACAACAGATGTCCAGCAGCGGCATGCGGACCGGCTACACGACGAGCTGCTAATCACGCCGTGCTCGCCGCGCTGCCCGGTCTGGTTGCTCTACGGCATCCAACCGCTCGGCGTCTCGTCCAAGACGGTGCCGGGGCACTGCAAGGGGCGAGCACATCGGCGAACCACTCTCGGCCTGCCGGGCCGGCGCGTTCTGGTCTCCCGCAAGTGGTCAGGCAAGACGCTGGCCGACCATCGCGCGGACCGGAAAGCCTTTGTGGCACAAGCACTCGCGGCCGTGGGGATCGAGAAGGCCGAGCCTAATCCGAGCCGGCTGCTCTGGCGCAAGGTCGCGCCCGGTGATCAGAACGTGCCACCGCGAGCGCACCTGCTCATGCACGCGGTCGCCGAGCGGATCTCCTGGCGGGCTGAGTACGACCGGGCGATGTTGGCCGCGTCAGGGGCTCCACCAGGTGATGCGGATCTTTCGGCAATTCCACGGGCAGCGTGATCGGGACAGGGGGAGCCATGCCTAGCGATCTTGGAACGTTCGAGCCGCTGTGGACGGTCGATGATGTCTCGGCCTTCCTCGGTATACCCGTGCACACGCTCTACCAGTGGCGGACGAACCGGAAGGGTCCGCCGGCACGTCGGGTCGGCAAGCATCTGCGGTACCGGCCGGACGACGTGCGGACCTGGTTCGACGCGCTCGATCAGGACGTGGCCTGATGGGCCGGCCTCCGCTGCCGATCGGTACCTACGGCGCTGTCCGGTACTACCGCACCTCGACCGGTTGGCGTGCTACGACGAAGTTCCGGGACTTCGACGGTCGGACGCGTCCTGTCGAGCGGGCAGGGCGAACGAAGACAGCGGCAGATCGAGCGCTGAAGGTGGCGCTTCGGGAGCGTGCACAGACCGCTGGCGGCGGTGATGTCACTCCGGAAACCCTGTTCCGCGATGTCGCTGAGCTGTGGTTTCAGGCGGTTTCGGAAGCTGTTGAGCAGGGTTCGCGATCTCCCGGTACGGCGGGCACCTATCGGAGCATCCTGGATCGCCAGGTGTTGCCTGGGCTGGGCGCGTTCCGCGTTAGGGAGCTGACCGTGGCTCCGCTGGATCGGTTTCTGATCACGGTTCGTCGGAGCACCGGCCTGGCGACCGCCAAGACCGCCCGGTCCGTGATCTCCGGGGTGATCGGCCTGGCGGTGCGGCACGGGGCGTTGTCGTCCAATCCGGTGCGGGACACCAGTCCACTGGAGGCCGGCCGCAAGAAGGGGCCACGCGCCCTGACGACCGAGGAACGAGAGCAGTGGTTCGCGCAACTCGACGCTGATCAGGTCGCCGTGCGGAAGGACCTGCCGGATCTGTGCCGGTTCATGCTCGCCACCGGCGTGCGGATCGGTGAGGCGCTGGGCGTCTACTGGTCGGACGTCGACATGGACACGGCGACCGTGCGGATCGACCACACGGTGCTGCGGGTCAAGGGCGAGGGCTTGCGGCGCTCGCCGACCAAGACGGCGGCCGGCGAACGAACGCTGCCCCTGCCGTCCTGGGTCGTCTCGATCCTGCGTGAGCGGGCTCGGGGCGAGGATGGCCCGGTGTTCGCCGATGCCCTGGGCGGGTTGCGTGACCCGTCCAACACGATGGCCGATCTTCGGGAGGCTCGCGGCACTGATGGATTCGCCTGGGTCACGTCGCACGTGTTCCGGAAGACGGCGGCGACGATTCTGGACGAGGCCGGGTTGACCGCTCGGTTGATCGCAGACCAGCTCGGCCACTCCAAGCCGTCGATGACGCAGGACGTGTACCTCGGCCGGAAGGTGGTCAGCCCGGCTACGGCGGCGGCTCTGGAGGGGGCAGCCGTTAAACCGCCCACCGGGGTTTCGTGTGGGTAAAGTGTGGTGGCGATCTTGGTCTTGCGACTAGGCGAACCGCTGACCAGGCGTTTTGTGGGCCGCCCGGGGCTCGAACCCGGAACCTACAGATTAAAAGTCTGCAGCTCTACCGATTGAGCTAACGGCCCGTGGGGGAGTTTACCGAGCCGGGTCACCGCTGCCGCTCACGGCCCGCTCACGCCGGTCTCCTCGACTGGGTGAACGACGACATGGCAGCGGCTGCGGGACCGGATGGCTGGACTGACGGATGACGAGTACGGCTGGGAGCCGGTGCCGGACTGCCGGTCGGTGCGGGCTGTCGGGGACGGCACGTTCCGGTCGGACGGGCGCGCCGAGGCCGGCGACCCGAAGGTCTTCACCACCCTGTCGTGGCGGCTTGCGCACATCGCGTCTGTCTTGGCCGCGGATCGCAACGCCGTGTGGCTCGGGACGCCGCCGACTGATGCCGAGCGGGACGGTGATCCCGGTACCGCCGCCGACGCGTTGGCCGCGCTGGAGGCCGGCTACGACACCTGGCGGGCGTTCGTGCTGCACATCTTGGATGAGCTGATCCACCATGGCGCTGAGGCCGCATTGCTTCGCGACCTTTACGCAGCCCAGACAAGTATGGCCGAATTGTTCACTCGATCTGGCGAATAGTCCGCTCTCCGCGTGCACCGGCCCGCTGTTCCTGCCAGTCTTCCCCTCCAGATCGCCTTTTCCGCTTCTGGAGGACCCGAGTGTCGGTTGTGGACCATCGAGTTGGGCTAGCGGCTGGCCGTGTGCGCCCACTGCTGGTCCGTGCGCTCATGGTCCTCGGCGGCGCGTTCGCCATCACCGCGGTCGGCTGGCTGCTCTGCGCCGGTTCCGCCTCCGCGGACACGTTGCCGCCCGTACCCGTGATCCCCTCCGTGGTCGCGGCAGTCGCGCCTCAACTGTCCACAACGGACATCGATGCACCTGGCATCAAGGCTCCGGAGATCAGGGATCTGAAGCCGCCCGCACTGCCGCTGGACGGTGTCACCAAGCAGGTGCACGTCACGATGTCCGGTGTCGGCGCCAAGGTGGACAAGGTCGAGAAGGCCGCGCCGGTCGTGACCCTGCCGCCGGCCACCGATCTGCCGGTACACCACACGCCCGCCGTGGTGCCACCGGTGGTCCACCAGCTGAGCCCGGCACAGCCTGAGGCCCAGCGCCAGCACATTGCCGCGCCGTCGGTGCGGATGGCACGGACGGTGTGGACGCCGAGGGCGCAGCAGCACCCGACGGCTCCGCTGGGCGCTGGTCATCACACCCCGCTGCTGCCTCCGTTGCAGCCCGCGGGTTCGTCCGACTCCAATGCGCACGGCGCCGGCAGCGTTGCCGGCGGTGCCGGTAGTGCGCACCTGCCCGTCACGCACGTCCTCGGTTGCGGCCTGAACCTGGCCTGCGCACCGAGCACGCCACGCATCGCCGTGGCCCCCGGCCAGCAGCCGGGCACTTCACCGGACTGACTTTCGCGCGGCCATCGACCCGGGTGCGACACAGCCCCGTCGACCGGCACGGGCGCGTTCTTGCGCGCCCGCAAGCGACAACCGCGGGGACTTCCCGCAGCCAAGACCCGGGTGGCCGCCTGCTCCGACGCTTCGCGTCCGGCCGCCCGATCCCCTCCCGCAAGGGAACACGAGAGGAGAATCCATGCACACCTGGGTACGGCGCGGCTTCCAGACCGCGCTCGTCACCGGTGGTCTGCTGATGCTCGGCACGGGCATCGCGTCAGCAGACGAGAACGTCAACCCGGACCTGCCGGCGAACCCCGTCGATGCCGGCGTGTCGGTCCCGATCGACACCAGCCAGAACGCCGTCGGTACGCCGTTCGGCCAGTACCAGACCCCTTCGGTGCACCGCAACATCAGCACCGGTGACGTGACCGGCGGGGACCTGGGCACCCAGGCGCTGCCCACCAGGGCCGTCTCCACGAAGGCGCTCCCGACCAGGGCCCTGCCGACCAATGCACTGCCGACCAACGCTCTGCCGAACACCGGCAACCTGCCGGTCGGCCAGGCCACCTCGGCGCTGGGTCAGGCCAACCCGCTGATGCGGCAGGCTTCGCCGGAGCTGCAGGGGCTGGGCGGCAACCAGGGCATCTTCCGGGGCAACCGGGTGCACGCCGATGTCGTGGTGCCGATCGAGCTGTGCGGCAACGCGATCGCGGTCGGCGGCGACGCGGCCGAGGACGCGACCTGCAGCCAGACCATCCAGCACTCCGACCCGATCGTCACCAACGGCGACGACGAGGCGCTGGCCGGCAACGTGGTCGCGGTCAACGGCGCCATCCCGGTGCAGCTGACCGGCAACGCCATCGCGGCGGCCGGTGACGCCTACGCGCACACCGTGGCCGGGCAGAGCGGCACCACCGGTGGCGACATCCGCACGTCCGGTGCTGCCGGCACCGTGGCCGGCACGATCGGTGCGGCCCAGGTGGCCACTCCGGTGCAGGTCGCTGACAACGCCATCGCGGGCGCCGGCACGGCGGGCGCCGACTCGGCGTCCGAGGACGACGCGACGTCCAAGGGTTCGCTGCGGACCAGCGGCAAGAGCGGTACCGCCGCCGGCACCGTCGCGGGTGTCCCGGTCGCCGTGCCGGCCCAGGTGGATGGCAACGGCATCAGCGGGATCGGCAACGCCGCTTCCAAGTCGACGAGCAC
>DASUJK010000176.1:0-3443 GCA_036279295.1 Pseudonocardiaceae bacterium | reverse complement strand
GAGCGCTTCCTGCGCCTGGTCGAGAAACATCGATGTTGCTTCTTGGCCTCCGAGGAGCCCACTGAGGATTGCGCGTATTCTTCCGGCGGACGCACTACCCAGGTCGTGCACGGCATCTCGGAGCGGCTTGAGATAGACGTGCCGGACGCCGCTGCGCAGGGCTGGATCTGCGCACGGGATGTCCGCGCCCCGAAACCAGCCCGTAGTACCCCGCCGTTCACCATCGGCAGACCGCAGGTATTCGAGACCCCAGCGTGCGTGGAACACACCGGGTGAGTCGGACTCCGACACCCGTCCCTCGATGTAGGTGCCTGACTGTCCACTGGCGATGTCGGCGAGGGTTACACCGAGACGAGCGGTGACCTCGCCAGCGGTGATCTCGGTATCGGTGGGCCACGGGACTCTGCCGTTGTCCAACGGTTCGGTCAGTACGCGCAAGGCATCGATCACGGTGCTCTTGCCGGCGTTGTTCTCTCCCGCCAGCACCGTGAGGTCCGGACGGAGCGTGACGGTCACGTCGCGGCATGATCGGTAGTTGCTCGCGTGAACCTGCGAGATGTGCATGTCCCGCCTTCGTTGCAGGTGAGTTTGTCGAGATGTGCATCCGAGCAGCTCGCCGGATCGTTACCCGGTGTCACGAGCAGGGGTGACCGCCGAGATCCTGTTACGGCACCAATCGAAGCGCCGGTCGATCGGAGCCAAGACCCAGAAGCTCATGGACCCGTTCGGCGGGCCAGGCGAGTTCGGAGGCAAGACTTGTGAGGCTTGCCCCGTGCTGTGTCGCCAACTCGAAGGCTTGGGCCAACAGCACGGGTTTCTCGCCTGGATAGCGTGCGATGGGCTCGTCGACGAACAGGTTCTGGGCTTTCAGCTGGTTGAGGCGCTGGTAGGCGCGGCTGGCCGTGGGAGCGGAGAACAGGCCCAGTTCGCGGCAGCGGTAGAGCAACGATTTTACTGACACCCCCCATGCGGTCTGCAGGCGTGCCAGCACGGTGAAGTCCACACGGGATGGAAGCTCCGGTGCGATGCTGGCACGCGGGGTGAGGAACTCCGCGGCGAAGGCGTCGGCTTCTCGCTCGTGCTGCTGATCGCCGGGCGCCGTGTCACCGTGCAGAACCAGGTGGCCGAGTTCGTGCGCCGCGCTGAACCGGTACCAGTAGACGTCGTCGGCACGGTCGGGCGTCAGCACGATAAGCGGCCGAGGCAGTCGGGATGTGGAGAACGCCGCGATCCGCGCGGCTTCGGCGCGTTCGAACGGCAGCATCGCCACGACGATGCCGCGCGACTCCATCAGCCGGACCAGGTGGGCGATCGGCCTCAGCCCGAGCCCCCAGTACCCGCGCAGTTGCTGGGCCGCCCGAACAGGATCGGGTGGCGGGCCGTCTGTCGACATGATCTCGCCGCCCGCGAAACCAGGCAGGTCGACGATGGGAAGCTGTACCCACCGCTCCAGCGCGTGGGTCAACTCCCACACTTGAGAGGCGAAGGCGACCGCCTTGTCGCGCTGGAACATTCTCGTCGACCGCAAGCTGCGGAAATGCGTGCCGGAGGCGTCTAGTTGCGCGTTGGGTCGGCCGGAGGCGAAGAACGCCACCGGCACGTCCAGCACCTTGGCAAGGCGCAGGAGCACTTCCGGACGAGGACGAGCCACCCCCGCCTCGTACTGGCCGACGGCGGCTGGGGTGACCCGCAAGTCGTCGGCGACATCCTTTTTGGTCAACCCTTTGAGCTGACGGGCTTGGGTCAACCGGGCCGGGTCGAACGCACTTGCGACATCGGCCGGGGTCGGTGGCGATGACGCACCCGACTGGAGCAGGAAGAGCTGTGGCTGATCAGTTTTGGTCATTGTCCTGGGTGTGGGCCTCGTCGGTGCGGCGCTCGGTCTGCGGAGGCACGTCCAGCTTCCTGTCGCCGAAGGGGCGCGGCCCGAAGGCCAGTCCGGGTTCCTCGGCCGCGTCGAAACGCGGCGCGCCGCTGCCCTGGCCGGTCGCGCTCAGTCCGTCGCCGTGTGCCGCGATACCGGCCAGTCCTGTGGAGATCAGCGGCAGCGACGTGTGCTCACCCCAGAGCAGTTCGCCATCACCGACATGCTCGGCCCTGCCCCACTCGATGTTCAGCACGCCGGCCTCCAGATTGCAGGCATAGGCGATCACGATCAGCTCCGTGCCGTCCCCGAGTTGGGGGAAGACTTCGTAGCCTTCGGGCTGGTCGTAGTCGGCCCACGACTCGTCCAGGTACGGGTGCGGTCGTTCCGCCTCGGTCGCGTGCGCGCCGAAAAGCCGCTGCCGCTGCCCGGACACCGGCACGGGCAGACGGGCGTTGTCCACCGGGACACCGGACCGGTCCGCGTACTTGAGCGGGAACAACACCTTGCCTGCCAGGACGGGAAGCTCGTAGCCCCCGAACTTCGCCACCTTCGCCCCGTCGATCGACACCACCGCAGTCACCAGTTCCTCGTGCTGGCACTCCCACAGCGTCGTTCCGTAGACCCGCAGTTTCGTCGACCTTGCCGCATCGTGACCGGCGCGTGCTCGCGAGTGGGCGACCGCGATCGCAGCGGGGATACGCTCACGCAGCACTTCCACATGCTCGCCGAAAGCGTCAGCCGCCCAATCGGACCCTGGTACAGATCTCATGCCACCGCTCCAGTCTGCGCCGATGTCGACGCTTCAGTGCGCGGCGACGTCCTGCATGTCAGACTTTAGTTGATCGAATGGAATTTTCACAAGCAGCAAGGCGGCGTGTCGCGGCTTTCCAGGCGTCGCCTCTAGCCGCAGACAGGTCATGTCGATGGGAAGATGGCAGATGCGTCGTCTGCGGTTATGAGTCGCCTACGAGAGGGTGCGAGCAGCTTGCCCAGCCAGCCGTCCTCTTGTGGCAGGAGCGCCTCGATCTTTGTGCGGGCTTCGCCGCGTGCTTGGGCGTTGTTGTCGCCGCACAGTGCGTTGTACTGGCGGAGCCGACCAGCAAGCATGTCGTAGAGCCGCACGGCCGCGCCGTGGTTGACCAACATGGTCTCGTCGTGGGCAGCTTCGGCGGGAGTGACCGTGGGTCGCAGGTACTTCTCGATGTTGGGTGAGCCACAAGATCTCTAAGGACGTCCATCGTCGTGGAGCGTCAACATGCCGCACAGATCTCCAGGCTATGTCCCCGACTCGCAGGTGTGCGTTCGGGGCGAGCTACCTGTCAGCGGCATGAGAGTGCGACGTGCACATCCAGGAAGCGATGTAATTCGTTCGACCCGAGGAGGCCCGGACGCGACCATGGACTGGTGTCCGCAGACAGTTCGCCGGAGCAGGTGATGATGTGTGTCAAGGATCTTGGACAGGTCATCTGAGTGTTGATCAAGCTGCACTGGCCACAGTCAGGTGGTCGAACAGGGCCTGCGCAGGAGTGCGGTAGCCCAGGCTGCTGTGCAGGCGTTGCCGGTTGTAGAACACCTC
>DASUJK010000175.1:0-4136 GCA_036279295.1 Pseudonocardiaceae bacterium | reverse complement strand
AACAATTGTCTGATATCACCCTCGAAGCTGCCGGGTTTACACACGCTCTGCACATCCTGGAAGGCATCGCCGCCGAGGGCAAACGATGGATCACCCGTGATACTCAGTCCGACTATGGACTCACCCCCCTCATTCCCGCGGTCGACGACTACTGACGTGAACTCAATGAGGGTCGGTGCCAGGAAGTGCCACCGAAGAACGTCCTGGCGCAAATGGCGAGCAATGGACATGCGCCAAGATGCAGGCGGTTACCGACGGTCGGCTCGTTGACCCGTAATTGGGCATCTGGACGATGCGGCAAGTACGCCGCCCTGGCCATGCAACTGCTGTTGCCGCAAGCTTGGAGGCAGGACGCAAAAGCAGACTGGAGCACCGATGCTTGAGAAGTTAACTGCCTATACCTGTCCGTGATCGGTGCTGGGAGGAGTCATCCAAGAAGTTCATATGATCTCGGGCGATCCACCACGTGCTCGATCATCGCGTGGCTCGTTTGGGGTGCCGTGCGACAAGCCGGTCGATCGGCGTGGCAGTCTCGTCGGCTGGGGTGGCACCATCGATGGTGATTACCTCCACCCATCATGGGTCCGGTCACTACTACATGTCACATTCAATGCGCCAGACGGCATTCCCATGCCAACAGGCGAGGCCATTAGGGTAGGCGACTAGTTAATGTAAGCATCTGATGTTGTTTTGCTGCAACTGAGAGAAGTTTCCGCTGTAGGATCGCCCGGGAGCTCCCTCGTGTCTTGATGGCGTGGCAGTTGGGGCAGAGAGCGATCATGTTCTCTGGGTGATCTCGTCCGCCCCGGGCAAGGTCATTTATGTGGTCCACCTCAAGGATGGGGTCGCCGTTATCGGTGACGTCGGCGGGTTGGCCGGTGCAGTCAGGATTTTCACACCGGCCGACCGCACGGAGCATGACAGCAAACCGGGCATTGACCGATCGGAAGTGTCGTTCGATTGTTGTTCGGCTGGAACCATTACGGCTCAAACTTTGATGCTCCTCGACCGAGCGACAGAGTTCGATATAGTATCGTCCTGCGTCCACTATATCGACGTTTGCGGGCACCCGGGTTCCGCGCGTGTCGTCGTGTGTCTCGCCGTCGTCGGCCTCAAGGTAAGCGCGGACCTCGTCAGGCCAACTGTCTTGGAATGGTGAATTCACCGGAGCGAGAACCCAGGCGAACTCGCGGCGCCATTCGTTACGCGTATCTCGGCCCCACACGTAGCGGCGGTCCACGATGACAGTCCATGTCTCAAAGGTGAACTCACCGCCTGCGGGTCGGTGCCAGTATCGCACCGACTCTCGGTTGGTTTGGCAGGAAGCGAGCCGGGCGTTACCTGCCTTTAACTGCTGGTCCCCTATTAGCCCGTCGCCGCGATACTCGATCAGGTTGGTGCCGGTAATCAACCGGTCTGCGTACGGGCCCTCGTCGTCGGCGAAGACGCTAGTGATCCCGTCGGCCAGCGGCCCGATGCCCTGGACTTTCTGCCCGCCGTATGCGTTCCAGATCGCCGTCCGGTTTATGTATCGGGCACCGGGCACAGGTAACAGTGCCTGCGCTGCCCTACCCGTAAGCACATCGTCAAGTCCCACCGCCGCCAGCAGTCCTGCTGAGATCGGGTTGAAGAACTTGACTAACAGTGAGGCCGCTGAGGCGAGGAGAAGATAGGGCTGGGCTCGCAGCATCTCGTGATCCGCATCGATGAACCCGCCTCGGGGATTGACGGCGTCCATCGAATCCAGCGTGGGACGCCCGCCTCCCGAGGTGAGCACCAGCCGCTCGGCACCTTCGACCTCCCAGAGTTGATCACGTTGGAGGACCCAGAACGGGTACACGGCGACGTCCGGATCAGCACCGTCGCCGTAGTGGATGGCGAGTTCCTCGAAGGCGAGCCGTACCTCCTGCCACTCGACGAGCCTGGGTAGTCCAGCCGCTACCCGACCGAGTGCCCACAGCAAAAGTAGCGGGCGGTGAAGCGGGACGCTGCCGCGCTGGCGCTTTGGCGCAAGTCTGCCGACACGGCGGACAAAATCAAGCTGGGCAGCGCCATCGTGCGACATACGAAGCAAGCTATCCCAGACTGGGATCGTTCAGGGCATAAAAAAGGCGTTACGGCATCGCGGCCAATCCTGTAGTCCGGTAGGTCGCCCGGACGGCAGGCTTGGCGCTGGTGCGCCCTACTCGCGAGCGTCGGGTACCCGCAGGATCACCTCGTCGGCCTGGTGCACGGCGGTGTCGCCGTCCGGCCCAGTCACCTCGACCACGCGCACGCCGTGTCCGGCGCGGCGTTCGGGCTCAGTGGGATGCCGGACGGTGACCGTGGCACCGGGTGGGAGGGTGACAGTCCGCCGTTCGGCGACACCGGCGACGAACGATCCGCGGCCGGGGTGGGTGACGGCCAGTCCTTCGGCTCGTAGCTCAACCAGCGCCGCCCTGGCTGTCGTGCGTGCCACGCCGTAGCTCTGCATCAGGGTCAGTTCGGAAGGCAGCGGGTCGCCGGCGGCGAGCCTGCCGGCTGCGATGTCGTCTCGTAGGAAGTCGGCCAGTTGCCGGGTGATGCTGCGATCGCTTGCCCGGTCGAACGGGTCATCGGTGCCCATGACCAAACCCTGTCCGAGCGCACCGGTCGGCGTGTGCGCTCGCCTCATACCTAGCGCTCGGTACGTACTGGGTGCTAGTGTCTTGCCTCCAGGAGGCGCCGAGTAAACCCACGGCTACGGATGGTGACGACATGGTGGACGAACGCCAGCAGTACTGGCTGGTTGAGGAGAGTCGATGCGTTCGATCATGAGGATCACGTGGGCTGAGTCGGTCGACCGGAACGTCCTGTTGCGGGCGCAGCGCATTCTGGCCGACATCCGGATCAGGATGACGGTCAGCGAAGAGGTCGACATCGTCGAACCCACACGAACCGACCTGCGCACGCTCAGCGCCGTGGCGGACGCCGTTGTCCGGCTCCATTCGCGGGACACCGACGGGTCGTGTCGGAGATGTTCCCGGTGCTGGCACCGTCGACGCTGGCCGTGCTCCACAATCCGGACGCTCAGTCGAGCGGTGGACGGTGCGGAGATGTCGCGGTGACCCGGCGCGATGCATACCGCGACGCGGTCAGCGCGATGACCGCGGTGGACCACTTCGGCACGGACTACCTGCCACTGGAAACCGCCAACCCACCGTGCCTGTGTGACGCGGAGCCCGGCGTCTTCGCCGTGTTCTCGTTCGCCGTCCTGGCCCTACACCAGGTGCGCCCACCGCCCAGCTCGGCGGTCCCGGTGTGCTCCTGCGGACAGTCGGTGATCACCTGCCCGGTTCAGGCACTGGCACGTGACCTTCTCTTCGCCCCCCAGTCGACATCAACACAGGAGGCGCAGTCATGACCATCCGCCACCCGGTTCCCCCGACGCAGCCGGCAGGCTCGTCCGAAGCCGACGAACCGACCCGCTACACGACTGGCACCCTGCCGACTCGCCGGCCGGCCCCGCGCCCGCACCCCGCGGCATCAGCAGCCCAGACGCCCGCGTGTGACTGCAATGGGTTCTGCATGTGCGCCGCGCCGGTGCCGCTGCTGCGGTGGTTCGCCGCCCAGGTGTCGGTGTACCACGGCCCGGTCTCCGGCCAGGAGCACCAGGGACAGTGTGGGCAGCCATTGCGCTCCTGTGGGATGTGCATGCTGGTGGCCAGCCTGCACCGCGCCATCCACGAACGCTGGCAAGGAATCCTGCCGTGATAGGCGACAGCCCGGCGGATCAGGTCACCAACTAGGCGATCCAGACGATCACCGCCGCGATGAGAAGGGCCGCCACGATCCCGCCGACAACCAGCGCACTATAGAACAGGAATGAAAAGAGCTGGGAGGGCCGATTTTGCTGCTGCTGTGGACCAGAAACTCTGGGTGGCATCGGCCCGTACCACGGTGGAGGACCTGACCGGGGCGGCACCTGCCCGTACCACCGTCGAGGACCTGACCGGGGCGGCACCGGCTGGGCAGGGCGCGGTGGCGGTGTGTGCCCGGGAGCCGCCCATGTCGGACGCTGGGGATGACGGGGCTGCGATGGACGCTGCGGAGGCGCCTGTGCTGTCGGCCCGGCACTCTGTGCCGGAGGCGGCGCAGAGGACGGACCCGTGTTGGCA
>DASUJK010000174.1:0-8227 GCA_036279295.1 Pseudonocardiaceae bacterium | reverse complement strand
TGTGTCCAGTAACCGGCATGGTTACTGGACACACCACTAGCTGCCGCCGCCCTTGAAGTCCATCGTCACGATCACTATCACGCCTGGGCTGGCGAACGCGATGCCGGGGAAGCGCGGCAGCACCCGCATGCCGAAGTCCTTGCCCAGTTCGGTGGCCACCTGCTGCTCGCCGGGCGCCGGGCTGAAGTACACGGTGCTGGTCGGGATGTTGCCCTGCGAGTAGTTGCCGACCTGCACGACGTTGAAGCCGTCCGAGGTGAAGGCGTCCGCGGCCTTGGCGGCCAGATCCTTGATGAAGCTGTTGTTGTAGACCCGGACGCCCACGGTCTGCTTGAGGCTCGGTGTCGTCGTGTTGGCCGGTGGCGGCGGGGCGACCGTGGTGGTCTGGCCGGACGGCTGCTGTGTCGTCGTCGGGCGCGGCTTCGTCGTCGTGGTCCGCGTCGGCTTCGGTGTCGTCGTCGTGGCCGGTGGTGGGGTGGTGCCGCTGGTCACCGGTGGGCGCCCCTGCCCCTGCGGGCTGGCGCCGTTGCTGGTCAGCGTGAACACGCCGAGGCCGACGGCGACCACTGCGACGCCGACCAGGACGAACCCGACCAGGCGAGTCGGCCGCATCCCCTGCATGCTCACCGCGGGTCGAAGCCGAGTCGGCGGGCCGAACGGCTGCGCAACCGGACCGCGCGCTGGCGGCGAAGACGTTTGATCAGCATGGGGTCGACCCGGATCGCTTCCTGCTTGTCCATCAGGTTGTTGAGCAGTTGGTAGTAGCGGGTGGAGGACATGTCGAACAGCTCACGGATGGCCCGTTCCTTCGCACCGGCGTACTTCCACCACTGACGTTCGAACGCCAGGATCTCGTGCTCGCGTGCGGTCAGACCGTCCTCCGGCTCCTCGGCCGGGGTCAGGGCCTCTGCGGCGTCCATCTGGCTCCTCGCCTCGCGGTCGGGGCCACCGGGCGACCACAATCACACCGGTGTAATTCCCCGGGCGTCATTACACCACGTGACGGTCGCCGCTCGCCGACGATCCACCGGCGTGCCGCCGGTCTCCGCCCCATAGGGTCACGGCCATGGCGATTCATCCGATCCGGATCGTCGGCGACCCCGTGTTGCGCACGCCGACCCGACCGGTCACCTCGTTCGACGACGACCTGCGTCAATTGGTCGAGGACATGTTCGAGACCAACACGGCGGCCAACGGCGCCGGTCTCGCGGCCAACCAGATCGGCGTCGACCTGCGGGTGTTCGTCTACGACTGCGACGACGACGAGCGGATCCGGCACAAGGGCGTCGTGGTCAACCCGACGCTGGAGACCTCGGCGGTGCCCGAGACCATGCCCGACCCGGAGGACGACTGGGAGGGCTGCCTCTCGGTGCCCGGCGAGTCGTTCCCGACCGGCCGGGCGCACTGGGCCAAGGTCACCGGGTTCGACACCGACGGCACCCCGATCGAGGTCGAGGGCACCGGTTACCTGGCCCGCTGCTTCCAGCACGAGACCGACCACCTGAACGGCCTGCTCTACCTGGACCGGCTGATCGGCCGCAACGCCCGGGACGCGAAGCGGATGCTGAAGCAGAACCGTTGGGGCGTCCCAGGACTGTCCTGGGACCCTGCGAAGGACCCTGACCCGTTCGCCTGACACGCGGCCAGCGTAGCGCCGTGGGCCGACACCGCGGGCCTCAGAAGTCGGCCGTGTCCAGGTCCAGGTCGAACCGCGCCGACAGTGAGATCTTCTCGCCGAACGTGATCGGGGTGATGTGCTGGTAGTGCCCGTCGACCGGGTTCGAGAACAGGGACACGGCCGGGCCGTCCTCGTCGACTCCGGCCACGGTCAGCGCCATGGGAGTTCCGGGGTGCCGGCCAGTTGGGTGTAGCTGCCCGCCGCGGCCAGCTCGTCGTAGCGGCCGGCTCGAAGGTACGCGCTCAGCCATGGGGCACGGAGGCGGCCGGTGACCTCGCCCGTCAGCAGGAACGGCAGGGACAGGCGCCACGTGAGGACCACCGTGGCTCGGTGTCGGTGTGGGGCGAGCAGCACGATCCTGGCCTCGCGCAACGCGTGCTCGTTCGGTGTGATCGAGCATTCCGGCGCGGCGAACTCCCACTCCCAGCGGGTTTCGTCGGCGATCCGGCACAGCACGCAGCCGATCGGGCCGGTGCCCAGGCCCGCGCCGCACGCCGGGCAGTCGATGGCGGCCATCGCCCAGTCGACACACGTCCACGGGTACTCGCCGACGGCAGCCGCGACGACCCGCTCGGCCAGGCCACGTTCGGCGCGGCCGCCCGCGTCGATGTCGGCGTCGGCCAGCAGTTCCTGCCAGTCGGCGAGCCAGAACCCGTCGATGGCGTCCACACAGTCCTGGCACGACGGGTAGCCACGGCCGGCCAGCTCGCCGCACTCCAGGCAGTGCTGCACGGCGACGGGCCGTCGTACCCGTCGCCCACCGGGTGCAAACCACGGCCGATCCGACACGGGCGAAACGGTACGTCGTCCCGGCCCCTGGCACTGGACGACAGGCGTGGCTAACCTCGGGATATCACCACACCGAATGACCGCGGGAGCTCGCGCAGGAGCGGGCTGAGAGGGCGGCTGACGTCACATCCGGTGACGCGGCGCCGCCGACCGCCGAACCTGACCGGGTAATGCCGGCGTAGGAAGGGATGACATGACAACGCTGTGCCGCAAGGTGGGCCGATCATGACACCGGAACGGGTGGCGCCGCCGACCGCGTTGACCATCGCCGGCTCGGACTCCGGCGGCGGTGCCGGGCTCCAGGCCGATCTGCGGACGTTCTTCGCCTGCGGGGTGCACGGTATGTCCGCGATCACAGCGGTCACCGTGCAGAACACGTTGGGGGTCAGCGACTTCACCGAGATCCCGCCCGATGTCGTCGCCGCGCAGATCGAGACGGTGGCCGCGGACATCGGCATCGGCGCGGCCAAGACCGGCATGCTGGCCAACCGGGAGATCATCGAGGCGATCGCGGCGGCGTGCGACAAGGTGGGCATCGGCCGGTCGCACCCGACACCGTTCGTGGTGGACCCGGTGGCCGCTTCCATGCACGGTGACCAACTGCTGCACGAGAAGGCGCTGGACGCGCTGCGCTACGACCTGTTCCCGCGCGCGACCCTCGTCACACCGAACCTGGACGAGGTCCGCCTGCTGGCCGGTGTCGACGTGCGCCATCGCGACCAGCTCGCCGACGCGGCCGAGGCGATCCACGCGTTCGGGCCGATGTGGACACTCATCAAGAGCGGCCACCTCACCGACGACGAGGACTGTGTCGACCTGCTCTACGACGGCACCGCGTTCATCGAGCTGCCCGGCCCGAGATTCACCACGAAGCACACCCACGGCGGCGGCGACACGATGGCGGCCTCGATCACGGCGGCGCTGGCCGGTGGTGCCTCGCTGGTGGAGGCGGTGCGGTTCGGCAAGCGGTTCGTGACCAACTCGGTGCGCGACGCCTACCCGCTCGGTGCCGGCGTCGGCCCGGTGTCGCCGTTCTGGCGCCTGGCCGGGCTGGACCCGATCTAGGCCTCCGGCTCGTCCTCGGCGACCAGGTTCTCCAGCGCGGGCAACGCGGCCAGCAGCAGCTTGACCTGCTCGGGCGGCAGCCGGTCCAGCCTGCGCTGGAGTTCCCGCAGCCGGGTCGAGTACAGGCCGGTCGCGACCCGCTGGCCCTCCTCGGTCGGCGTGACGAGGGACGCCCGGCCGTCGTTCGGGTCGGGCGTGCGCCGCACGTAGCCGCCGCCGACGAGGCTGGCCACGATCCGGGACAGCGTCGGCGGGGCCACACCCTCCTTCGCCGCGAGGTCGCCCAACCGCATCGACTTGTGGCTGACCAGGGTGAACAGCGCGGACACGGCACCGTGGCCCAGCTCGGCGGAGCTGGCCCCGATCCGCCGCAGCAGCCTGGACAGTCTGCCGACCGCGAGATACAGGCGTGCCGTGTCCTCGTGCCCGACCACGTCGGTTTCCACCGTCGTCATCTGTCCATGATGACGGTTGGCAGGTGTAGCCAACATCTACGGGTGGTGGTGTTCCGATTCAGCGAAAGGTCAGCGGGGTGGACTGGACGCCTGCGCCCAGAACCGCTGCGGCACCCGACCGGCCAGCCTGGCGGCCCTGCCGGCCCGGACACCGTCGCGCATCGCACCGGCCATCAGCACCGGATCGGTGGCCCTGGTGACCGCTGTCGCCAACAGCACGGCCGAGCAGCCCAGTTCCATCGCCAGGCACGCGTCGGACGCCGTGCCGATGCCGGCGTCCAGGATCACCGGCACCCCGGCCCTGGCCACGATCAGCTCGATGTTGTGCGGGTTGCGGATGCCCAGCCCGGTGCCGATCGGGGAGCCGAGCGGCATCACGGCCGCGCAACCGGCCTCCTCAAGGCGCAGCGCGAGCACCGGATCGTCATTGGTGTAGGGCAGCACGGTGAAACCGTCGTCCACCAACTGCTGTGCCGCGTCCAGCAACTCGATCGGGTCGGGCAGCAGGGTGCGGTCGTCGGCGACCACTTCCAGCTTCACCCAGTCGGTGGCCAACGCCTCCCTGGCCAGTCGCGCGGTGAGCACCGCCTCGGCAGCGCTCCGACAGCCCGCCGTGTTGGGCAGTATCGCGATTCCCAAGCGCCGCAACAGATCCAGCACACCGGTGCCACCGGCGGCGTCCATTCTGCGCATGGCCACGGTGGTCAGCTCGGTGCCGGACTCGACCAGTGCCTGCTCCAGCACGGCGAGATTGGTCGCGCCGCCGGTGCCCATCACCAGCCGGGAACCGAACTCCCGGCCCGCAACGACCAGCGAATCCGTCTCGACCCGGATGTCGGTTGTCACATCAGCCTCCCTGCACCGCGGTGAGCACTTCGATCTGGTCCCCGTCCCGGACGGCAGTGTCCGACCAGGACAGTCGCGGCACGACCTCGCCGCCACACGCCACCGCGATCCCGGTGGCCGGGGCGCCCAACCGGTGCAGCACGTCCTGCACGGTCGCGCCTGCCGCGAGTTCCCATTCCTCGCCGTTCACCACAGCTCGCATCACGCACCACTCCCATCAGCAAGCAGGCCCGCCGCCTGGGCAAGAGTGCCGGGCAGCAGCAACATGCCGTTGCGGCCGTGCCCGGTCGCGGCCAGCACGCCCGGTTCGAGCCACCGCACGACGGGCAGGTTGTCGTTGGTGCCGGGCCGGAAGCCGAACCCGGCCTCCAGCAGCACGTAGTCGGCGACGGCCGGCACCAGCCGTTCCGCGTCGGCAAGCAGGTCCCGGACCCCACCGACCCGCGCGCCGGGGTCGAAGCCCGCCTCGTACTGCGTCGCGCCGACGACGAGTCCGTTGTGGTCCCGTGGCACCAGGTACACGTGTCGGCCCTCGATCAGCCCACGCACGGTCCGCGTCGGCGGCGGCAGCGAGCCGGTCCGACCGCGCAACCGCAGGATCTCGCCCTTCACCGGCCGGATCACACCGTGCAACGCCGGATGTACCTCGCCGCTCCACGCTCCGGCCGCGATCACGACCACGTCGGCGGTGAGCACCGGTCCGTGGGCCAGCGTGACCTTGCCGGGCATGACGGACTTCACCGTCGCGGTCAGCCGCTCGACGCCGTGGGCCAGGCCGGCCGCGCCCAACGCGGTCAGCAGCCCCCGGTTGTCCACGGACAGGTCACCGGGCACGGACAGTCCGGCCCGGATGGACGCGCTCATGCTCGGCTCCAGCGCCCGCAGCTGCCGGCCGGTGAGCATGTCGACGTCCCGGCCCAGGGTGCCGAGGAACTCGGCCAGCCTGGTCAGCTCGTCGCGGTCGGCACCGTCCACGGCGGCCACCAGCGTGCCCTCGGTGCGCAGGCCGGGATCGTGGCCTTCGGCGGCCAGCCGGGCGGCGAACTCCGGCCATCTGGTGAGCGAGTCGGAGCCCAGCTCCAGCAGGTCCTCCTCGCCCGGCCACGCCTCGGTGACGGGGGCGAGCATGCCACCGGCCACCCAGGACGCACCGGGCCGTGCGGCCGGGGCCACGAGCGTCACCCGGGCACCGGACGCGGCCGCCTGCCATGCGATACCCGCGCCGACCACTCCGGCGCCCACCACGGTGATTCTCGTCATCGACACGCGCTCCCTGCGCCGGCATGATCCGGATCAGGTTCGACGGTCGGGGCTGGCAAGCCCCCTCTCAGCCCGGTTCCTCCGGACTCCCGTGCGGACCACTGCCGACCACGTTAGCGCAGCAACGCCGGGTAGCGTGACCTGCGTGCCAGCCACCACAGACGGGACCACGATCAGGCAGCGCCTCGCGGACGCACGGCTGTACCTGTGCACGGACGCCAGGCGGGGCCGGGGCGACCTGGCCGAGTTCGTGGACGCCGCGCTCGCCGGCGGGGTGGACATCGTGCAGCTGCGGGACAAGACCGACGGCGAACCGCTCGAAGCACGGCACGAACTGGCCGCGCTGGAGGTCATCGCCGAGGCCTGCGCCCGGCACGGTGCGCTGTTCTCGGTGAACGACAGGGCCGACATCGCGCTGGCCGCCGGGGCCGACGTGCTGCACCTGGGCCAGGACGACCTGCCGGTGCCGCTGGCCCGCCGGATCGTCGGTGACGACATGGTGATCGGCCGCTCGACCCACGCGGCCGCGGAGGCCGACGCGGCCGCCGTCGAGGCCGGTGTGGACTACTTCTGCACCGGCCCCTGCTGGCCGACGCCGACCAAACCGGGCCGCCCGGCACCCGGCCTGGACCTGGTGAAACACACTGCGGGCCTGGCCACGCAGCGGCCGTGGTTCGCGATCGGTGGGATCGACGAGAGCAGGCTGGACGCCGTGCTGGCGGCCGGGGCCACCCGGATCGTCGTGGTGCGGGCGATCACCGAGGCGGCCGACCCGACCGCGGCGGCTGCCACGCTGAAAGGCGCTCTGCCCAGGTAGTTCCGTGAGGCAGGATCGCGGTCATGGAACTGGTCACGAAGACAGACATCATCGACGCGGCGGACCGGATCAAGGATTCGGTGCTGCGCACGCCGCTGGTGCGCGCGAACGTCATGGGCCGGGAGCTGTGGTTCAAGCCGGAGAACCTGCAGTTCATCGGCGCGTTCAAGGTCCGGGGTGCGGCCAACGTGGTGGCCCAGCTGCCGGAGTCGGCCAAGGAGCGCGGTGTGGTCGCGTACTCCAGCGGCAACCACGCGCAGGCCGTCGCCTATGCGGCCCGCCAGGCCGGCGTCAAGGCGCTGATCGTGATCGACGACACAGCGCCGGACCTGAAGATCGCCGCCACCCGTGCGTTGGGCGCCGAGGTGCGGACCGTGCCGCTGCGGGACCGGCAGCGGGTGGCCGAGGAACTGGCCGAGGAGCGTGGCGCCACGCTGATCCCGCCGTTCGACCATCCCGGCGTGATCGCCGGCCAGGGCACCATCGGCCTGGAGATCATCGCCGACCTGCCGGACGTGGACGCCGTGCTCGTCCCGGTCAGCGGCGGTGGGCTGGCGGCCGGTATCGGCGTGGCCGTCAAGGCACTGCGGCCGGCCACCAAGGTGTACGGGGTCGAGCCGGAACTGGCCGGGGACGCGGCGGCCAGCATGGCGGCCGGTCACCTGGTGCACTGGCCGGTCGAGGACCGGGTGCGCACGATCGCCGACGGGCTGCGTGCCGAGCCGTCCGAGTTGACGTTCGCGCACCTGCGGACCGTGCTGGACGGCATCCTCACGGTCAGCGAGGCGGAGATCCGCACCGCGGTGGGCCTGCTGGCCAGGCAGGCCCGGCTGGTGGCCGAACCGGCCGGTGCGGTGGCCACGGCGGGTGCGCTGTTCCGGGCCGAGGGGTTGCCGACCGGTCGAACGGTGGCCGTGGTGTCCGGCGGGAACATCGAGCCGAGCCTGCTCGCGGAGATCCTTACCGAGGGTCGCTGACCCGGCCGGCCGGGTGGATGTAGGTCGGCGGCCCCTCGACGCCGCAGGACAGGCATTCACCCGGCTCGTCGTGGGCGTGCTCAGCGGGTGGCGCGAGCACGTCGTTGCGGATGCCCAGCGCGAACACGGCGCCGACGAACGTCAGCACGGCGCAGATCAGCAGGGCCAGCCGCCAACCGGCGGTCAGCGCGACCGGATCGGTGTACGCGGCGCCGGTCAGCCCGACGGCGGCCGGTAGCACGGCGACGGCGAGCAGCCCGCCGGTCCTGGCCACCGCGTTGTTCACGCCGGAGGACACGCCGGCGAACCGCTCCGGCGCCGCGGCCAGCACGGTCGCGGT
>DASUJK010000173.1:0-21827 GCA_036279295.1 Pseudonocardiaceae bacterium | reverse complement strand
ATCGGCGGCTGGCGGCCCGCGCTGGGCGAGTGGGGCCTGCTGGCGGCGCTGGGCACCATCGGCTGGCTGCTGGCCGCGCGCCACGGCCGCCATCCCGAACCGACGATGACCCCGACGATGACCACGACCACGACCGACACCCCGGTGCCGCTGCCCGAACCGGCCGGGCCGATGCTGCGCAGCAGGCTGGCCTGGGCCGTGACGGCATTCTTCGGCCTGCAGGCGATGTTCGCCTACGCGGTGATGGGCTGGGCGCCGCAGGTGCTGATGACCGGTGGTGTGTCCCGCGGCGAGGCAGGCGCGATGCTCGCCATGATGAGCGTGATCGGGGTGCCGCTCAGCCTGCTGATCGCCCCGGTAGCGGCCCGGCAGCGCAGTCAGTCCGGTTGGCTGGCCGGCATCAGCGCGGTCGGTGCGATCGGAGTGGTCGGCCTGCTGATCGCGCCCAATGCGGCGCCATGGCTGTGGGCGGTCGCGCTGGGCATCGGCATGGGGGTGTTCCCGATCGCTGTGGCCATCATCACACTCCGCACCAGGACATCGGCCGACACCCGTCGCCTGTCCACCATGTCGCAGGGCATCGGCTACCTGCTGGCCGCCGTCGGTCCGCTGCTGTTCGGCATTCTGCGCGGCGCCACCGGCAGCTGGACCGCATCCCTGCTGGTCGTGCTCGTCGGCATCGGCCTGCAGGTGGTCATCGGCGTGTTCGCCGGCCGCCCGCGCTACGTCTGACCCGCGCTCTGGCTGACCCGCGTCACGTTCCGATTCAGTCCAGCGGCAGGTTCAGCAGCGCGTTCTCCACCAGCTCACCCATGGCCGGGTGGATCCAGTACTGCCCGCGCGCCATCGTGTGCGCGTCCATTCCGAAGCTCATCGCCTGCACCAGCGGCTGGATCACGGTCGGTGCCTGCGGGCCGATGATGTGCGCACCGAGCAGCTGACCGGTGGCCGGGTCGGCGATCAGCTTCGCGAACCCCGTGGTGTCCTCCATCGCCCAGCCGTACGCGATGCCGCCGTACTCCTGGATCGACGTCACGTAGCGCAGCCCGCGCTCGGCGGCTTCCGCCTCGGTCAGCCCAACACCGGCGATCTGCGGCGACGTGAACACCGCGTGCGGCACGAACCGGTGATCGGCCCGCTGACGCTGGTCGGGGTGGGCCAGGTTGTGCCGGACGATCCTGGCCTCGTGGTTGGCCACGTGCTTGAGCTGGTAGCGCGAGCTGATGTCGCCCAGCGCGTAGATACCGTCCACCACGGTCTGCTGGTACTCGTCGACCAGCACGAAACCGTCGTTGTCGGTGGTCACGCCCGTCGCAGCGACGTCCAGCAGATCCGAGTTGGGCTGCCGGCCGACCGCGAGCAGCAGCCCGTCGGCGGTGACCGTCTCGGCGCCGTGCGGCCCCTCCAGGCTGACCACGACCTCGTCCCCGGAGCGCCGCACCGACGTCGTCTTGCTGTCCAGCCGCACGTCCCAGCGCCGCTTGGCCAGCTCGGTGAACCGGGCGCTGACCGCCTCGTCCTCACTGCGCAGCAACGCGCCGGAGCGGGCCACCATGGTGATCTCGACACCGAACGCGGACAGCACGTGCGCGAACTCCGCGCCGATGAACCCGCTGCCCAGGATCACCAGCCTGCGCGGCAGCGTGTCCAGCCGCATGATGTCGTCGCTGGTGTGGAAGCCGGACTCGACCAGACCGGGGATGTCCGGCACGGTCGGCCTGCTCCCCGCGGCCAGCACGAACCGGTCCGCGGCGATCGTCTCCGTCTCGCCGTGTCCGCTGACGACCAGCGTCTTCGGTCCGGTGAAGCGGGCCGCACCCGCGTAGACGGTGACGTTGTGGTTGTCCTCGTGGCTGGTCCGGTAGATCCGGCCACCCTCGGCGATCGGGTCGATCCGGTCGAAGATCCGGTTCCGCACGTCGGCCCAGCGCACCCCGTGCAACTCGCTGTCCACGCCGTAGCGCGGGCCGTGGGTCGCGTACTCCGCCACGTCGGCGGCGTGCACGAACATCTTGGTCGGGATGCAGCCGACGTTCAGGCACGTCCCACCGAAGACGCCCTTCTCCACGATCGCCACGTCCTGGTCGGCGAACTCCGCGCCGAGGATGGAGTTCCCGGAGCCGGTTCCGATGATCACCAGATCGAAGTGCCGCACGTCGTCATCCTGTTCCTGGTCGGGCAGCTGACAGGCGGTGCACGCCGCCCGTCAGCTGCAACCGACGCCACGACCGGTTGATTCCGGTCAGGACCCGTAAACGGGGGTGATGATCGCCCTGGCCAGAGTGTGGAAGACCAGGTTGAAACTGGCTACCGCCGGGCTTGCTGAATTGTCGATACCCAGAGTGGGCACGTCAACGGCGTGCACGACGAAGTAGTAGCGGTGCGACGGGTCACCCTGGGGCGGGGCGGCGCCGCCGAAGTCGGCGGTACCGAAGTCGGTGCGCAGGTGGAAGGCGCCCTTGGGCAGCGTCTCGTCGCTGGCACCCGCGCCCGCGGCCAGCTCGGTGACCGAGGCGGGGATGTCCATGACGAGCCAGTGCCAGAAGCCCGAGGGCGTCGGCGCGTCCGGGTCGAAACACGTAACGGCATAGCTCTGGGTGCCCTCCGGGGCACCGCTCCAGCTCAACTGCGGCGAAATGTTGTCACCGGTCGCGCCCATGCCGTTGAACACCTGCGTGTTCGGCAGCTGCTCGCCGTCGCGCACGTCCGTCGAGGTCACGGTGAACGACGGCACGGCGGGCAGCAGGCTGTACGGGTCGGGGGCGACGGGGCGATCCAAACTCATCGAAGATCCTCCACACGACGTCGGGGGCGGGCGGGGTCACCAGCTGTGCAGCTGAGTGATCTGTATTCGTCAACCTATCGATCCGGTCCGCGTGACGCGATCGCGGTTGCGCTGGGTGACAATATGAGGCGGTAGGCCCGCGAGACGCACGTATGTCACCCTATTGGCGGTGTCCGACCTGTGAGCGCTCCGGTTCGCCGGGCGGGAGGAGCTGCGGTATGGAACGGCCTGAGCGAACCATGGGCAAAGTCGACGTCGACCGACCCTCCTCAGCTCGCATTTATGACTACTTCCTGGGTGGCGCGCACAACTTCGAGGTCGACCGGATGGCGGCGGACGCACTCGCCAAGGTCCATCCCGCGATCGGTCTCGGCATGCGGGCGAACCGGTCATACCTACGCAGAGCAGTCAGCTATCTCACCCAATCGGGTGTAGATCAGTTTTTGGATCTCGGTTCCGGCATCCCGACCGTCGGCAACGTGCACGAGATCGCCCAGCGCGCCAACCCGGCCGCCAGGATCGCCTACGTGGACATCGAGCCCATCGCCGTGACCCACTCCAACACGATCCTGGCCGGCAACGACCTGGCCATCGCGATCCGGGCCGACCTGCGCGACCCGCACCGCGTGTTCACCGACCCCCAGGTCAACCAACTGCTCGACCTCAACCGCCCGGTCGGGCTGATCCTGGCCGGCGTGCTCCAGTACATCTCCGACGACGACCCGGCCGGCATGATCCGCGGCTACATAGACCGGCTCGCGCCGGGCAGCTACGTCGCCATGTCGCACCCGTCCACCGACGAGCTGACCAGCGAACGGGCCGCGGGCGCCACCGCCGCCAGCAACATGTACAACCGCACCGAGACGCCCTTCCACTACCGTTCCAAGAGCGAGTTCGAGTCGTTCTTCGCCGGCCTGGAGCTGGTCGAACCCGGCGTCGTGCACATGTGGGACTGGCAGCCGGAGATGGGCTCGGAAGCCGACGAACTGGACGGCAGGGTGACGGGATTCGCAGGTCTCGGCCGCAAGCCCTGACCCTGCGACCTGGTAGGACTGCGTGGTGGCCATCGCACGCGTGCTCCTGCTGTCCACCGCCGACACCGACCTGCTCGCCGCGCGCGACTGCGGCGCGAACTACGCCGTGGCCAACCCGGCCCGGCTGACCGAGGCCGACCTGCCGGCGCTGCTGGACGGCGTGTCGATCGTGGTGGTCCGGCTGCTCGGCGGCCTGCGTGCCTGGTCGGCCGGCGTCGCGGCGTTGCGCCGGTCCGGCGTGCCGCTGGTGTGCCTTGGCGGTGAGGCCTCGCCGGATGCCGAGTTGATGGCGCGGTCCACCGTGCCGGCCGGGGTCGCCGCGCAGGCGTTGGCCTACCTGGTCGAGGGCGGCCGGGCGAACCTGCGGGAACTGGCCGGGTTCCTGTCCGACACGATCCTGCTCACCGGCGAGGGCTTCGCGCCACCGGTACCGACCCCGCTGCACGGCCGGCACGGCGACCGCCAGTTCGACCCGCACCGCCCGACAGTCGGAATCCTCTTCTACCGGGCGCACGAACTCGCCGGCAACACGGCGTTCGTGGACACGTTGGCCGACGCCGTCGAGGCTGCGGGTGCGAACGCGCTGCCGGTGTTCTGCGGTTCACTGCGGGCACTGCCCCCCGACGATGTCGCGACCCTGCGGGCGTTGCTGGCACCGTGCGGCGCGGTGATCGCCACCGTGCTCGCCGCCGGTGGCGCGGTCGCCGCGGACGCCTCCGCTGGCGGCGACGAGGACGCGTGGGATGCCGGCGCGTTGGCCGAGTTGGACGTGCCCGTGTTGCAGGGCCTGGTGTTGACGTCGTCGCGCGACACGTGGGCCGGGTCAAATGCGGCGCTCACCCCGATGGACGCCGGGATGCAGGTGGCCATCCCGGAATTCGACGGCAGGCTGATCGGCGTGCCGTTCTCGTTCAAGGAAACCGGCGCCGACGGAATCCCCGTCTACGTGGCCGACCCCGAGCGGGCCGCCCGCGTCGCCGGCACCGCCACCCGACTGGCCACGCTGCGACACGTGCCACCGGTCCGGCGCAGACTGGCCGTGGTGCTGTCGTCCTACCCCACCAAGCATTCCCGCGTCGGCAACGCGGTCGGCCTGGACACGCCGGCATCGGCCGTGCGGCTGTTCGCGGCGCTCGCCGAGCAGGGCTACGACCTCGGTGACCTCGACCCGGCCACGGTGGACGGCGACGCACTCGTGCACCGGCTGATCGCGGCTGGCGGGCACGACGTGGAGTGGCTCTCCGAGGAGCAGATGGGCCAGGCCGCGATCCGGGTACCGGCTGCGGTGTACCAGCAGTGGTTCGACGAGGTGCCGGCACCGCTGCGGGACGCGATGACCGAGCACTGGGGCACCCCGCCCGGTCAGCTGTACGTGGACGGCGCCGAGATCTACGTGGCCGCGCTGCGGTTCGGCAACGTGGTGCTGATGATCCAGCCGCCACGCGGCTTCGGGGAGAACCCGATCGCGATCTACCACGATCCGGACCTGCCGCCCAGCCACCAGTACCTGGCCGCGTACCGCTGGCTGGACCGGGAGTTCGGTGCGCACGCCGTGATACACCTCGGCAAGCACGGCACGCTGGAATGGCTGCCCGGCAAGGGACTTGGCCTGTCCGCCGAGTCGGCGCCGGACGCGGTACTCGGTGACATGCCGTTGATCTACCCGTTCATCGTGAACGATCCCGGTGAGGGCACCCAGGCCAAGCGCCGCGGGCACGCCGTCGTCATCGACCACCTGATCCCGCCGATGGCCCGCGCCGACACCTACGGTGACCTGGCCAAACTCGAACAACTGTTGGACGAGTACGCCACCGTGCAGGCGCTGGACCCGGACAAGCTGCCGGTGGTGCGGGCGCAGGTGTGGGAACTGGTCACCGCCGCGTCACTGCATCACGACCTGCACACCGACGCCCAGCCGGACGCGGCCGAGTTCGACGACTTCGTGCTGCACGTGGACGGCTACCTGTGTGAGATCAAGGACGTGCAGATCCGCGACGGCCTGCACATCCTCGGCCGGGCACCGTCGGGCGAGGAACTGGTCAACGACGTGCTCGCGGTGCTGCGGGCCAGGCAGGTGTTCGGCGGCACCGTCGGGGCGCTGCCCGGCCTGCGAGCCGCGCTTGCTGTCCACTTCGGACTGGACGAGCAGGAGCTACTGACCGAACCGGGCGCCCCGGCCAAGGTCCCGGACGCGCTGACGACCATCGTGGCCGGCCCAGCACAGTCCGGTGCCGACGTCGTCGACCTGCTGGAGTCGTTGGCCCGCAAGCTGGTCATCGGTGTCTCGGAACTCGGCTGGCCGATGGATGGTGTCGCCGCTGTCGTGACCGAGGTGATCGGCTCCGAGGTACCTGAGGTGGCCGAGGTGCTGCGGTTCGCATGTGCCGAGGTGGTGCCGAGGCTGGCCCGCACCACCGACGAGATCACCAACCTGCTCGGCGCGCTGGACGGCCGGTTCGTGCCACCGGGACCGTCCGGGTCACCGACGCGCGGGCTGGTGTCGGTGCTACCCACCGGCCGCAACTTCTACTCCGTTGACCCGAAGGCGATCCCGTCGCGCAACGCGTTCGACACAGGTAGCGCGCTGGCCGACTCGCTGCTCGCCCGACACCGGGCCGACACCGGTGAGTGGCCACGCAGCGTCGGGCTCACCGTGTGGGGCACGTCCGCGATGCGCACCCAGGGCGACGACATCGCGGAACTGCTGTGGCTGCTGGGCACCCGACCACGCTGGGACGCGGCGTCGCGGCGGGTGACGGGGTTCGAGATCGTGCCACTGAGCGAACTGGGCAGGCCCAGAATCGACGTGGTGGTCCGGATTTCCGGTTTCTTCCGGGACGCGTTCCCGCAGATCGTGACCCTGCTGGACGACGCGATCCAGGCGGTGGCGCACCTGGACGAACCCGACTCCGACAATTTCGTGGCCGCGCACTACCGGTCTGACCTTTCCGCGCACGGCGACGCCCGGCGAGCCAGCACCAGGATCTTCGGCTCCAAGCCGGGTGCCTACGGTGCCGGCCTGCTGCCGCTGATCGACGCGCGGAACTGGCGTGACGACGGCGATCTCGCCGAGGTGTACGCCACGTGGGGCGGCTACGCCTACGGTACCGGCCTGGACGGCAGGCCGGCCAGGGACGACATGGAGACCGCGTACCGGCGAATCCAGGTCGCCGCCAAGAACGTCGACACCCGCGAACACGACATCGCCGATTCGGACGACTACTTCCAGTACCACGGCGGCATGGTCGCCATGGTCCGGTCACTCACCGGCGACAACCCGGCCGCGTATGTCGGCGACTCAGCCGTCCCGCACGCCGTCCGCACGCGCACGCTCGGTGAGGAGACCAAGCGGGTGTTCCGGGCCAGGGTGGTCAACCCGAGGTGGATCGCGGCGATGCGCCGGCACGGCTACAAGGGCGCGTTCGAGTTGGCCGCCACCGTGGACTACCTGTTCGGCTTCGACGCCACAGCCGGCGTGGTCGACGACTGGATGTACGGGCAACTTGCCGAGAGCTACGTGTTCGACGACGAGGTCCGCGACTTCATGCGCCAGTCCAACCCGTGGGCGTTGCGAGGCGTCACCGAGCGCTTGCTGGAGGCGGCCGAGCGCGGCCTGTGGGCAGAGCCCGATCCGGACACACTCGACCGCCTGCGTGCGGTTTATCTGGATCTGGAAGGCGAGTTGGAGGGCTGAGGCGCGGGCTGTGGTATCTACGTGAGGTGAGCCCGTACCCCGTATCCGCTGTCCTGCATCGCGAGTGGGCAGTCGACCTGACCCCGGAACGCCTCTACGCCCTGCTGCGGCTGCGGGTCGAGGTGTTCGTCATCGAACAGGAATGTCCGTATCCGGAGTTGGACGGGCGGGATCTCGAACCGGGCACGCGGCACTTCTGGATCGCGTCCGACACGGACCCGGACCTGCCGGTCGCGGTGCTGCGGCTGTTGGAGGAGCCGGGTGGCGGCTTCCGGATCGGCAGGGTGTGCACGTCGAAGGAAGCCAGGGGCAGAGGTTTGTCCCGGCGGCTGATGGCAGCCGCGCTGGTTGACGTCGGCGGTGCCGAATCGGTGCTGGATGCCCAGGTCCAGGTGGCGGGTCTCTATGCGGAGTTCGGCTACCAGCAGGTTGGCGAGGAGTTCGTCGAGGACGGCATCCCGCATGTCACCATGCGGCGGCCCGCCGCTACGGCGCCGTCTCGGTAATCACCGCGACGGCCCGTACCACGTCGGCGTCGGTCAGATCGGCACGCGCGGTCAACCGGAGCCGCGAGACCTTGTCCGGCACGGACGGTGGCCGGAAACAGCCGACCAGCACCCCCGCCGCTCGACACCGCTGCGACCAGTTGAGCGCGTCGTCGGCGGAGGGTGCCCGCACCGACACGACGGCGGCACCTGGTGTGCAGGTCCTGAGGCCCGCCGCGGTCAGTCGGTCGGCCAGTTCCCGGGCCTTGGCCAGCACGGCGGCGCTGCGCTCCGGCTCGTCCCGGAGAACGCGCAGCGCGGCCAGGGCCGCACCAGCGCTGGCCGGGGCGAGACCGGTGTCGAAGATGAAGCTGCGCGCGGTGTCCACGAGGTGGTGGATGACCCGGCGCGGGCCGACGACCGCACCGCCTTGCGCGCCGAGCGACTTGGACAGCGTGATCGTGGTGACGACGTCCGGCGAGCCCTGCAGGCCGGCAGCCGCTACCCCACCCCGCCCGCCGTCACCGAGCACACCGAACCCGTGCGCGTCATCGACCACGAGCGCGGCGCCGTGCTCCCGGCACGCGGAGCTCAGCTCGGGCAGCGGCGCGAGATCGCCGTCCACGGAGAAGACGGCGTCGGTCACGACAACGGCACGCGGCCGGGTCCGGCTGGCCAGCGCCCGCGCGACCGCAGCCGGATCCGAGTGCCCGACGACGGCGAGCTCGGCCTTGGCCAGGCGGCAGCCGTCGATGAGCGAGGCGTGGATGTACTGGTCGGCGACGATGGCCGAGTTCTGCCCGGACAGGGCGGTCATCGCGGCCAGGTTGGCGGCGTAGCCGGAGCCGAAGACGAGAGCGGCCTGGGCGCCGAGGAACGAGGCCAGTTCGAGTTCGAGCTCGGTGTGCAGGTCGGTGGAGCCGGTGACCAGCCGTGAGCCGGTGGCGCCAGCACCCCAGCGCAGCGCGGCCGCGGCGGCCGCGCCGGTCACCCGTTTGTCCCTGGTCAGCCCGAGGTAGTCGTTACCGGCCAGATCAAGGGGACCCGGGGTGGCCGGACGAGGCTGGAGCTGCCGTTTCAACCCGGCGACCCGGCGGTCGTCGGCGAGCACGTCCACCCAGTCGAAGACGTGCTCCGGCGCCAACCGGGCCTGGCCCGTGGTGACAGGAGTGCTCACCCGGGCATCCTAGGTCCCGCCCCAGGCCCACCCACGGCCCGTACACACCGGGCGAGTCGACCATCGGCGCCGGCGAGTCGACCGTCCGCGCGGTGTGTCGACCGCTGGCGCGCGCGTGTCGACTGTTCCCCGCCGGCGAGTCGACCCCCCAGATCGGGCGAGTCGACTGTTCACCCGACGCGGATTTGTGCTGCCCGGCGAGTCGACTGTTCACTCCGGGCAGAGCGGCGTCCGGCGAGTCGACTGTTCGCTCGGGGGCGGACTTGTCGTGTCCGGCGAGTCGACCGTTCCGCCGCGTGTGTCGACCATCCGCTCTGGACGTCCCCGGGCGAGTCGACCGTTCCCCGTACTTGGTGCGCGGGCCGTCGGGATGCGACGATGCGGGAGACCCAGAGCGAGGGTGTGCGAGGAAGCCGGTGCGAGTCCGGCGCGGTCCCGCCACTGTCACCGGGAAGTGGCCTCCCAAGCGTGCCACCAGGGCGAACAAGCCCTGGGAAGGCGGGAGAACCACGGCGATCCGGGAGCCAGGACACTCCGCCCGCGCTCGGGTGCGGCTTGCCGCACCCACCACCTTGACCCGGGCGTGGACACCCGAGGAGGGAAACGTGGCATGACCCTGGTCACTCTTGCGTTCATGGTTGCCGCGCGGTGAGCGCGGGATTCCCGTTCTCCGCGGTCGTCGGCCATGACGACATGCGGCTCGCCCTACTGCTCAACGCCGTGCACCCGGCCATCGGCGGCGTGCTCGTCCGCGGCGAGAAGGGCACAGCCAAGTCCACCGTGGTCCGAGCGCTCGCCGGGCTGCTGCCCGCTGTCGACGTTGTCGAACCCTGCCGGTTCGCCTGCGATCCGGACGCGCCCGATCCCGGTTGCCCGGACGGTCCACATACCGACATACATGCTCATACCCGGCCGGCCCGGCTGATCGAACTGCCTGTCGGCGCCACGGAGGATCGGCTGATCGGATCGCTGGACCTGGAGCGCGCCCTGACCGAGGGTGTCCGGGCGTACCAACCAGGCCTGCTGGCCGGGGCACATCGGGGCGTGCTCTACGTGGACGAGGTCAACCTCCTGCACGACCACCTCGTCGATCTGCTGCTCGACGCCGCCGCGATGGGCAGAGCGCACGTCGAACGGGACGGCGTCTCCGTCTCACACGCCGCGTCGTTCCTGCTGGTCGGCACCATGAATCCGGAAGAAGGCGAACTGCGCCCGCAACTGCTCGACAGGTTCGGCCTCACGGTCCGGGTCGTCGCGGCGCGCGATGTGTCCGTCCGGGCGGAAGTCATCCGGCGCAGGCTGGCCTACGAGGCCGATCCGGACGGATTCGCCGCGCAGTGGGCCGCACCGGACCACGACCTGGCCGCTCGGATCATCGCCGCGCGGCGCGCGTTGTCCATGGTTGCGCTACCGGACACCGAAGTGCGACGCATCGCCGCCGTGTGCGCCGCGATGGAGGTCGACGGCATGCGCGCCGACCTCGTCGTGGCCAGAACCGCCATCGCCCATGCGGCGTGGCGCGGCGCGGACGGGGTCACCGAGGAGGACGTGGAGATCGCGGTCCGGCTGGCGCTACCGCATCGGAGGCGCAGGGACCCGTTCGATGAACCCGGCTTGGACGAGGAGCAACTGTCCGACGCGATGAACTCGGCGGCTGACCAACTGGAGCCTCCAGACCCCGACGACGATCCCGACGGTGGCGGTGCGCCACTCGGCGACTCGGACGATCAGACCACCGATCAACGACCCGCCAACCAGCAGAACGGCTCGAGTGAGCAGCAGCCCACTCCGGCGGCGCCATCGGCCTCGGCGGAACAGCCGCCTTCGGTCCCCTCGCCGCCCTTCCGGGCCCGGCTGATCCAGGTACCCGGTATCGGTGAAGGCGCACCAGGACGTCGGTCCCGGGCCAGGTCTGGTTTCGGCAGGGTGGTGCGGGCTGCCGATGCGGGTGCGCCGGACGGTGCTGGAGTGCACATGGTCGGCACGTTGTCCGCTGCGGCGCCGTACCAACGTGATCGCGGCCGGACAGGTCCCGGTTTGGCGCTGCGGGCCGGTGACGTGCGGCGGGCCGTTCGCGAGGGCAGGGAAGGCAATCTCGTGCTGTTCGCCGTCGACGCGTCCGGGTCGATGGCGGCGAGGGCGCGGATGTCGGCCGTGACCGGGGCGGTGCTGTCGTTGTTGTCCGACGCGTACCAGCGACGGGACAAAGTGGGTGTTGTCACGTTCCGCGCAACCGGCGCCGAGTTGGCGTTGCCGCCGACATCCTCCGTGGAGGCCGCCGCGCGGCGGTTGCGTCGGCTGAGCACGGGTGGTCGGACCCCGCTGGCCGACGGCCTGCTGTTGACCAGGCGAGTCCTGGCGGCCGAGCGGCTGCGGGATCCCCGGCGTCGGCCGTTGCTGATCGTGCTGACCGACGGTCGGGCGACGGCGACGGGAGCCGGTGGCGAACCGGTCGCGGACGCCCTGCGGGCGGGTGCGCTGTTGTCTGCGGACGGTGTCGCGTCGATCACCGTGGACTGTGAGAGCGGTCCGGTGCGGCTCGGTCTCGCGGCGCGGCTCGCGGGTGCGCTCGGTGGACCGTGCCTCACGTTGGCGCAGTTGTCCGCCGATCAGGTCGCCGGTGTCGTCCGCGCTGCATGATTCACTCGGGAGGTCGTTGTGCCGCAAGGAAAACCGGATGTGGTCCCGGCTGACGGTCTGACCACGCGCCAGCGCAGGAACCGGCCGCTGTTGATCGTGCACACCGGTGCGATGAAGGGAAAGTCGACGGCAGCGTTCGGGTTGGCGCTACGCGGTTGGCACCAGGGCTGGTCGATCGGCGTGTTCCAGTTCGTGAAGTCGGCGAAGTGGAAGGTGGGCGAGGAGGCGGCATTCCGGGCGCTGGGTCGGGTGCATGCGGAGAGCGGCGAGGGTGGCCCGGTCGAGTGGCACAAAATGGGTGAAGGCTGGTCGTGGACGAGGAAGCCGGGCACCGACGACGATCACGCGGCGGCGGCCAGGGAGGGTTGGCGGGAAATAGCGCGGCGGTTGGCGGAGGAGCGGCACGGGTTGTACGTGCTGGATGAGTTCACGTATCCGATGCACTGGGGATGGGTCGACGTGGACGAGGTCGTGGCAACGTTGGCCGACCGCCCTGGCATGCAGCACGTGGTGATCACCGGCCGCAACGCACCCGCCGAACTGGTGGCCGCCGCGGACCTGGTGATGGAGACGACGAAGATCAAACACCCGATGGACGCGGGGCAGAAGGGCCAGCGGGGGATCGAGTGGTGATGTCATCAATGCCCCGGTTGGTGATCGCGGCGCCGACGTCGGGCAGCGGTAAGACGACGGTGGCGACGGGCCTGATCGCGGCGCTCGTGGCGAAGGGTCGTCGGGTGGCGCCGTTCAAGGTCGGGCCGGACTACATCGACCCGGGTTATCACGCGCTGGCAGGCGGTCGGCCGGGCCGCAATCTGGACCCGGTACTGGTCGGGGAAGCCATGATCGGCCCGTTGTTCGCGCACGGCGTAACCGGCACTGAGATCGCCGTGATCGAGGGCGTGATGGGCTTGTTCGACGGCCGCTCCACACCAACCGCCGTGAGCCGCCCAGCAGCCGCCACAGCCGCGTTCGACCCAATCGCAACGAGCACAGCTGGGGCGTGGTCAAGCGCCGCGGGGTCAGCAGCGGCGAGTTCAGCCGAGGCGCCATCGACGGCGTTCGGCTCGATCGCTTTTGGCTCGACTGCGCACGTAGCCCGACTGCTCGACGCACCCGTCGTGCTTGTGGTCGACTCGCGCGGTCAGGGCCGGAGTCTGGCCGCGCTGCTGCACGGATTCCGCAGCTACGACCCGACCGTGCGGCTGGCCGGCGTCGTACTGAACCAGGTCGGGTCGGCAAGGCACGAGCAGGTGTTGTGGGAGGCGTGCGCGGAGATCGGCCTGCTGGTGCTGGGTGCGGTGCCGAGGGGCGCCGACGTGGCGCTGCCGTCCCGCCACCTGGGGTTGATCCCAGCCGCCGAGCACGGCGAACCGGCCCGGCGCGCGGTGGCCGCGATGGGCGAGTTGATCACACGATCGGTGGATCTTGACGCGATCTGCCAACTGGCGGCGACAGCCGGGCCTGCACCATGGGTCGCCTGGGATGCGGCCACGGAAGTCGCCCGGGTGCGCGAGCCACGCGAGATCGGTGGGGCGAGTGGACTGAGCCCGCGCGAGATCGGTGGAGTGAGCGGGCTGGGCACGACGGCAGCAGCCGGGGCCGAGGTGGGCGGGCGGGGTGTGGTGCCCGCATCTGGAGACGCCGCTGGGCTGGGCGCTGCGGGTGCGTCGGATGCCGAAGGGTTCGGGGGCGTTGGTGGGCAGCGCCTCTCAGGGGCCGCGGGTGGCCGGCCACCGGTGGTTGCCGTTGCCGGTGGGGCCGCTTTTACCTTTGGCTACGCGGAGTACGTCGAACTGCTCGCTGCGGCGGGGGCTTCAGTGGCGGTCGTCGATCCGTTGCGGGATGAGCTGCTTCCTCATGGGACCGCTGCGCTCGTGCTGCCTGGCGGATTCCCCGAGCGCCACACTACTTCTCTTTCGGCTAACGAAAAACTCCGCTATTTGGTTTCCGAGTTCGCCCGTTCGGGTGGCATCCTTCAGGCTGAATGTGGCGGACTTCTTTATCTACTAACGGAATTGTCCGGCGAACCGATGTGCGGCGTCCTGCCCGGCGCGGCCACCATGAACACCCGACTGACCCTTGGCTACCGCGATGCCGTTGTCGCTACGGACTCCATTGCTCACCGCGTCGGCGAGCGGCGCACCGGCCACGAGTTCCACCATACCCACATGAGCAACACCGATTCGCCCGCCGCGTCCGCTTGGTATTGGCGGGATCACGACGGTCGGCCCGTGCGCGAGGGATTCGTGCTCGGCAACGTGCACGCCTCTTATCTGCACACCCATCCCGCCGGCCAACCGGAAACCGTCGTGCGCCTCGTTGATGCCGCTGGTGGCCGCTCATGACGAAGCGACAATCGCCTCGGCTGGTCGGTGTCGGCGTCGGGCCCGGCGATCCTGAATTGCTCACACTCGCGGGGCTCCGGGAACTTCGCACCGCCGGCCGGATCTTCGTGCCCGTCCTCGGTCCGGATGAGCGCGGGCGCGCTGAGGCCGTTGTTCGGGCACACGTGCACGGGTCCGTCGAGCGGCTCGTCTTCGCGCTGTCCGATCCGGTTGCCGGTCCCCAGGAACGTCGGCGTCGGCACTGGGACGCGGCAGCGGAGCGCGTTGCCGCGTACCTGACTGAGTGTGGTGGGTCGGCTGCGTTTGCCACTATCGGGGACCCGAACGTGTACTCGACGTTTGGCTACCTGGCGGACACCGTGCGCACGCTGGTGCCGCACGTGATCATCGCCACGATTCCCGGCATTACCGCCATGCAGGCCGCCGCGAGCGCGACTGGGATCACTCTTGTGGAGGGCGCTGAGCCACTCACCGTGCTGCCAGTGACGCGGAACGTGACCACCCTGCGGGAAGCGCTCGACCGGCACGGTACGGTCGTCGCCTACAAGGGCGGGCGGCGATTGCGGGAGTTGCGTGACGTGATCGAGCAGGCCGGAGCGTTGGATCGGGCGGTATACGCGGAGCATCTCGGCACCGCTGACCAGCGTGTGCTTCCACTGTCCGAAGTAGACAAGGACACTGTGGACGCGCCGTACCTTTCGACGGTGGTCGTGCTCCCGTCGCGCGGAGGCAGAGGAGATCAGCTATGACATCCGGTCGGGTCTCGTTCATCGGTGCCGGACCCGGAGCGGCCGATCTGATCACGCTCCGTGGTGCGAAGCGGATCGCCGAGGCGGACATCGTGGTGTGGGCGGCCAGCCTGGTCGACCCGGAGTGTGTCCGGGAGCACGCCCGTGCGGACGCCGAACTGATCGACTCCTCCCGGATCACCCACGACGATGTCCTGGATGTCTACCGCCGCGCCTTCGGTCAGCAGCTCAAGGTGGCCAGGGTGCACTCCGGTGACCCGTCGCTGTGGGGCGCCGTGCAGGAGCAGTACGACAGCTGCGTACGCCTCGGTCTGGACGTCGAGATTGTCCCCGGTGTCTCCGCATTTTCCGCCGCGGCGGCCATCGCCGGCCGCGAGTTGACCGTTCCCGAGGTCGCGCAGTCGGTGATCCTCACCCGGTTGGAGGGCGGCAAGACGCCCATGCCCGATGGTGAGCACATCCGCGAGTTCGCCCGGCACGGCACGACGATGGCGATCTTCCTGTCCGCCGCGCGCAGCGGCCAACTCGTGGATGAACTGCGCGCGGGCGGCTACCCGGACGACACACCCGTCGTCGTTGCCTACAAGGTGACCTGGCCGGACGAGCTGATCCTGCACACGACGATCGGCGAGCTGGCCGACACGGTGAAGGAGCACAAGCTCTGGCGGCACACACTTTTCTTGGTGGGCAAGGCATTGCGCGCCGAGGGCACCCGTTCCCACCTCTACCACGCAGGCCATTTCCACACCTATCGCAAGGCCGACCCGGTGGCTCGCCGGGCGTTGCGGGCGGTCGGCACCGAGGCTCCTGACGACACCACCGAGGAGACCACCGCGCGTCCGAAGGCCGGTGGTTGGCCGCTACACACGAGCCGCAGTGGCTGGGTGGCCGCCCGCATCGGCGCAGGCGGTACATGGACGGGCCAGAACCGGGACAGTTCGAACCAGGACAGCACGAACCAGGACAGCACGAACCAGGACAATACGAACCAGGACAGTACGAATCGGGACGGCACCGCGCAGAGTGCTGGGCAGTCGGTGGCCGCGTGGTCGGCGGTACATGGTTGGCAGGAGACGGCCAGGTCGGCCAGCCGTGGCGGTGCTCGGCCGAGCAAGGGTGGGGACGGCAGTCGGTCGGTCAAGGCGGTGCCGGTCGATCAGGAGACGCTGTCCTTCGAGTCGGAGGCCGCCACCTCCGCGCCTGGGTCCGACACGGGCGCGGGAATGGGCGACACATCAGCCCCAGCGGGTGAGACACGGGCGCTGAGGGTCGACACACAGGCGCGCACGGTCGACACGCCCGCACGGGGAGTCGACACGCCCGCGCAGGGGGTCGAGACATCTGCGCCTGCGGTCGAGACCCGCTCGGGAGTGGTCGACACGCCCGCCTCAATGGTCGAGACATCCGCGCGAACGGTCGACACGCCCGAGCGAAGGGTCGACACGCCCGGCTCAACGGCCGACACGCCCGAGCGAAGGGGTGACTCGGGGCAGGCGGCTGCTGGTCAGGATGGGCCGAAGGTTGAGGTTCGGGCTGCTCGGCAGGGGAATCGCAAGACCGGTGCCAAGCGTGGTGCGAACGGTCGTAAGGTCGCCGGGAAGTCTGCGCAGCCGGGCGGGCAGGTGCGCAGGGCCGGCCAGTAGGCCCGCAGGGCACGGCAACGGCCCGCACGGGCAACGGCAACCGAACTGGAGGCGGCAGCCATGACGGTCACGGTCATCGGGGTCGATGGGAGCACCCTGGCTCCTGGCGGTGCCGAGTTGCTCGCGAACGCCGAACTCGTCGTCGGTGGCCGGCGGCATCTGGCTCGGCTCGCTCCCGGCACCGCGAAGACCGTCGAGCTCGGGCCCCTGGATGACGCCATTCGCCAACTCCCCGGCTACGCGGGTGACAAGGCGCCCAGTGACGCCGTCGTGCTGGCCTCCGGCGATCCTGGTTTCTTCGGCGTCTTACGGGCCTTACGCGCCGCCGGCATCCCGGTGGCCGTACTACCCGCGTTGTCCAGCGTGCAACGGGTCACGGCGTTGGCCGGCCGGCCGTGGGACGACGTCGCCGTCGTCAGTGTGCACGGCCGGGACATCCGTCCCGCTTTGAACGTGTGCCGTACGCACCGCGCTGTTGTCGTGCTGACCGCGCCGGGTGCCGGGCCTGCCGAACTCGGTGCCGGCCTACGCGGCTGGCGGCGCAATCTGACGGTCGCCGAGGACCTGGGTGGGCCGGCCGAACATGTGTCCACAGTGGAGGCCACGGCGGCGGCGGGTCGGCAGTGGCGGGAGCCGAACGTCGTGCTCTGCCTGCCGGAATCCGAACCCGTGCCGGAGCGGTCCTGGCTGGCCGGTGGGCTCGGTGTGCCACCGGAGAACGGCTGGGCACTGGAGGAGGACGAGTTCGCGCACCGGGACGGCATGGTCACCAAGGCCGAGGTGCGGGCTCTCGCGCTGGCCAGGCTGGCGCCCCGACCGGGCACTCTCGTCTGGGACGTCGGTGCCGGTTCCGGCGCTGTCGGTGTCGAGTGCGGCCGGCTGGGCGCCGCCGTCATCGCCGTGGAACGCGACCCCGGCCAGTGCATCCGGATCGTGGCCAACGCCGCCCGCTACAGCGTCGACGTGCGGCTGGAGGACGGTGAAGCCCCGGCCGCGCTGATCGGCCTGCCCACCCCGGACGCCGTGTTCGTCGGCGGTGGCGGACCGAACGTGGTGCGCGCGTGCGCCGAGGTGGGTGCGGCCCGGGTCGTGGTGGCGCTCGCCTCGCTGGACCGGGTCGCGCTGAGCCGGGACGCGCTGCGCGCCGGCGGTTACGAGGTGGCCGGCAGCCAGTTGACGTCAGCGAGGCTGGTGGACCTGCCCGGTGGCAGCAGCAGGCTGACCGGCACGAACCCGGTGCTGCTGCTGTGGGGCACCCGTTGATCGGGCTGTTCGCGGTCACGTCGGCCGGCAACCGCGCGGCCACCGAGCTGGCGACCGCGCTCGGGCCGGATGCTGTGATCATGGACGGGCCGATCGGCCCGGCACTGCGCCGCAGCTGGCCGCAACTGGACGCCGCTGTTTTCTTCCTGGCCACCGGCGCCACCGTGCGGCTGATCGCACCGCTGCTGGCGGACAAGGCCACCGATCCCGGTGTTGTCTGTGTTGACGAAGGGCTGCGGTTCGCCGTGGCACTGGCCGGTGGCCACGGTGGCGGCGCGAACGAACTGGCCGAACAGGTCGCGGCCGCGCTGGGCTGCACACCGGTGGTGACCACGGCCTCCGACTCGACCGGCACCACCCCGCTGGACGAGCTGGTCACGCTGCTGGGCGCGACCGTGGACGGCGATCTGGCCGCCTGCGGTGTCGCCGTGCTGAACGGTGCTCCCGTGCGGTTGCGCAACCCGCTCGGGTGCCCGCTGCCCGCACTGCCGCCCAACGTCGGGCCGCACGTGCTCCGTCCGGACTGGACGATCACCGTCGATGATCGACTGACCGAAACCGACGCCCAGACCCTGCGGCTCGTGCCGCACACGATCGTGGTCGGCATCGGTTCAGCCAGTGGTGTGTCCACCGATGCGGTGAACGCGGCGCTGGCTCGGTTGGAGACCGAGCACGGCATCGATCTGCACGCCGTGCTCGCCTTCGCCACCGTGGACCGCAAGGCCGACGAGCCCGGCATCCGGCACGCGGTGACCGACTGGGCATTCTGGCACTGGCAGGACGAGCCGACCCTGCACGTCTACCCGGCGGCCACGCTGGCCGAGATCGATGTGCCCAATCCGAGTGACGTCGTGTTGGCGGAGGTGGGCACGCCGAGTGTCGCCGAGGCCGCCGCGCTGCACGCCGCTACCCAGCTCGCCGGTGGTGGGCCGGTCGAGCTGGTGGTGCCGAAGATCAAGGCGGGCAACGTAACCGTGGCCGCCGCCCGGATTCGGCCACGCGGGCGGCTGGCCGTTGTCGGGCTCGGTCCCGGGGCGAACAACCTGCGCACCCCGTTGGCCGACGCCGAACTCAGGAGAGCCGCCGTGGTGGTCGGCCTCGACTCCTACGTCGACCAGGTCCGCCACCTGCTTCGGCCGGGCACCGAGATCCGCGCCAGCGCGCTGGGTGCTGAGGAGGAACGGGCCAGGGAGGCCGTCGAACTGGCGTCCCAGGGTCGGGCCGTGGCGCTGATCGGGTCCGGTGACGCGGGTGTCTACGCGATGGCCAGCCCGGCGCTCGAACAGTGCCCCGCCGACGTCGAGGTGGTCGGCGTGCCCGGGGTCACGGCGGCACTCGCGGCGGCCGCGCTGCTCGGTGCGCCGCTGGGTCATGATCACGCGCTGATCAGTCTGTCCGACCTGCACACGCCGTGGCAGGTCATCGAGCGCCGGGTGCGTGCCGCCGCCGAGGGTGACTTCGTGGTGTGCTTCTACAACCCCCGTTCCGCCGACCGGCACTGGCAGTTGCGCAGCGCGCTGGACATCCTCGCCGAGCACCGGCCGTCGGACACCCCCGTCGGCGCGGTCCGCCAGGCCAGCCGGGACGGGCAGCGGGTGTGGTGCCGGCCGTTGGCCGAATTCGACGTCACCGATGTCGACATGGTGACCACGGTCGTCGTGGGTTCGTCGCAGACCACGATGGCGGCCGGCCGGATGGTCACCCCTCGCGGCTACCGTTGGATGCCGGCGAAATCGCACTAATCTGAGCCCCATGGCAGAAGGCCACGGACACGGTCATGGGCACGGACATGGCCACCGGCACGGCTGGCGCGCGCTGTTCACCCCGCACAGCCACGACGCCGCCGACCAGCTGGACGAGCCGTTGACCACCAGCCGGCAGGGCATGCGTGCGTTGTGGGGTTCGTTCGCCGTGCTGCTGGCCACGGCCGCCATCCAGGCAGGCGTGGTGTGGCTGACCGGTTCCGTCGCGCTGCTGTCGGACACCCTGCACAACCTGGCCGACGCCTGCACCGCCATTCCGCTCGCCGTGGCGTTCCGACTGGGCAGGCGTGCCGCGACCAACCGGTTCACCTACGGCTACGGCAGGGCCGAGGACTTCGCAGGCCTGTTGGTGCTGGCCGTCGTCGCCGCGTCGTCGATTCTCGCTCTTGTCGAGTCGGTGCACCGTTTTGTCGCACCGCAAGACGTTCGGCAACTCCCAGCATTGGCGGCCGCCGCGGTGGTCGGTTTCCTTGGCAACGAGCTGGCGGCCCGCTGGCGGATCGGCACCGGTCGGCGGATCGGGTCGGCCGCGCTGGTTGCCGACGGCCTGCACGCACGCGCCGACGGGTTCACCTCCCTGGCCGTGCTGCTCGCCGCCGGTGGTGCCGCCCTTGGTTGGCACTGGGTCGATCCGGTGGTCGGGCTCGTCGTCGCGCTGGCCATCGCGGCGGTGCTGGTCGGTGCCGGCCGCAGCGTGCTGGGCAGGCTGCTGGACGCCGCCGATCCCGAGTCGGTGGCGCGGGCCGCCCGGCTGGCCGAGGAGACGCCCGGTGTGCTGGCCGTCGAGGAACTGCGGCTGCGCTGGTTGGGGCACGGCCAACTCGCCGAGCTGACCGTGGTGGTGGACCGCGAGCTGAGCCTCGTCAGCGCGCACGGCATCGCGCATGACGTGGAGCACCGGCTGCTGCACGCGCTGCCGCGCCTCGTCCGGGCACACGTGCACCCGCATCCGGCGCCGAGTGCCGATCAGCCCGATGACCACGGAGTTGTCGCACATCACAGGAACGGCGACATCGTTTGACGTGGCAGGCGCACACAGGTGAGGGTGGTGCCGTGTCGCGCCGTCCGCATCCGATCGAGGTCGAGTCCTACCGGATTCTGCGTTCCCGTGTGGACACCGCACATCTGCCGCCGCTGACCCGAGCCGTCGTGGAACGTGTGGTGCACACCACTGCGGATCCCACCTGGTTGGGTGATCTCGTGGCCGACGAAGCGGCCCTCGGCGCCGGTCGGGCCGCGCTGTTGGCCGACGCGCCACTCGTGGTGGACGTGCGGATGGTGGCTGCCGGGATCACCGCCCGGGAGTCCGTGGTGGCCCTCGATCTGGCCACCGCCACGGCGGGGACCACCCGATCGGCCGCCGGTATCCGGGCCGCCGCCCAGCGGTATCCGAACGGAGCGGTGTGGGCCATCGGGAACGCGCCGACGGCACTGGCCGCGCTGGTCGACCTGGCCGTGGCCGGGCTGGTGCGGCCTGCTCTGGTGGTCGGCGTGCCGGTCGGGTTCGTCGGTTCGGTGGCGGCCAAGGCGGCGCTGCGTGCTGCCGGCCTGCCGTCAGTGAGCTGCGCCACGGAACGCGGTGGTGCCGCCATCGCCGCCGCCACGGTCAACGCCCTGCTCTACGCCGACCAGGAGGACACCCGTGCTTAGCCCGCCCACACCGCTGTTGCTCGTCGGGCACGGCACCGTCGACGACCGCGGGGTCACCGAGTTCCGGCAGTTCGTGGACCGGATGCGGAACCGGTTGGCCGCCGACGGCATCGCCGTGGCAGGCGGCTTCATCGAGCTGGCGGCGCCCGCGGTGAGCCAGGCATGGGGTGAACTGGCCGACCAGGGCTACGGGCGGCTGGCCGCCGTGCCGCTGGTGCTGGTGGCCGCCGGGCACGCCAAGGGCGACATCCCGGCGGCACTGGAACGTGAGGTTCGTCGCCACCCAGGCACGTCCTACCGGTTCGGCAGGCCCCTCGGGCCGCATCCGGTGCTGCTCGACCTGCTCACCGAGCGGATCGCCGCCGTTGTCCCGCAGTTGGAGTGGTCGGACACGGCCGTAGTGCTGGTCGGCCGGGGATCCACCGATCCGGACGCGAACGCCGAGGTGTGCAAGGTGGCCCGGCTGCTTCAGGAGACCAGGGGTTTCGCGTTCGTGGAGACGGCATTCGTGTCGCTGGCCATGCCGAACGTGACCGCCGGGCTGACCAGGGCCAGGCTGCTGGGCGCGCACCGGGTGGTGGTCGCGCCGTACTTCC
>DASUJK010000172.1:0-12861 GCA_036279295.1 Pseudonocardiaceae bacterium | reverse complement strand
CCGCGATGACTGATTCGTCCGCGCTCAGGCTGAGCCGGATGCAGCGGGTGCCGTGTGCCGCCAGGAACGGTGTGGTCAGCGGGCCAACGAAGAAGTGGCGACCCGGGACGATGAACATCCTCTTCCGCTTGAGTGCCCGGTAGATCTTGAGGTCGTCGAACCAGGGGTGATCGATCCACAGCCAGCAGAACATCCCGCCGCCGCTGGAATGCAACCGCCAGTCGATCGAGTCGGGCAGGCTGTCGTGGAGCAGCTTCTCGGCGAGTTGGCGCTTGCTTCGGTAGTAGGGTCGGATGACCTCGGTGGCCAGGGTGTCCAGGACGCCGCTGTCCAACGCCCGCTGCGCCACCGCCTGCACCAGTTGAGGGGCGTGCAGGTTGGCGTTGGCAGTGAACGACAGCATGGCGTCTATCGCCTGCGCCGGACCGATCGCAAAGCCGATCCGTTCGCCCGGAATCCCGGCCTTGGACAGGGTGAAGCAGTTGATCACGTTCGGGTGAAGCGGTGGATCCACGGCCACGTCCACCACCTTGGGGAACGGGTCCCCGTAGGCGTGGTCGATGAGTAGTGGGATGTCGCGCTCTTCGGCGATGCTGATCAGCCCGGCCAGTTCGTCGGCCTGGATGCTCCGGCCGGTCGGGTTACCCGGGCTGGAAAGCAGCAACATCCCCATGGAATCCTGGTGCCTGAGCGCCTCGATCTCGAACGCGTAGCGGAAGTACCGGCCGTCCTGGATCTCAACTCTCGGCGGAACGCCGACGATCGCCTCGGGTTCGAGCGACAGCCCCTGGTAACCGGTGTAGTCGGGTACGGAGGGCAGGACGAGTACCCGTCGCCCGTCGGTGTACGGGCCGGTGAAGACAGTGGTCGCGATGAAGCACAACATCTGGCTGCCCGGCCCGACCAGCACGTTCTCCGGACCCAGCCGCCACCCGTACCTGGCGTTGAAGTAGCGGACGATCGCATTGACCAGCCCGTCGGTCCCGCGGGACGGGCCGTACCGGCAACTGGCCTCCACGAAGTTGTCGGAAAGCGCATCCCGCTCCAACCGCCGCCAAGTCTCGATGACCTCGGGAATCTGTGCGGGATTTCCCGGGCTCAGGTTCAACCACGCCTCCCCGGACGGTTCGGCCGCGCTGAGAGCTATGTCTTCCATGATACTTCGTATCCCCGAGAGCCCGGACATCTTCGCCCCCCACCTCGACAGTTCCATCCATGTTCTCCTTTCTGCGCAGGTGGATTCGGAAGATGGCATTGACCGGTCACGTGGGAGCCGGTGGAGTGGATCGTCTCCACTGCCACCGGCTCCCACGGCCCTGTCAGGACCGAGCTAGCTGCGATTCCAGATGGGCCTGGATGGCCGACACCGTCGGCCGCCGGAACAGCTCGTCCATCGGGACCTCGATACCGAACTCCTTGGCGATCGCCTCCTGGATCTGAGCCATGATCAGCGAGTGTCCGCCGAGCGCGAAGAAGTCATCCTCGTTGGAGAACTCGTCCAGTTTGAGTTTCTGGCTCCAGATCTCGTGGAGCTTTTCCTGAGTCACGTGCTGAGTCACCTCACAGTTCCTTTCTGAACTTCGATGACCGCGGCCGACATGACCTAGTCACGACATCACTGTCACTGGGTGGTCTTGGTGTTGAACGGGGTGCCGTGAGCGTTCGCGGTGAGTATGCGGTTGTGGTGGTGGGTGTCCTTGCCGGAGACCAGGACGGAGCCGTAGTCGGCCAGGTCGAAGGAGTTCCCGTGGGCCTGGAAGGAGGTCTGGTCGGGGTAGACCCGGACATGGGTGGGAACGTAGCGTGCGGTGATGGCGAACCGGGTGTCGCGCTCGCTGATGTTGGGCAGCGAACCGTGGACGCAGGAGGCGGTGAAGATGACCGCCTCCCCGGGCTGCATCTGGAGGTTGACCACGTCGGCCGGGTCAGGTTCCCAGTTGGGGTCGACCGCGAAGTCGGAGAAGTCATAGCCGTAGAACTTGGTCTCGCTGGTGAATATCTCTTCGTAGGTCTTGTCGTACTCCTGCTGACGGCCGTGGGTCGGGGCGAGGTGTTCGTCGAAGATGCGTTCGCGGTGGGAACCGCGGACGAACCGCATGCAGCCGGTTTGGTCGGTGGCCGGCGTGAACGTGGTCCACACAGTGATGTCGATGTAGGCGTTCCAGTCGGTTTCGGTGGGCAGAAGCTGGGGTTTTCCGGTCGCGTAGCTGTAGTCGCGGACCTGGTGCCACTCGGTGCCGACCGAGCCCGGGAACTTGGCGAAGAACTCGGTACGCCAGAGCAGGACATCCGGACCGAGAATCGCGTTCAGGTACTTCAGGATGGTGCGGTTGGTGATGTGCTCGGACAACTCTGGGATATCCAGATGGCGGTCGTAGTTGACCTTGTTGTGGAACACCGACTTGGACGTGTCCTGGTTCTTGATCCGGATCTCCCGCAGCAGCTCGGCGGCGTGGTCGGGCTCGTACAGCTTGATCGGTCCGATGAACCCGTCACGGGCGAAGCTGGCAATATCATCCTTGAGGTCCTCGGGCACCACCGCGTTTTTCGCAATGTCCGCGGCCGACCCGGTCACAAAGGTGTCGCTCATCCTTGATTACACGTCCCTTCCGGAATGGTGACGACGGTGGTACGGACCAACACCGAACCCCGCCACGGGCTGGGTGCCTGGTTCGACATTGTCTGGGCCGCCGGCTACCTTGACGGCGTGTCCACGGTGGGTATGGTCGCCCGAGCGCCGTTGGCCAGTGCCCTGCGATCGATCTTCCCGTTCGGGTTGAGGGGGAAATCCTGAACCTCGATGAACTCCTGCGGGACCATGTTCCTGGGTAGGATCTCCAGCAGATCACGCCGAAAGGCACGATCCTCGATGTGGCGCCCGTCCGTGGCAATAACAAACGACACGAGGCTCGTCTCCCCTCTCTCCGAATTCACCGGAATGACGACGGCATCCCGGACGTCCGGGTGCCCCCGTATGGTGTGCTCGATGTCACCGAGGTCGATCCGCATTCCGCGGACCTTCACCTGCGCGTCGAGCCGGCCCACGACGACGAGCTCGCCGGAGGGTGTCGCGTAACCTTTGTCACCCGTCCGGTACAGCCGGACGTCACGGTTGTCCCGCTGGACCGTCGTGAACTTCTCCCGGTCCATCGGCGCGGCATTGAGATAGCCGGCGCCGACGCTCACCCCAGTTATGCAGATCTCGCCGACCGCACCGTCGGGAACCTCGTTCAGGTCGGCGTCCAGCACCTGGATGGTGGTGTTGTAGACCGGTTCACCGGCGGGCAGCGCACCGGTCAGGTAAGCCGGATAGTCGGCCATGACGTGGGACGAGGCCACGTCCGTGCACTCGGCGACGCCGTACTGGTGCAGGAGTACGCAGTCGTTGCCCTCCCGGGTCGCCCAGTCGACCACCCGGGAGGCGGAGAGCGGCTCACCGCCGATGAACACGTAGTCGACGCCGGTCAGCGCGTTACCGCCCGCCCCCATCTCCCGGTCGATCAGCAGGTAGAGCGTGCTTGGCGCGCAGTGCAGTGTCCGTACCCCGAGTTCGCCAATGATCCGGTAGGCCATGGCGATGTCGAAGCTGCGGCTGGGCAACAGGTGCAGCGGGGCGCCGGTGAAAAGCGGCGTCATGAGACTGCGCTGGCTGATGTCGAACCCGAACGAGCTGATCATCAGATTGCTCGAATGCGAACCGAGGTCGTATTCGACGTCCAGCCATCTCAGCAGGTTGTACCACCCCTCGTGCCTGATCGCCGTAGCCTTCGGCGTGCCCGTCGATCCGGAGGTGAACACCACGTAGCACAGGTCGTCGCCGGTGATCTCCACGGCCGGAGCCGTCGTCGGCAACGAGTTCAACTGAGCGGACATGGCCGGTACGTCAAGACACTCGCAGCTACTGTCGTCGACCAGGTCCAGTGTCGCCTGCGTCACCGCTATCAGCGCCATCTGTGGCAACTGGGACCGCATGATCCGGAGCCGTTCGGGCGGATAGGTGGGATCAAGTGGAACGTAGGTCGCCCCTGCCTTCAGAATCCCGAGGATGCTCACCATCAGTTCGGGCGAGCGGTCCAGGCAGACGCCGACGATCGAACCCCGGCCCACCCCACGGCTGATCAGGTGGTGCGCGAACTGGTTGGCTTGCGAATCCAGCTCGCGGTAGCTCCGCCGCTCACCGCCGCAGGTGAGAGCCAGCCGGTCCGGATGCGACTTCGCGTGTTGTTCGAAGGGCCGGTGCGCGACCGGCTCCGCGGGCAGTGTTATCCGTTTACCGGCCAGGGCCATGTGACGGTTCCTCCATGACAAACTGACGAGTGGTGGCGACGGCACTGACCGGGGACACCGTGCTCAGCCGAGACTCTCGGCGGTGGCTCGGTTGACCGCGGACAGGGCCGAATGAAGTGCCGCGATCGCCGGGCTGGGATCGAGCCCGGCGCCGTGGGCTTCGGTGCCCGCCATACTGATGTGCGCGTAGGCGGCCGTGCGGGTGCCTGATCTGTCGGCCACGGTGTGGTCGGTCAACGACAACAGATCCAGGGCGAACCCGGCGCGGGTGAACGCGTCGGTCAATGCCGCGGCTCGGGTCGGACCGGTGCCGGTGAGGTCGATCTCCCGCCCATCCCCGGCGACCAGCACGGCGTCGAGTCGCGTGCCGGCGTCCTGCTGCCGCTCGCGGGCCTCCTTCAGCCGCAGGCCACCGCCCTGGGTCAGGTACTCGTCCCGAAAGAGTTCCCACAGGCGCAGGGAGGTCAGCTCCAACCCGCTGTCGTCGGTGACCCGCTGAACCGCCCGGGCGAACTCCACCCGCAGATCCCGGGGCAGGTCAAGGCCGTACCGGTCCCTGAGCACGTGCGCCACGCCACCCTTTCCGGACTGGCTGTTGACCCGGACCACCGATTCGTAGGTGCGTCCCACATCCTTGGGGTCGATGGGCAGGTAGGGCACCTGCCACGGAAGTCCGGACACCGGCACTCCGGCCCGCTCGGCCTGGACGTCCAACGCCCGAAGGCCCTTGGCGATGGCGTCCTGGTGCGTCCCGGAGAACGCGGTGTACACCAGGTCGCCGACGTAGGGATGCCGCGCATGGACCGGCATCTGGTTGCATTCCTCGACGTGGCGCCGCACGTCGTCGATGTCGGAGAAATCAAGCTGAGGGTCCACACCCCGGCTGAAGAGGTTCAACGCCAGGGTCACCAGACACACGTTGCCGGTCCGCTCGCCGTTGCCGAAGAGCGTCCCCTCCACCCGGTCGGCGCCGGCCGCCACCGCCAACTCCGCCGAGGCGACCGCGGTGCCGCGGTCATTGTGCGGATGAACCGACAGAATTATCGAATCGCGCCGCTCCAGACCACGGTGCATCCATTCGATCTGATCGGCGTACACGTTCGGGGAATCCGTCTCCACGGTGCTTGGCAGGTTCAGCGTCACCGGCCGGTCCGGGCAGGCGTCCCACACCGACGCCGCCACCGAGTTCGACACGGCCAGCGCGAAGTCCGGCTCGGTGACGTTGAACGTCTCCGGCGAGTACTCGAAACGCAACCGCGAGTCCGGCATGCCGTCGGCGAGCCGTGCCACGTGTCCGGCCGCCTGCATCGTGAACTCGCGCAGTTCAATCGCGGACATTTCAAACACGACGTCCCGCCACAGGCACGCGGTGGCCATACACAGGTGCACCACGGCGTGATCCGCGCCGCGGATCGCGGCGAATGTGCGGTCGATCAGGTCGAGTTTCGCCGGCGTGAATACGGAAATAGTCACGTCATCGGGAATCCGGTCCTGGTGGACCAGGCTCTGGATGAATGCGAAATCCGTCTCGCTGGCAGCCGGATATCCGACCTCAATCTCCTTGAATCCGAGCCGCACCAGCAGGTCGAACATTCGGCCCTTGCGGTGAATATCCATCGGGTTCGCCAGTGCCTGGTTCCCGTCACGCAGGTCGACCGACGCCCACAACGGCGCCCGGGCGATTTCCCGCTCCGGCCAGGTCCGATCCGGTAAGCCCCCGGGCAGCCGCTCTTCAGGCCGTACGTACCGGTGCGCCGGCATCGGAGACACCGACTGCGGATTCCACCACGGTTGCTCGATCGCACCAACCTCGGCCATCCTGGCTGCCTCCTGACAACGATGGTCCCATGGCGTGAGTGATCAATCCCGATTCCTCCGTTGCTCCGCATGACCATGCGCCACCGAGTCCTCACGGCATCCTCGTCACATCCTGAGTGCCGCCGGGCACGTGCGGACCCGGTCGCGGGCCCGATCGCGGCGCCAGCCCGCCCGGCCGCGGAGCCCACCGGCCCGGGTGAGGCGGGGATACCGGACCATCGGCCACCTCGGGGTGTCCCGGCCGGTCTCCCTGGCGTGGGTTCCCCCCGGCGCGACATACTGGCGACGGCACCGTCGACATCCCGCCCGGGGTCGTCGACGGGGGCGGTGCGCCCCGGGTGGTACAGCGGACCTCGGGGAGGATCCAGCATGATCACGGTGTGATCACGGCAAAAGCCGATCAACGGCGCGGCACCAGTACGGTCGGCATCAACCGTGCTGGTAGCCTGCACGCCATGTCGGCCTCCCCGGTCGCGTCCTGACCGGACAGTCATTTCCTCACCCGGAGGTATGGAGAGTGAGCAAGATCGTCCTGATTCTTCGTGACCCAGAGTCGCCCGAAGCGAACATGAGGTGTGAATCGTTCGGCTCATTCCTGTCAAGACTGTGGTCGGTTGAGGGCGAGCCCGCGGAATTGGTGTCGTCCGCATCGGATCCGGTGTCGGCGATGACGCGACTTGCCGCGACAGGCGGTCTGGTGGGTGACGGAGAGAAGGTGCGGTACGTGCCGTCGGGGCCGGCCCGCGAGCGGGTGGTGGCCGAGCGGGACGGGCTCTGGCCGCAAGCCCTGGTGTCCCGGCACCGCAAGGCGATACGCCGTTCGGAGGGCGCGATCTTCCGTCTGCCCCTGGTCGCGGAAGACGCCTCGGACAGTTCCGCCGGGCAAAACGCCGGTACGGTCGACGCATTCGTTACCGACTGGACCGGGATACCCGGCGCGTGCGCCATCGCGGTCCATCCCGCTCATCCGCTCAGTACCGGGATCGGGCCCGGAGAGACCATCTCGTTCACCGGCCGTTTCTGCCGGCACCCGCTTTCCGGCGACCTGTTGCCCGTCTGGGTGGCCGACTGGGTCAAGCCGGAGTTCGGAACCGGCGCGGTGCTGATCAACCCGGCGCACAACAAAATGGACTTCGAGTTCAGCCGGCAGGCCGGACTTCCCATCCGCTTCGCGCTAGTGCCGGAGGGCTATGATGGGTCACCGGAAAGCTGGCTGAATCCGCCGTTCATCAAGTCGGGATTCGCGGTCCGCTCCGGGGTCGCCGCCGCCGACGGGTTGCCGTTCGACCGGGTCAGGGAGATCTACTTCTCCGTTATCGCCAGGTACGGCCTGACCGAGCAGCACACCGACACCGGGGTGGGCGCCTTTCTTGTCGCCGCGATGGCCTCGGACGGGGGTGTCGAGGTGTCGTGGGACCGCCATCGACGCACGATCGCCGGATCCGGCCGCCCCGGAGAGCCGGTCCGCCTTGACGTGTCATCAGTGTTCGGCGCGGCCGAGGAGCGGATCCGTGCGGCAGAGCTCACCGTGGTCACGCCGTCCACCCAGGTCGAAGGCGACCTGTTCGCACTGCGGCTGATGCTGTCCGAGCCGGAGATCGCACCGGTGGTCGAGAAGGCTCCCGCGGTCGTGGTGGTCGGGAACGCGTTGCCGGTGAAGGATGCCGTCGATCACGACGTTCTCCGGCTGGCGCTGCTCGTCAACGCCGGCACCCTCGAAACGGTCTCGCTCAAGCCGCAACAGATCGAACCGTGTGAGCGCTTCCTGAAGGCCCACGAGAGCCTGGCGGCGATCCACCCGGTAGCCGGACAGGACACGTCGCCCGCTCTACTCAAGGCGGCCAAGCAGATCAAGGACCTGCTGACCGCGCGCAACCTCAGGCAGGCGTTCACCCCGCTGTACCGCATGCAGAAGGGCCTGGTGAAAAGCGAGACCGTGGGTGAGCCGGACCTGGCGGTCTATCTGTCCCTGGCATACGTGCTGGCCGGTGTGGGTGGATCAGTCAGTGCGGAGACGATGGCAGCCACCTGGCAACGAATCTGATCCGTTGCGTCGGGCGCCCGAACACCCCGGGTGTGACGTCCTCGCGCTGGCGGTCCCGGCTGCTGGCGGTCCACGCTGCCGCGACCCCGAGCGCTCGACGCCACGGCGGGCCAGCCCGCCGGGTGCGGCGATGACGCCCTACCAGGCGAGTGCCGCGCCTGGTAGGGCCGGTGAGGGATCGCTGGCAGTGAAGACGGAAGTCCTCGGTGTGCGACCATCGCGGTCGGGATTACGCCTGGATTTGACGGGATCGGGCGGGGATTGTGCCCAGGCCCGGAACGGCGACACCCGATCCGGGCGGCTGGTAGGCGTCTCCGGCGTCGTCGACGGCCTGATCTCGGCGTCCGTGGCCGAGGACGGCAGCGTCTCGCTCCAGGTGCGAATCGGCACTGGTGACGTGGCGGGCGGGCCACGGGACCATGTTGAAATCATTCTCGACCTGGAGTACGCGAACGGGTTAGGGGCCCTGTTCAACGATGGACGGCGTTCCGTTCCGGTCGGCGCGGAGGGTCAGTGGTCGCCATGCTGCGTGGGCATACGCCTACATGCCAGTACCCCGGCTGCCGGATAGCCGTCACCTGGATTGTTGCCCGGGGCGCGGGTCGAGGACCCGATCATGACAGCGCTGTGACCGAACCTCCGGCGTGTCTCCGCTGTGTCTCCCCGTGTCTCCCTGTGTCTCCGCCTGGCGTGACTGACGCGTGGGTCCATCCGAAGAGGTTGCCCGAGTACCGGGCGGACAGGACCGTACGAGGACGGGAAAAGGATGATCCAGTCAACGATACCGCATTGATATCATTGGGCCATGATCTGGCTCGATGGTCCGGATGCGATCGTTATCGCCCACGAGGGGGTATGGCCTCGATGACCGGAACCCTTGTCAGGACGGGGCGAGGGCGTCTCAGAACTCCTCGGCCGCGTCGCCGGAAAGTCTCAAGAGCGGATATTGTATACTTTACCAACTGGTGTTTTCCGGTGACCGCGGAAAGTGCTCGACCTGATCCCGGCCCGCCCAATACGAACCGAAAGAGAACACCAAGCATACTATGACGCCGAGTGGATACAAAATACAATGGTCCGACTGTACGCGAAAACCCTGAACCGATGGGCATGACGCCCTTGATCAACTCCCCATGAGCCGGCCGGGACCGTCCAAAGATCATGTCGTGCCGGAGAGGGAGCCTCCCGCGTGTGGTAGTACAGATGAAGTGCGACCCGCCTATCGGCAGGCCAACCGGGCCGAAATCCACAAGAGGACGGCAAGCGAAGGCCAAGTCACAGGAGACTTCTCCCTTCCACCTCCACGCACCGGCGAAACGTCGTCCATCCAGGAACTCATCGAGCAAGCTCTAGCTTGAGGAGACAGCATGGAGTTTCGGGTACTCGGCCCGCTGGAGATCTGGGCCGGCGGGAATCAGTTACATCTGCCGGGAGCCAAGCGGCAGATCGTCCTCAGTTCCCTGCTGCTGGCCGATGGGAAACCGGTGCCGCTCAGCAAGCTGATTGACTCGGTGTGGAACGGGGCGGCGCCCACGACCGCCGACAAGCAAATACGTAATGCTATTTCCGACCTCAGGAGGATACTGAGCGACGTCACTCTGGACATCACACCGCTCGGTGAGGGTTACCGGTTGGACGTCGGGGACAGTCGGCTCGACGCCACCGAGTTCGCCAACTGGTCCGCACGGGCTCGTCAACTGCGCCGAAGTGGCCACGTCATCGACGCGATCCGCGCATACCGAAACGGCCTGTCACTCTGGCACGGTCCGGCGCTTGCCGGGCTGGACAGCACAAGCCTTCAGACGCAGGCGGCCGACCTCAACCAGCAGCGGCTGGCCGCGCTGGAGGAGTGCGTCGATCTGGAACTGGCCCAGGGAGCACACGAATCGCTGGTCAGCGAACTGTCTGGCTGGGTCGCCAAACATCCTCTGCAGGAGCGACTGGTCGCCCGGCTCATGTTGGCGCTCGCTCGTTCCGGTGCTCCGGCCCGAGCACTCACCCTCTACGAGCAGACGCGACAGATTCTCAAGAACGAGTTGGGCGCCAGCCCCTCCTCCGAACTGCAGAGCCTCCATCGGCTCCTTCTGGTCAACGATCACACCGTCGCCGCGGCGCCGCACCCGGCGACCCTGCGCAACGGCCTGCCGGCCATCTGCAATCACTTCACCGGGCGTGCGGAGGAACTGCGACAACTCACCAACGCGCTGAGTACGCATCACAGCGCCAGTCCGGTGACGCCCGCGGTCATCACTATTGACGGAATGGCGGGAATCGGGAAGACGGCCTTCGCGTTACGAGCGGCGCTACAGATCGCGTTCCGATGCCCTGACGCCCAGGTCGCCATCGATCTCCACGCGCACAGCTCGGGACAGCGCGTGGTCGATCCGGCGAGCGCGCTGGCCACACTCATAACGGCCATGGGTGTCCCGTCCGACCAGATCCCATCCAGTCTCGACGAACGTACCATATTCTGGCGGTACTGCCTTGCCGGCCGACGGGTGCTGGTACTTGTAGACGATGCCGTCGACACCGATCACGTCAGACCACTCATACCCGGCAGCCCTGGCTGTCTCACCATCGTCACCAGCCGGCGCCGGCTCACCGGCTTGAACTTCACGCATCAGCTCACCCTTGGTGGGCTGATGCCAGCCGAGGCTCACGGTCTCTTCGCATCAATTGTCGAGGACGCCCGTCCGGACAATGAACCGGAGGCGGTTGCGGAGGTCCTTGAATACTGCGGATATCATCCACTCGGTGTCCGGCTCGCCGCCACCCGACTTCGCCACCGACCCACCTGGACGGTCGCCGATCTCGCTACACGTCTGCGCGAAAGCGGGCACCGCCTCCGTGAACTCGATACGGGAGACGCCAGCATCACCGACTCCATGTACCAGTCCTACCGGTATCTCACCGCGGATCACCAACGCCTGTTCAGGCTACTCGGAACCTGCCCCGATCCTGATGTCCGCCTCGAACGTGCGGCTGCGGTCGTCGGCTTGCCGTTGAAGCGCACCGAATACCTTTTGGAAGGTCTTGTGGAAGCTCACCTGTTGCAGCCCACAGTGCCCGGATGTTACCACATGCACCAACTCGTACGGGCCTACTCGGCGCAACTGACCTTCACCTATGGCCGAGTTAAACGGGTGGACGATACCCGCGAGCCAGCGACGTGCGGCGGGCCCGGATCTGCTCCCAACGATTGTGGCGATGTTGTTCTGGAAGCGGGTTCCATCCCGGCGAAATGCGGGGTGCTCGTCTCACCCGGTGATCTGACAGATCACCGCGCCGCTGGCGACAACGTCACCGACCGAGACTGACAGGCCCTTGACCGCGCCGGCCCGATGTGCGTTCAGCGGCTGCTCCATCTTCATCGCCTCCAGCACCACCACCAGGTCGCCCTCGGCCACGGCGTCACCGTCGGCCACCGCGATCTTGACGATGGTGCCCTGCATCGGACTGGCCAGCGCATCGCCGGTGACCGCCGAGGCGCGCTGCCCGCCGGTGTGCCGACGACCGCGCGGGGCGCCCGGCCGGCCCGGCCCGGCCGGAGTGAGCGATTCGGGCAGGGATACCTCCAGCCGCCGGCCACCGACCTCCACCACCACGGTCCGGCGCGGCTCGCCGTCGGTCCCGGCGTCGCCGCCGCCGGTGAACGCCGGGATCCGGTTGTCGAACTCGGTCTCGATCCACCGGGTGTGCACGGCGAACGGCTCGGCGGTGAACGCCGGGTCGCGCACCACCGCGCGGTGGAACGGCAGCGCCGTGGCCATGCCGTCGACGACCAACTCGTCCAGTGCCCGGCGGGCGCGCTCCAGGGCCTGCGCCCGGCTCTCGCCGGTGACGATGAGCTTGGCCAGCAGCGAGTCGAACGCGCCGCCGACCACCGAACCGGACTCGACACCTGAGTCCACCCGCACCCCTGGGCCGTCCGGCGGGACGTACCGGGTGACCGTGCCCGGGGCGGGCAGGAAGCCGCGGCCCGGGTCCTCGCCGTTGATGCGGAACTCGAACGAGTGACCGCGTGGCTCGGGGTCGGCGGTGAACCGCAGCCGCTCTCCGGCGGCGATCCGGAACTGCTCGCGGACCAGGTCGATGCCGCTGGTCTCCTCGGTGACCGGGTGTTCCACCTGGAGCCGGGTATTGACCTCCAGGAAGCTGATCACGCCGTCGGCTCCGACCAGGAACTCCACCGTACCGGCGCCGTGGTAGCCGGCCCGCCGGCAGATCTCCCGGGCCGCGTCGTGGATGGTCCGGCGCTGCTCATCGGTGAGGAACGGCGCGGGCGCCTCCTCGACCAGCTTCTGGTGCCTGCGCTGGAGCGAGCAGTCCCGGGTGCCGACCACCACCACGGTGCCGTGGGTGTCGGCCAGCACCTGCGCCTCCACGTGCCGGGGGCGGTCCAGATACCGCTCCACGAAGCACTCGCCGCGGCCGAAGGCGGCCTGGGCCTCGCGCACCGCCGAGGCGTGCAGCTCGGGCACCTCGGCCAGCGTGCGGGCGACCTTCAGGCCGCGCCCGCCACCGCCGAACGCCGCCTTGATCGCCACCGGCAGGCCGTGTTCGCGGGCGAAGGCGACCACCTCGTCCGGTCCGGTCACCGGGTCGGGGGTGCCCGGGACGAGCGGGGCGCCGGCCGCGGCGGCGATGTGCCGGGCCTCGACCTTGTCACCCAGCCGGCGGATCGCCTCGGGCGTCGGGCCGACCCAGACCAG
>DASUJK010000171.1:0-2086 GCA_036279295.1 Pseudonocardiaceae bacterium | reverse complement strand
GCGCGGGCGTCCTCGCCACCGGCCCGACGCGCTCTACGCCGACCGTGCCTACGACTCCGCCAAACATCGTGACGGGCTGCGCGACAAGGGAATCGACCCGTACATCGCCCAGCGCGGTACCGGGCACGGCTCCGGACTTGGTGTGGTCAGGTGGGTCATTGAGCGCACAATTGCCTGGTACCACGGCATGCGGCGGCTGCGTATTCGTTGGGAGCGCCGCGACGATATCCACGAGGCGTTCCTCGGCCTGGCCACCTGCATCATCTGCTACCGACACATCAAAACTACCCGCTGTCGCCCTTCGCCATGTGGCCGGGTCTCCCGGCCTCCGACTACTACGGCGACTCCGCCCCGTCCCCGGCCGGTCGGCGGTCGACGCACCCAGCCCCCGAATCCACGTTGGTCACGTGGCCGAGGGCAAGACCCGGGACGGTTCCCGTGTTCACTGTGATTCGCTCGACGAAGGAGGAGCCCGACTGTGTCCCTGCGGCATCGCCACGCCTACGCCGCAGACTTTCAGCGTGGCCTCCCGGGTGGCTTTCGTATACCTCCCAGGGAGTCCCCCATCCCATTCGCAGAATGAGTGCGCGCCGCGCCCGGCCCAGATCCGCCAGGTTCGAGCCGGTGTCACTTTGAGGGACGTAACAACGCCGGTTCCTCGCGTACTCCTCTCCATCCCGCTCGCCGGACCCGCACCATCTGACGGTGCTGGCACGTCCCGGCTTTGTCAGGGCTGCTCCTACCCTCCCCGGCGTCACGCGGATCAGGCTGCCCTCAGCTCCACCGCCCTGCTGCGACAGGACAGCGGCGAAGGTCTCTCACCTCCACTCGAACCACAGCGCCTCACGGCGCAAACGGAAAAGCGTGCCAGAACCAGTTTCACGTGCCGTCGACAATTCCGTCGCGCCCGAAGCAGGTCGCGGGCACCGCGTTGGCGACGACCTCTTCGCCGCGCTGCGCCAGTAGGTCACCGACCCAACTGACACCGTGAACGCCCGACCCAGTTGTCCGTTGGCCGGCTATCTAGTGCATGTCTAATTCGCGAGGCGTCGGACCGCCTGAGCCAATGCGACGACCTCACCTGGCGCGGATCCTGGATCAGGAAGGCCGTCTATGAAGGTCATCGCGCGGATCACGGCCAATACCAGAGACCGACGCTGTTTGACCACGCCGAAGGTAGTCTCCAGGTCTTCTGGGAACTCGACGAGCACGCATGCACCCATCAGGCACCTTCGCACCGTGTTCCCGCTTGGCCCGAACTTCTCCGCGATCCGGATGAGTCACCAGCCGGAGCGGTATAGTTCGGTTGCTGCGGGTGTATGGATTGGTGTGGCAACGGGCAAGACGAGTGCAGCCGAACTACGGGCCGCATGATCCCCGACGGTAGTGACAGATTTGGCAGGATGCTTGGTAGCGCTGATCGGGCAGGTTTGGACCCGATCAGCGCGTCCGATATGCGCTCATACGCTGAACGCGCTTGACAGCTCCGGTCGCGTTCAATCGAAACCGCAGCATTTGTCGGCTCACGCCCAATCGCTCCATGGCTTGCTCTCAGGTCCATTTGCCCTTGGCGACAGCGATCGCCACTGTCTCAGGCACCAAGAACTCCAGAAGTCTGCGTGTCGGCCAGGTCAACGGGCTTGATAGGCCTCAACGACGCCCACCGATACACCCAGGGTCATCCGATGACTCGGACGAAATCCTGATGGGGAGATTCGCCGGCGCTCACGGCTAGGAAGCCGATCATCCCCGGTAGCCGGTCGCGGCGCCATGGCTCAATGCCACTTAGCTTGTGTTTCTTAGGTGCCTGACCTGCGCCTTCGGGTTTGGTCGAGGCCGTTGCGGCGTGGTCACTCTGGCTGTGGGCGGGTCTCGGACAAGATCGCTGGCGTGATCGACGATGATGGGGCAGGCAGTGCGGGTGTGTCACTGGTAGACATGATCTCCTGTTCGAACGGATCGCGGTACCGGTGGCCACAATGTTTACGCCAGGCGCGTTCGTGGCGGGCCGGCGGCTGGTGTCGATGGATGGCATGGTGTTCGACGTGCCCGACACCGGCGACAACGCCACCGAGTTCGGCATACC
>DASUJK010000170.1:0-13937 GCA_036279295.1 Pseudonocardiaceae bacterium | reverse complement strand
GGCCGGGTTCCTGTTCCACATAACGCTCGAACTGGAACTTCGGCGAGTCACCGGGAGCGGCGATCAGGCGCACGGCGGTCGGCAGTTGGCCGGTGTGCAGGAACGCGGCGGTGAGCTTGGTGGCCCGCGCGTCCACCACCGGTGGCGGCGTGGTGGTCGGAGCCGGCAGGGCCTCGTTCGGCCCGGCTGGCGCCGGATGGGCACGCAGCAGGACGACGGCGACGATCACGGCCACCAGCAACACACCCGCCCCGAGCACTGATCGCAGCCGCACGTGACCAGGCTAACGAGCAGGACAGCGGCGGTCACTGCCCAGCGCGGGCCGAATGTGTTGTTACGACTACGGTGCGGCCGCTTGGGCAGCCTCAGCGGCCTGGCCTGGGGCAGCCTCGGTCTTGGCGGCCGCGGTTTCGGCGGCCTTGGTCTCGGCGGCCTTGGTCTCGGCCTTCTCGGCCTGCCAGCCGTCCTCGTTCTTGCCCAGCCGCCAGTAGCCCGAGATGGACAGCAGGTCCTTGGGCACGCCGCGCTCCTTGATCAGGTGCCGACGCAGCTCCATCACGAACCCGGCCTCACCGTGCACGAACGCGTGCACAGCACCGGGCCGGAACTCCAGCGACCGCACGGCATCGACCAACGCCATGCCAGCGGCCGCAGGCGATTCGAAGTCCGACCGGTACAGCCAGGTGATCTCGACCTCGGCCGGGCTGGCCAGCTTCTGCACCTCGGAATCGTCCGCGACCTGTAGAAACACGTGGACCGGCACGCCAGGCGGCAAGGCCTCCAGCGCGGCCCCGATGGCGGGCATGGCGCTCTCGTCGCCGGCCAGCAGGTGCCAGTCCGCGGTCGGGCTGGGCGCATAGGCGCCGCCCGGCCCACGGACGATCACCTCGTCACCCGGCTGGGCAGCCATCGCCCACGGCGCGGCGAAGCCCTCATCGCCATGGGTGACGAAGTCGATGGCCAGTTCACCAGCGTCCGCGTCGTGGTACCGCACGGTGTACGTCCTGGTGGTCGGCCACTGTTCGCGCGGGAACTCCTTGCGGATGACGTCCAGGTCGATCGGCTCCGGGTAGGTGACTCCGACCTGCGGGAACAGCAGCTTCACGTACTTGTCGGTGAAGTCGTTGGGCACGAACGACCCGAAGTTCTCGCCGCCCAACACCACTCGGATCATGTGCGGCGTCAGCCATTCGGTGCGCAGCACCCGCAACCGGGTGATCCCACGCTTCTTGCCAGCACGATCCGCCACGCGCGCCTCCCTCACCACATGTCTAAAGTCAGCCTAACCTAAGAATGCTGCGCATTCACCGGTTCACGCGCAGCAGACCTTCCTGCACGACGGTCGCGATGTGTGCACCGGACTGGGTGAAGAACCGACCGGTGGCCAGGCCTCGCGCACCGGACGCGGTGGGCGACGTGCAGTCGTAGAGCACCCACTCGTCGGCCCGGAACGGGCGGTGGAACCAGAGCGCGTGGTCCAGGCTGGCGCCGTTCACGTCGTCCAGCCCCCAGTACACGCCGTGCCGGGCCAGTACCGAGTCCAGCAGCGTCATGTCCGAGCAGTACGTCAGCACGCAGACGTGCAGCAGCTGGTCGTCGGGCAGCGTGCCGTCAGCCCGCATCCACACCTGGTTGCGCGCATCCCTCGGCCCGGATGCCCGGGTCAGCCAGGCCGGCTCGGTCACGTAACGCAGGTCGATCGGCCTGGGCAGCCGCATCCGCTCACGCAACAGTTCACCCAGCTGCGCGGTGCGTTCCGCGTAGCTGGGCAGAGTCTCCGGCCGCGGCACATCCGGCATCGGCTCGGAATGCTCGATGCCCTCCTCGTCGAGTTGGAACGACGCGGACAACGCGAAGATCGCCTTACCACGCTGGATCGCCGTGACCCTGCGGGTGGTGAACGACCGACCGTCGCGGATGGGATCCACCTCGTACACGATCGGGATGCTGGGGTCGCCCGGCCGGATGAAGTACGCGTGCAGCGAGTGCACCCGCCGTTCAGTCGGCACCGTCCGGCCGGCCGCGATCAACGCCTGACCGGCCACCTGGCCGCCGAACACCCGGACCGGCGACTCCGCAGGGCTGACCCCACGGAAGATGTTCTCCTCGATCCGCTCCAGGTCCAACAGTGTGATGAGCCGGTCCAACACCGCTTGGCCGTGCGGCGCGCCGTCCGGCGTGACCGGCACGTCAGCACCGTTCGCTGTCGCGCCGGGGTCCGCCGCCGCTGCCCGTGCCGCCTCCGTCATCACGCGTCCCTTCGCACCGATACCGGTGTTCGGTGCGTCCGGAGCGGAGGGCGTCAGGCGTGGTCCTCCTCGCCGAGCCGGTGCACCCTGATCAGGTTGGTGGAACCGACCGTACCGGGCGGCGAGCCGGCCACGATGACCACGAGGTCACCTGGCTGATAACGGCCGATGGACAGCATCGAGGCATCCACCTGCCGCACCATCGCGTCGGTCGAGTCCACGCTGGGCACCAGGAACGTCTCCGTGCCCCAGGTCAGCGCAAGCTGGCTGCGCACGTTCTGTTCCGGTGTGAACGCCAGCAGCGGCAACCTGGTGTGCAACCGGGCCAGCCTGCGCACGGTGTCGCCGGACTGGGTGAAGGCAACCAGCGCCTTCGCGTTCAGCCGCTCACCGATGTCGCGGGCCGCGTAGGACAGCACACCCCGCTTCGTGCGCGGCACGTGCGTCAGCGGCGGAGCAACGACCGACTCGTTCTCCACAGCACAGATGATCTTCGCCATCGTAGCCACGGTCTCCACCGGATAGCGGCCGACGCTCGTCTCGCCGGACAGCATCACCGCATCGGCACCGTCCAGCACCGCGTTCGCGACGTCCGAGGTCTCCGCCCTGGTCGGCCTCGGGTTGTTGATCATCGAGTCGAGCATCTGCGTGGCCACGATGACCGGCTTGGCGTTCTCCCGAGCGATCTGGATGGCCCGCTTCTGCACCAGCGGCACCTGCTCCAGCGGCAGTTCGACACCCAGATCGCCGCGGGCGACCATGATCCCGTCGAACGCCAGCACGATTGCCTCAAGGTTGTCCACTGCCTCAGGCTTCTCGATCTTGGCGACCACCGGCAGCCGACCCCGACCCACCCGGTCCATCACCTGGTGCACCAGGTCGATGTCGGCGGGCGAACGCACGAACGACAGCGCGATGAAGTCCACGCCCAGTTGCAGCGCGAACTCAAGATCCTCGATGTCCTTCTCGGACAGCGCGGGCACGGAGACGTCCATGCCGGGCAGCGAAAGGCCCTTGTTGTTGGACACCTGGCCGCCGACGGTGACCGTGCAGACCACGTCCTGGCCCTGCACCGCGGTCACCACGAGCTCGACCTTGCCGTCGTCCACCAGCAGCCGGTCGTCGACCTTGGCGTCCTTGGCCAGCCCCTTGTACGTCGTGGACACCCGGTCGTGCGTGCCAACGACGTCGTCCACAGTGACCCGGACGGTGTCGCCGGTACGCCACTCGACCGGACCGCCGGCGAAGGTGCCCAAACGGATCTTGGGACCCTGCAGGTCACCGAGCACACCCACTACCCGGTCGCACTCGGCGGCAGTGGTCCGGACCAGGTCGTACACCTGCTTGTGATCAGCGTGGCTGCCGTGGCTGAAGTTCAACCTCGCCACATCCATGCCGGCGTTCACCAGCTCACGGAGCTTCTCCGGAGTGCCGGTCGCCGGGCCCATGGTGCACACGATCTTCGCGCGTCGACTCACGATTGCCCAGCCTAGCCCTGTCCCCTGGACCGATCCAGGCCACCCGTTGCCTTTGCCCGTCGGTTTCCCGGATGGCCACTTCCCGTTCAGGGACGACTACCTGCGGCTTTGCTCCTCCGCAACACCGACATGATCAGCTGCCCACTCGTTCAACAATCGCACCTGACGCCACCGAGCACGCACCCGAGCTGCGGTTTCCTCACCATGCAACGCGTCATCGGGCTCGTACGAGGTCGACGCGTACAACGACTTGTGCCGCAGCAGCTCAATCCTCGGGTGGTCGGAATCGTAACCGCGCGGCACGGTTTTCAGCCGCTCACCCCGGATCTCCCAGCCCTGCTTACGCAGTGTCGCCAGCAGCTTCGTCAAGCCGATGCCCCGCAGGTCGTCGGCCGCCGACTCGCGGAACCGCCGCACCTGATCGCCGCTCATGAAGAACGAGCCGCCTGCGGTCAACAACCCGTCCGGGCCGAGTTGGACGTAGAACGCGCCGGCGCCCCGACCGGACTCGATAACCGCGCCACAGTGGGTCTTGTACGGGGTCTTGTCCTTCGCGAACCGCACGTCCCGATAGGGCCGGAAGATCTTGGCCGAGCCGAACTCACCGAACTCACCGGCCATGTCGTCCAGCAGCGCCTGCATGGGCGCGCGCACGTCCGACTCGTACACCTCGCGGTTGTCGGTCCAGTACGCCTTCGAGTTGTCCGCGACGAGCCCGTCGTAGAAGTCGATCGCGTGCTCACCGAACCCGGTGAACTTCCGTGCTGCCACACGTACACCATAGGTTGACGGGTATGCATGACGATCGGGCACTGGTCGAAGGTCGCATTGATCGGATGCTGCGGGAGCGCATCCGACCTGCCGTGTACGGAGCGCGCGTGCCGATGCGGATCGAGGTGTGGCACGCACCGGACGAGCCGGTGCCGGTCGCCGAGGCGCTGGCCGCCTCCTACACACCCACCGAGGTCGGCGCGCCATGGGGACCACCCTGGGGCACCAGCTGGTTCCGGGTGTCCGGCACCGTGCCACCGTCGTGGGCGGGCCAGGTCGTGGAACTCGTGGTCGACATCGGTTTCGACTCCGGGACACCGGGTTTCCAATGTGAAGGCCTGGTGTACGGGGCCGACGGTTCGCCCGTGAAGGGCATTCACCCGGACAACAAGTGGGTCCGGCTGTCGGATCCGGACGTCCTCTTCTATGTCGAGGCGGCGGCCAATCCGATCGTGATGGAGAACCCGCCGTTCGGCGTCACCCAGCTCGGCGACAAGGCAACGGCCGGCACAGCACCGCTCTACCGGACCGCACGGTTCGACGCGGCAGTGTTCGAACCGTCCGTAGCGGAGCTGATCGCCGATATCGAGGTCGCCGACCAGTTGATGCGTCAGTTGCCCGTCGGTGACGCACGGCGTTGGGAATTGCTGCGCGCCCTGGAGCGCGCAATGGATCGGCTGGACCTGCGAGACATCCCGGCACACGCGGATTCGGCCAGAGCCGAACTCGCCGAGGTGCTCAGCAGGCCGGCACACGCCAGCGCGCACCGACTGTCCGCCGTCGGCCACGCCCACATCGACTCGGCGTGGCTGTGGCCGTTGCGCGAGACCGTACGCAAGGTGGCGCGGACGACCTGCAACGTGACATCGCTGATGGATGACCATCCCGATTTCGTCTTCGCGATGTCGCAGGCACAGCAACTGGCGTGGATGCGCGACCAGCATCCGGAGGTGTTCGAACGGATCAAGGCCAAGGTGAAGGCGGGCCAGTTCGTGCCGGTCGGCGGGATGTGGGTCGAGTCGGACACGAACATGCCTGGCGGCGAGGCCATGGCGCGGCAGTTCGCCCACGGCAAGCGCTTCTTCCTGGACGAGTTCGGCGTCGAGACGCGCGAGGTATGGCTGCCCGACTCGTTCGGCTACAGCGCGGCGCTGCCACAACTGGTCCGGCTGTCCGGCTCGGACTGGTTCCTGACGCAGAAGATCTCGTGGAGCCAGATCAACAAGTTCCCGCACCACACGTTCTGGTGGGAGGGCATTGACGGCACGCGTGTGTTCACGCACTTCCCACCGGTCGACACGTACAACTCGACTTTCTCCGGCTGGGAGATGGCGCACGCGGCATCGAACTACGCCGAGAAGGGCAGGGCAAACACGTCGCTCATGCCATTCGGGTACGGCGACGGCGGCGGTGGGCCGACGCGCGAAATGCTGGCGCGGGCAGCCCGGCTCGCCGACCTGGAAGGCTCGCCCCGGGTCACGATCGAGGCGCCGGGCGCGTTCTTTGCCCGCGCCGCGGCTGAGTATCCGGACGCTCCGGTGTGGGCCGGCGAGCTGTACCTGGAGTTCCATCGGGGGACGTACACCAGTCAGGCGCGCACGAAACAGGGCAACCGGCGCAGCGAGCACCTCCTGCGCGAGGCTGAGCTGTGGTCGGCGACGGCAACGGTGCTGCTGGGTGTGGAGTATCCGTACGACAAGCTCGATCAGTTGTGGAAAACGGTGCTGCTCAACCAGTTCCATGACATTCTCCCAGGTTCGTCGATCGCGTGGGTACATCGGGAAGCGGAACGGACGTATGCGGATGTGGCCGCGTCGTTGTCGCCCCTCATCGAAGCTACGCAGGATTTGTTGGTCGGCAAGGGATCTGACCCGATCGTGTTCAATGCGGCGCCACACGCCCTGGGCGGCGTGCCGGGAATGGGTGCCGCCACAGCGCCAGCTCTGACCGCCGCCACGCCGACAGATTCGTTTCTGGACAACGGTTTCCTACGCGTGCATATGGATGAGAACGGATTGCTGGCGTCAGTATATGACGTGGTGGCCGATCGGGAGCTGATCGCGCCAGGGCAGCGCGGCAATCTCCTACAACTGCATCCGGACCTGCCCAACCAGTGGGATGCATGGGATGTGGATTCGTTCTACCGCAACGTTGTCACGGATCTGGTGGCGGTCGACTCCATCTCGGTATCCGGGAATTCCATTTTGGTTGCACGTTCGTTCGGCGAGTCGACCGTTCAGCAGACTATTACGCTACCGGCGAATTCGGCCCACGTGGAGATCGAGACTGAGGTAGATTGGCGAGAGAGCGAGAAGTTCCTCAAGTTGGCGTTCCCGCTCGATCTGCACACGGACCGGTTCGCAGCCGAAACCCAGTTCGGTCACGTGTACCGGCCAACCCATGCGAATACCAGTTGGGACGCGGCGAAGTTCGAGGTGTGCGCACACCGTTGGGTGCGGCTCGCCGAGCCCGGATATGGAGTGGCTCTGGTCAATGACAGTACGTATGGACATGACGTGACTCGATCGACACGTGAAGGAGGTGGCACCTATACGACACTGCGGGCGTCGCTGTTGCGCGCGCCCAAGTTCCCCGACCCGGACACCGACCACGGTGTGCACAAGTTCCGACATGCATTGGTAGCGGGGGCGACGGTCCTCGATGCCGTGCAGGCCGGCTATCGGATCAACCTGCCTCCACGCACGCGGGTTGGTGGCGGCGGCGTGGTGCCGCTGGTAGCTGTGGACAACGAGGCCGTGGTGGTCGAGTCGGTGAAGCTGGCCGACGACAGGTCGGGGGACGTGGTGGTGCGACTGTACGAGTCCCTGGGTAATCGGGCAGCCGCGAGACTGACAACGGCTGGGTTTCCGTTGGCAGGAGCCACGTCCACCGATCTGTTGGAACGGCGATGGGCCGAGACGACGGACTACGACGTGTCGGGCAACGCGATCGACCTGTCATTCCGGCCGTTCGAGATCAAGACCATCCGCCTGCAGCGAGGCTGACCACGGATGGGCGCCGTAGGTGTCGGCGATGGCGTCGCGAAGCCATCGGCGCTGTGCGGTGGCGAGCAGCGGGAGCATAGTGGCGAAGTCGATCTCGTCCTCGGGTCGCGGCCGGGCTGCTTTGGAGAGCAGTTGGACCTCGGGCGCGAGATAGGGGATGCCCTGTGGGGTCGGTGTGGTCGAGGCAGGTCAATGGCCGATGTAGGACATCATCGGCCAGCCGGTCGATCTCCGCCCACTGGCCGGATCACAGGTAACCGTCAGAGGCATCTAGACCAACTTCCTCACCTGACGCGCATCAGGAACGTCCGCCATGTGAGCGTGGGGAAGGCCAGAGTGGGGCCGGTCTTCTGCTTCGAGTCGCGGACGGCTACTGCCGCTGGTGGCCAGCCGACCTCGACGCAATCGCCGTTGGCGGCGCTGTAGCTGCTCTTGCGCCAGGTGATCATCGCGATCCTCCGTACAGCTCGACCGCCAGGGCGGCGATCAGGTCTCTCGATTGTCCCTCGTCCAGGGCGCAATCTGCCAACGCTGCGAAAATTCGCCGATAGCCGGCAATCTCGGCAGGGTCTTCGAGGAAGTGGCCAGCCATCTCCTCCTCGACGTACGCCACCGGCTTGAACTCGCGAATTCCATCAGCCGGCACGAGCCGGATGTGCCGGCATGTGCTCCGAAGGCGGCCGGGATCACACGGATGGTGATGTAGGACCGGACACCCACTCGGAGTAGTTCGTGTAGCTGCTCCGACATCACCTCGCGATCGCCAACCGGGAGCCGGAGTGCGAACTCGTGCAGGTAGAACGTGCACCGTGGGCGCTGTGGTCTGCTGAACAGGTTTTGCCTGGCCAGGCGGGCAGCCACCCTGTCCTGGACCTCGGCTGGCGGGACCGTGGCTGTTCGTTCCAACAACGCGCGGGCGTAGTCACCTGTTTGCAGTAGACCGGGCACGACGAGGGGCTCGAAGCCGGTGATTTCGAGGGCTTTGCTCTCGTGGTCGACGAGGGTTTTCAGTTGTTCCGGGAGTTTGGAGCCGTGTTGTTGCAACCAGCCGGAGCGGTTTTGTTCGCGGGCGAGTCTGAGTAGGCGGTCTCGGTCATCGCCGATGACCATGCAGATGGCCAGGAAGGCGACGATGTCGGTCTCGGGGACGGTGAACTGGCCGGTCAGCAGCCTGGATACCTTGCTCTCCGACCATCCCAGGATCTTGGCCGCGCGCTTGCCGCTCAGGCCCGCGCGTTCCATGGCATGGCGAAGTTGGTCGCCGAGTTCACGGCTTCGTATGGTGGACACCAGCCGAGGGTAGAACGTTGCGCCGACGATTTCGTGATATGCAACAAAAGGCTACCCGAAAGGAAATTGATTGCGTCAGAAGCAAGCGGTTGCCTGTTATGCGGAGACATGGAACAGACACTGGAGCGTACACAATGGACAAGATCGAACCGGCACTGGCGGATGCGTTTCGGCTGCTGCGGCAGGACATCTCCGGCTATCTGGACGAGGCGGAGTTCCTGGCCACGAAGCTCAGCGAATGGTCCGAGGAGGACGCGCAATCGGCCCGTAACCTGGTGCCGGATCTGACGACCATCGTGCGCGGCATTCTGCTCGACCACAAAGAATCGTCGGCCGAGACCTGCCCGACGTGCAATACGCGGTGGCCGTGTTCGACCGTGCGCACCATCCACGGACTGGTGAAGGACCCGACGCACGAGTTCGTGAAGATCGCGCAGCGGGCCTACGAGATGACATGACCTGGTCATCGCGTTCTAGCCTGGACCGGTGACAGGCCGGAGGCGGGACACCGAGAGTGATGGCGAGCAGGCGCTGGCGGCGGGCGTGCTGCTCAGCCCGCTGGCAACCCCTGCGGCCGGTGCCGTGCTGGCCGACCGGATCATGACGGCGATCGCGCTGGGCGAGTTCACCCCTGGGCAGCGGCTGCCGGCCGAGCGCGAACTGGCCGCTCGGCTGGGCGTGAGCCGGACGACTGTGCGGGATGCCCTGGCCAGAGTGGTCACGGCCGGGATGTTGGAGGTGCGCCGGGGCCGGTCGGGTGGGGCGTTCGTGCGGCAGCCGTGGACATCGGAGTCGGCGCGGGCGGTTCGGTCGACGCTCGGGCCGCGGTGGGAGGAGTTGCAGAGCACGTTCGACATGCGGCTCCTGGTCGAGGCGTTGGTTGCCCGCACTGCTGCCGAGCGGCGGGACCGCAAGGACGTCACGGAGGTCCGGGCGGCGCTGCGGCAGTACGAGGGAGCCGAGTCGCTCTCCGTCGCGCAGGCCGCCGACATCCGGCTGCACCACGCGATCGCGAAGGCCGCGAAGAACGCCAGGTTGTTGGCCGTGCGGGAGCAGTTGTTGTCCGAGGTGAGCTTCGGGTTCGCCGTCGAACCGTTCACCGCCGAGGTCTACGCGCGGGCGCTGCCGCAGCACCAGCGGCTGGCCGAGGCCGTCACCGGCGGGGACGCCGACGTGGCGTGGGAGGTCGGCCGGCAGCACTTCTCGATCACCGAGGACGAACTGCGAGCCGCCCTGGTGCGGGCCGTGTCGGGCGAGGACGGCGGTGCGGACAGCGGCGCGAAGAGTGGTGCGGATCTGGCCGACGATGGTGTCGCGAGTTCGTAATCCCGGGGCTCTTGTGGCGGGCATCTCCCGCGTCTATGGTCTGCGCACTAAACCATTTACACCGGGAGCCCTCGATGAGCCGACCCGTCGAAAACGAGGCAGGACTACGTCGTGGGGCCATCGGGCTGCGCGAGGTGTTGTTCCAGAGCATCACCGCGATGGCGCCCGGTGCGGCGATCGCGGCGTCCATCCCGGCCGGGGCCGCGTTCGCGGGCGGTGCGCTGCCGCTGGCGGTGATCGTCGCGCTGGTGGCGTGCCTGTTCGCATCGTTGTCCATCGCTGAACTCGCCAAGCATCTGCCGGCGGCCGGGTCGGTGGCGACGTACTCCAGTCGTGGGCTGCACCCGATCGTCGGGTTCCTGGTGGCATGGGGCTACCTGTTCGTCGAGGCGCTGGTGCCGACGTTGTTGTTGCTGCAACTGGGATTCACGGCCGCGGGCACGTTCAACTCGTCGTGGGGATGGCCGGCGGACCTGTGGTGGCCGTGGGCGATGGTGGGTGCTGTGATCATCGCGGTCGCCGGCTTCTGGGGCGCGCGGGTGTCCGCCCGGCTGGGCACGGTCCTCGGTGCGTTCGAGATCCTGGTGTTCGTCATTCTGGCCGTGCTGCTGATCGTCAAGGCTGGTGGCGCCAACACGCTGTCCGTCTTCACCTCGACGCACACGCCGGCCGGGCACCTCGGCTTCGCTGGCGTGCTCGCGGGTTCGGTCTACACGGTCCTGGCGTTCTCCGGGTTCGAGGCGGCCGCGCCACTGGCCGAGGAGACGAAGGACCCGAAGCGCACGATCCGCAGGGCAGTCATCGGTGCCACGCTGGGCATCGGCGCGATCTACATCTTCACCACGTACGCGGCCGACGTGTTCGTCGGGCCGGACAAGTTCGGCACGTTCGGCACCACGGGGGCGTTGTCCTGGGAGGGCATCGCGCGGGCGTCGTTCGGCCTGTTCTGGATCCTGGTGTTCCTGGCGATCATCAACTCCACGATCGCCAACGCCAATGCCGGCATGAACGTGTCGACGCGAACCGCGTACGCGCTGGCCAGGGTCGGCATCCTGCCGAAGTCGTTGGCGCGGATCCACCCGGTGCACCGGTCCCCCGTGGTCGCCGTGGCCGCGCAGTTCGTGCTGGCCGTGGTCGCGACGCTGGCGCTCGGGTTCGCGTTCACGCCGACGACCGCGTTCGTGCTCGTCGCGACGGTGATCGTGGTGGTCGTGGTCGCGGTGTACATCATCGTGAACGCGGCGTGTATCGGGTTCTTCGCCCGGTTCCGGCGCAGCGAGTTCAACTGGTTCCTGCATCTCGTGTCGCCGGTGCTGGGCATCCTGGCGTTCATCCCGGCGCTGCTGACCGCGGCCGGTATCCCGGTGTTCTCGTTCGTCACGCCGCTGACGCCGCCGATCTCGTACGCGGGGCCGATCGTGGGCGTGTGGATGCTGATCGGCGTGATCTACCTGGTGTATTTGTGGACGAAGCACCGGCAGCGGGTGGTGGACACCGGGCTGGTGCATCTGGACAGCCAGCCCGAACCCGAGACAGCGGAGCAGCCCGCATGACCGACGAAGTGCTCTCGTTCACGCCCGGCCAGGACCAGTACGTGTGGACGTTCGGCGGTGCGCCACCGTTGGCCACGATCAAGCCGGGCACGATCCTGGAGGTGTTCACCGAGGACTGCTTCGCCGGTCGGGTGCGGTCGGCGCAAGACCTGGTGTCGGAGGTGTGCGAGTTCCCGTTCCTGAACCCGCAGACCGGCCCGTTCTACGTCGAGGGCGCCGAGCCGGGTGACACGGTGGCGGTGCACTTCGTGTCGATCGAGCCGGCGCGGGACTGGGCGGCGTCGACGACGGTGCCGTTGTTCGGTGCGTTGACGTCGACCCACACGACGGCGACTTTGCAGGCGCCGCTTGAGGAACGGGTGTGGATCTGGGAGCTGGACCGGGTAGGGCGGACGTGCGCGTTCACCGCGCGGGACAGCGACCTGCGGGTCACGCTGCCGATGGACCCGATGCACGGCACGGTCGGTGTGGCGCCCGCGAACCTGGAAGTGCGGTCGGCACTGGTACCGGACGCGCACGGCGGCAACATGGACACGCCTGAGATGCGGGCCGGTGTCACGTGCTACCTGGGCGTGAACGTGCCGGGTGCGCTGGTCAGCCTGGGTGACGGGCATGCGCGGCAGGGTGAGGGCGAGACGTGCGGGGTCGCGGTGGAGACGGCGATGAACTCGGTCGTCATCGTGGACCTGATCAAGGGCAGGCCGACGCCGTGGCCACGGCTGGAGACGGACACGTACCTGATGTCGACGGGTTCGGCGCGGCCGTTGGAGGACGCGTTCCGGATCGCCCAGCTGGACCTGGTGCGGTGGGTGGCGGCCACGCGGGGCTTGTCGGAGTTGGACGCGTACCAGTTGTTGTCGCAGGCGGTCGAATCGCCGCTGGCCAACGTGTGCGACACGAATTACACGTCGGTGGCGAAGGTCAAGAAGGCATGGCTGCCACCTGCGTTGACGGAGGACGGGGTGCATCAGCGGTTGCGCGAACAGGCAGCGCGCTATCTGGGCTGACCACTCGGGGCCGGGTCGCTGCCGGCTCATGTCGGTGGGATGCGGCACACTGTCCGTGATGGCGACGCAGGACACGATGCCTTACTGGCTGGCCACGCTGGATGCCGACGCGCTGGCCGCGCTGATGACCCGGCGGCCGGACACGGTCGGGATTCCGCCGTCCTCGCTGGTGGAACTGGCCGACCGGTTGGCTGCTCCGCAGTCGATCAAGCTGGTCGTGCGCGAGTTGAACCGCACCCGGGCCGAGGTGTTGGCCGCCGCGCAGGCGGTGTCGGCCGGGCGGATCACCATGGACACGATCCTCAGTCGGTTCCGGGATGGCGCCGACCGGGCAGTCGTCGAACGGACGCTGGCCGAGCTGTCGGATCTTGGGCTGCTCTGGCCCGCGGACGGGGACACCTACGAGCTGGTCGCGTCGTTGCGTCGGGCGGGCGTGCAGGGTGGTCGACTCCAGGAGCTGCACGTCGAACCGCCGACCCCGGGCATGCGGCAGGACGGCATCAAGACTGTCGACGCCGCGGCCGGGGCTGCCGTGCTGCCGACCGTCCGGGGCGTGACGCATCTCATCGAGCTGTGCTCGGTCACCCCGGTGGAGGTGTTGCGCAGCGGCGGTGTCGGCGTGAAGGAGATCCGGCGGCTGGCGAAGACGCTGGCCACCGACGAGATCCAGGTCCGGCTGTGGCTGACGCTCGCGTACCACGCCGACCTGCTGGACATCGACGGCGGCGTGATCATTCCGACCACGCTCGCCGACAACTGGCTGGCCGGCACGCCTGCCGAACGGCTCGTACCGCTGCTGCTGACCTGGTGGTCCCTGCCCGCAGCGCCGACCGCGCCGGACGCGCACGGCAAGCAACAGACCGCGCTGCTGCACGCCTACGACGACATGGACCGGCAACTCCGCCACGACCTGCTCATCTGGTTGGCGGGCCACGAACCCGGCGCGACCCTCGTGGATCGCGACGCCCTGCTCGCCATGCTGGCCTGGTGGAAGCCCTACGTGTACGGCGAACCCGAGACCGCCTGCGCGATCCTGGACGAGGCGGCGAGCCTCGGCGTGCTCGCCTACGGCGGCCTGTCCACGTGGGGGCGGGCGCTGGCGGTCGGCGAGCACGAGTTCGCCGAGACCGTGGCCGCGTGGCTGCCCGCGATGACCGGATCGGTGCGGCTCCAGGCGGACCTGACGGCCGTGGTGACCGGCATCCCGACCGCCGAACTCGCGTGGCTGCTGAACCTGACCGCCGATGCCGGCGAACGG
>DASUJK010000169.1:0-6235 GCA_036279295.1 Pseudonocardiaceae bacterium | reverse complement strand
CTGACCAACCGTACGGCCCAGGCGGCCGGATCGACTCTGGACCCCACAACCATCCCGAAGTTCGTGACTCCGTTGAAAATTCTCCCGGCGATGCCACCCACGTCGGCCAACAAGTTCCATGTGGCGGAGCGGCGATTCGCTTCGCAGGTGCTACCGGCCGGTATGCCGAAGACCACAGTCAACGGGTACGGATGCCCTAACAACGCCGCTACGTTCAGCTCCCCTGGCTGGACGATCGAGACCACCGCGAACGTGCCGACCCAGGTCACCTGGATCAACCAGATGGTGGACTCGCACGGGAACTTCCTACCGCCTCTGTTCACGGTCGACCCGACCCTGCACTGGGCGAACCCACCCGGCGGGATCGACGGGCGGGACTCAATGCCGACGTTCACCACCACCCCGCCGCCCTACACCGGTCCACAGCCGATGATCGTGCACCTGCACGGAACACACGACTTCGAGGAGAGCGACGGCCTGCCCGAGACGTGGTACCTGCCGGTGGCCAGGAACATCCCGCCCGGATACGCCACGAGCGGGACGGACTACGAGAACTTCAAGGCAGAGGCGCTGGAACGCTGGGGAGTGCACTGGGACCCGGGGACGTTGACGTCGGTGTACCCGAACACCCAGCGCGCCGGGGAGTTGATCTACCACGACCACGTCCTGGGCATGACCCGGCTTGACGTGCACTCGGGCCTGATCGGGTTCTACGTCATCAGCGGGGGCGACGCCGATCTGCCCGCCGGCCAGTCGCCAGGGCCCCGGCCGATGCCGGGTGACCCGCCTGGCCTGGATTACCACGACATCATCATGGTGCTGACGGATCAGACCTTCAACCAGGACGGCTCACTGTTCTTCCCCAGCACCAGCAACCTGACCGGTCCCTATGCCCCGACCACCGACGTGCCGCCGTACTGGAACAGCACCTTCCAGGGGGATGTTTCGTTGGTCAACGGCCAGACATGGCCGGTTCTGACGGTGGAGCCGCGCCGGTATCGGTTCCGCATCAATGACATGTCCAACTTCCGCACCTACCAGATCAAGATCGTCGCCGCCGCCAACGCGACTCAGCGTCCTGGGACATGGGCCGTACCGACCTGGGTGATCGCCGCCGATGCCGGTCTGCTGCCGAAGGCGCAGCGGATGGACACGCTGCCCGACGCCCATTCCGGCATCTTCATGGTGACCACCGAGCGGTTCGAGATCATCGTCGACTTCACCGGTATACCCGAGGGTACCGAGTTCGTCATGATCAACGATGGTGTCAGGGGGACGAACAACGACCTCGACAGCCTGACCGGGATCGGCCAGCTCATGAAGTTCGTGGTGGGCCCGCTGAAGAGCCCGGACACCAGCACGCCGCCGGAGCAGATGACGCTGCCCGCTCAGCCGATCATCAATCCCACGAGCACCAACCGGGTCAGCTTCAACGTGGTCCCGAGCCCGAACGTGAACACCGAGCAGGTGCGCTTCCAGTTGGGCTCGATCACCCAGAACCCCAATGGCACGTTCACGAACAACCTGGAGTTGTGGGCGGATCCGATTTCCCAAGTCGTACCTGCCAACACCGACGCCGAATGGGAGATATGGAATATCCCGGGTATCGGTGGTGGTCACGCGTTGCACATCCACCTCGTCGAGTTCAACCCCATCGGGCGGGAGACGATCATATCGAACGCCGACGGCACCTACTCCCCGAGCGGCCAGCCCGGGACGGGGCCGCTGCAGGCGGCGGGGACGCAGCTCGCACCTTGGGAAACGGGCACGAAGGACACCATATTCGCGCCTGCCGGAACGATCACCCGGTTCAAGGCACCATTCGACCACGTGAGCAAGTTCCTCTACCACTGCCACTTCGTCGACCACGAAGACAACGAGATGATGCGCAACTTCCTGGTCGAGTAGTCGCGCTGCCGGCACCGCCTTGGCGGTGACGGCGCTGGAAAGTGGAAGCCCGGTTCGTGCGGGTGAGTTTCGCGTCCGCACGAACCGTCTTCTCCACGGACACCGCGGCTCCTGCCGCAGGTTGAAAGGAGGTGCACCGATGTCACACGCGCGGCTGATCGGTGCGATCCGAGCTGTTGTCGCTGCGTTCGTCGTCTTCGTCTTCGTCCTCGCCTCGGCCCCGGCCGCCTCCGCGGACACCGCCGTGCTGGCCCTGGTGACCAGCAGCCCGCGGGACGGCGACGAGATGGCCCTGGCACCCAGCCAGGTCGAGCTGCACTTCTCCGAGGCGCTTCGCCCCGGCGGAGACCGCGTCATCGTGCTCGGCCCCAGCGGAGCCTCATACCAGAGCGGACCAGCACGGATAGTCGACAACAAGCTGACCCAGCCGCTGGCGCCGCTAGGCCCAAGCGGGACCTATCGGGTCGACTTTCGTGTCGTCGTCGCCGACGGGCACACGCTGTCGGAAACGATAGCTTTCACACTCACCAAGCCCGGACCGGCCGCGGGAGCCGCGTTGCCGTCCGGACCCCACATGTTCACGCAGCCGGTGGAGACCGCACTGACCGACGCGCCGCCCTGGGCACCGTGGGCCGTGGGCGCGGTAGCGCTGATCCTGGTATTCGGTGCGTTGCTATTCGGCAGGAGGGCCACTCATGGCCGTGGCTAGTCCCCGACACACGGTCCGGCAATGGACCATCAACCTTCGGCACTTGCGGCGGAGACCAGTCGCACTGTTCGTCACAGCAGCCGCTGTCGTCGGCGTCGTCACCCTGGTCATCGCCATGTGGCTCGGCGGAATCCTCACCCAATCCTCCTACGATGGGCTCCTCGTCGGCTATCGGCCAGGCTTGACCGACTTCGGCCTGTCGGCGTCCAAGGCGCTGGTGGACCTGGCGTCGGCCGGTGTCATCGGCTTGCTCCTGATCCGCCTCTTGCTGCCAGAGCACGACCACAAGGCAAGCCCCACCGCACAGCGCTGCCTACGGACTGGAGGCAAACTGGCGCTCGCCTGGGCCTTCCTCGGTGCGGTACTGACCATCTTCACCTGGTCTGACGTAACCGGGTTACCGGTAACGAACCTGCCGTTCACCCAACTGTTCACCGATCCCGCCGGTATCTATCCCAAGGTCACCGACTACCTCTCCACCACCGCCTTGGCGCTGTTGATCGCGGTGGGGATCGCCGTCACCGAGACCCGACGGGGGGCGATGGTCCTGCTGCCGCTGGCTCTGTACAACCTCGTGCCCATCGCGGTGCAGGGACACAGGAGTGGTGACATCCAAATACCCAGCCTGATCGTGCACGTCATGGCCGTGTCACTGTGGATCGGCGGCCTGGCCGCGCTCCTGCTACACGTGCGCGGCAAACCGGAGCTGCTGGCCGTCGCTGTACCACGCTTCAGCACCATCGCCCTGGGCTGCTACGCCACGATCACGGTCACCGGCATCATCGCCGCGTACCTGGAGTTCGACTCGCTGTCCGACGTGTGGGAATCGCGGTACGGGGTGCTGGTGATGCTCAAGGCCACGGCACTGATCACCCTCGGAGCCCTCGCTTGGTGGCACCGCCGGTACACGGTGGACTTGATCCGCCGCCAGGACGCCCGGGCACGACGCGCCTTCGTCCAGCTCGCCGCCGCCGAGATCCTCGTCATGGTCATTGCCGTCGTGCTCGCCGTCGCGCTGTCCCGTACCGTCTCACCAGGCACCGGTATTGAACATGTCGGTGCGTAGAATGCCCCTGGCTCCGGCTGCGCTACCTCGTCAATCCGTATGGCGTGAAACCACACACCGCTGGAGGCTTTCCGCTATGTTCCATACCGCCCGCGCCGTCGCCTTGACCGCGAGCTGCGTCAGTGTGCTACTCGCCGGCTGCTCGACACAGCAAGGAATAGTGCACAACGGCATGATCGACAAGGTCTCTCTCGCACGGAGCATCGTCGATGTATTCCACACAACGCTAGGCGACGAGGAAATCTCGGTGACCTGCCAGGCGCCACTGAAAGCCGAGGTCGGACAGACCGAGACATGCTCGGACGTCAATTACTCACTCAATGGCCAGGTGACCGCCACCATCACGTCCATCGACAACGGCAATCCGCAGTACAAACTCCTATTAAACGACTAGCTGTTGCGGGTCAGGACATTGACGGCGCAGAGGGTCTGATCAGGCGGGCGGGTCTTCCCGGCAGGATGAGAAGTACCACGAACGCATCCGCCACACAGAAAGACCCGCCCGTGCCTCACGGTAACGCCCCGTTGTCCCTCGAAGGCCGCCGCCGACTCATCGCCCGCTGCCAGCACTCGCCGACACGATGGCGGGCGCCGCGGGCGAGCACCAACGCGCGTTCGAAGAACGTGGCAGCCGGTTCGTACCGGCCCCGCAGGCGATGTAGGAACGCGAGACGGGTCAGCGCGGCCAGTTCTCCGGCCTGATGACCGGTGTCCCGCGCGATGACCTCCGACTGCCGGTAACAGGTGATCGCCTCTTCGTAGCGGCACAACAGCCGGTAGCTGTCGCCGAGGCCGCGCAGGGCGTCCAACTCGGCGGCCTGATCACCCAGTGCCCTGGCAAGGCCGGGAGCGTAGGTGAGCGAGCTGTCGGCGTCGGCGAAGCGGGCGCGGATGTGCAGGTGGTGGCGCAGGATCGCGGACAGCGCGAGCGTGTGCGTCGGCGCGGCGCGCGCTACGGCGAGGAGATTGGGGAGTTCGTCGTCCAGCCAGGCAACCACCTGTTCCGCACTATCGAATGTGGACTCATCCGTGCGGGGGCAGCTCGGTCACGTAGGGGTAGGCCTCACTGGTCGCCGGTGTAGAGCAAGCGTTCGCTGCCTGTTTCGAGCAGCATGCGGCAGTTGCGATCCGCGCCGGCCCCGTCGGGTCGGGCGCATCGCAACCGGCGGCCCGCCTACCGGTCGGGCACCTAACGTGCGGTACAGCTGAAGCGGGTCTCTGCCCGCACGTGGCTGGCAGCCGTCAACTGGTTGTCTCTGTGGCCACCTCGGCCGTTCGCCGTCCCGCCCCGGCCAGCCCGGTCACCGAACCAACTACCCCGACAGCCAGTCGTAGTGCCGCGCCCACGGCGATCAACAGGTACATGTTGTGGATCGCCTGCTCCACGCCGCCGGCGACCAGAGACGCGATCGGGATACTGGAGAACGCGACCATGCGCGTGGCGGCAACGACGCGACCGAGCATGTCCCGGCGCACGATTCGCTGCCGGAGGGTGAACCAGGCCACCACATTGATGGAGCCGAGTGCGAACACCACCGCGTAGACGACGCAGACGCCGATCGGATCGCGCACCACGACGAGCAGCCCGGTGCAGATGCCGGCGACCATGGTGGACACCACGATGGCACGCCCGTTGCCCATCAGCTTGATCAGCGGTGGGGCCACCAGCGAGCCGACCAGCGCACCGACGCCCTGGGCGGCGAACACGACGCCGACCACGGTGGAGGTCAGGTGTAGGTACGTGGTCAGGTAGTAGACCAGGTTGGCCTGGATGAGCCAGATGCCGAAGTTCGTGCCGGTGAACAACAAGCTGCCGACAAACAGCACCCTGTTCTCCCGCATGGTGTAGCGCAACCCGACCCGGAGATCGACCAAGAACTGGGCACCGCGCTTGGCGGCCTTGTTGACCGTGGATGCCACCCTGTCCACTCGGATGAGACTGATGATCGCCGCACTCGCCGCGAAGGACGCCGCATCCAGGTAGATGGCGGTCTGGTAGCCGATCAACGCGACCAGACCACCCGCGATGACCGGGCCGACGAGGCTCAGGATGTTGTCCGCCGACTGCATGAGCGCGTTGGCGCGGTCCAATGCCGCGGATGGAGTGATCTCCGGCAACAAGCCCTGGAACGCCGGGTGGTACACCGGTTCGACACACGCCAATAGGAATGCGACCACGTAGATCGCGGGCAGCGCGCTGATCCCGGTGGCGACGAGCACTGCGAGGCCCAACGCGATCAGGCCCGCCGTCCCGTCTCCCACGATGAGCAGGCGCTTACGGTCAAACCAATCGGCGAACACCCCGCCGGGCAGCGACAGCAGGAGGAACGGGCCGTATTCCAGCGTGTAAAGAGCAGCCGTCTGCAACGCGGAACCCGTCAGGTGCAGGACCAACAACGGCAGTGTCAGCCGGTAGAGCCACGTGCCCGCATCAGAGATCACATAGGCGACCAGCAACACGTGGTACCGACGGCCAAGGTTGTCAGCGCTACTCACCAGGCGAATCCTTCATGATCCGAACGGCCAACGACGAGGTCAACGTAGCGGCGTGA
>DASUJK010000168.1:0-12158 GCA_036279295.1 Pseudonocardiaceae bacterium | reverse complement strand
TCCTCAGCGTGCTGGTGCAGCTCCCGTTGGCGCTGCCCCCGCTGATCAGCGGCATCCTGTTGATCTACCTCGTCGGCCCGTACAGCCAGCTCGGCCAGTTGTTCGACGGCAAGCTGACCGACGACCTGACCGGCATCGTGCTGGCCCAGACGTTCGTCGCCGCACCGTTCCTCGTGGTGTCCGCGCGGGCCGCCTTCGCCGCGGTCGATCCGGCACTGGAGGACGTGTCGGCCACGTTGGGCCACGGCCCGATGTCGCGTGCGGTCCGGGTGGCGTTCCCAGCCGCGTTCGGCGGCATCCGGGCCGGCATGTTGCTGGCCTGGCTGCGGGCGTTCGGCGAATTCGGTGCCACGGTTGTGTTGGCGTATCACCCCTATTCGTTGCCGGTGTTCGTGTATGTGCAGTTCGGCAGCACCGGACTGCCCAGCACCACCATTCCCGTCGCGGTCACGCTCGGCGCCGCGCTTGTCGTCCTCCTGCTGGCCGACCGGTGGCCGGGCCGGCGCAGGCGGCACCGCGCCGTGCGGCTGCCGGCGGCGCGGCCCCCGGCAGCCGCTGTCAGCCCACGGCTGGATTTCCAACTGCGGGCCACGCTCGGCGAGTTCAAGGTCGACGTCGCCCACTCCGCCGCTGGACGACACCTGGCCATCCTTGGCCCGTCCGGCGCCGGCAAGTCCGCCACGCTGCGGATGCTGGCCGGCCTGCTGCGCGCCGAATCCGGTCACGTCCAGCTCGACGGCCGCGACGTGCTCGGCCTGCCGGCCGAACGCCGGGGTGTCGGGTACCTGCCGCAGGACTCCACTCTCGTGCCGCACCTGCGGGTGTGGCAGCAGGTCACCTTCGGCGTCGGGGCTGACCCGGCGCTGGGTGCCTACTGGTTGCAGCGGCTGAAACTGGACGGCCTCGCCGACCGCTACCCGGACCAGATCTCCGGTGGCCAGAGCAGGCGAGTGGCCATGGCCCGCGCGCTGGTCCGCCAGCCGCAGCTGCTGCTCGCCGACGAGCCCTTCACCGGCCTGGACACGCCAGTCCGCGACGAACTCCGCCGGGTCCTGCGGGCCATGCAGCGCGAGACCGCCCTGACCACCGTGCTGGTCACACACGACCCGGAAGAAGCTGCCCTGCTGTCCGACGAGGTGCTGCTGTTCGTGGACGGTCGCGTCCTACAGGCCGGCCCGACCAGCGAGGTGCTCGCTCACCCCGGCTCGCCGATGGCCGCCAGCCTGCTGGGCATCCGTAACCTCGGCCCGGGCGTCATCGAATCACCCGGTGTCCTGCGGGCCGGGGGGATGCGGGTGGAGCTGGCCGAGACCGGTGGCCGGCCGGGCACGCCGGTGACCTGGTGTGTACCGCCGGAGCAGGTCAGCCTCACCGATCCGGACGGCCATCCCGGGATCGCGCTGGACGTCATCCACCTCGGACCTCTGGTAGAGGTGGTGGTGGAACTGGGCGGTGGTGGCGAGCTGACCGTCGTGGTGCCGGCGGACACGCCGGTGCCGAACGTCGGCGGGCTGTGCCGGGTGGCACTGCCACCGGAGGCAGTCACCGTGTGGCCGACCGAGCAGTAGCCCGTGATCATGGGCTGTGGTCGGGTACCTGGCCACCAGGACCACATGCCCCGATGATGTGGCTCCCTCGGGACATCGACCGACCGACACACCGTGCCGCCGACCACCGGGCCGGCGGGCGTGAGCGAGGAGACCCAGTGGCCGACGAGCGGCAGCCCGCGCGATGGAACTACCTGATGGACATGGACGGCGTCCTCGTCCACGAGGAGCACCTGATCCCGGGCGCGGACAAGTTCCTGACCGAGTTGCGGACCAGGGAGATCCCGTTCCTGGTGCTCACCAACAATTCCATCTACACGGCTCGGGACCTGCGTGCCCGGCTGGTGCGCACCGGCCTGGACATCCCCGAGCAGTCGATCTGGACCTCCGCGCTGGCCACGGCGACGTTCCTGGACTCGCAGCGCCCGGCAGGCTCGGCCTACGTGATCGGCGAGGCGGGCCTGACCACCGCGCTGCACGACATCGGCTACGTGCTGACCGACGTGGATCCGGACTACGTGGTGCTCGGCGAGACGCGGACGTACAGCTTCGAGTCGATCACCAAGGCGATCCGGCTGGTCGACGCCGGGGCCCGCTTCATCGCCACCAACCCGGACGAGACCGGGCCGAGTCGCGAGGGCGTACTGCCGGCCACCGGCGCCGTCGCCGCCCTCATCGAGCGGGCCACCGGCCGGCAGGCCTACAACGTGGGCAAGCCGAACCCGCTGATGATGCGGTCCGCGTTGCGGGCGCTGGGCGCGCATTCGGAGAACGCCCTGATGATCGGTGACCGGATGGACACCGACGTCCGGACCGGGCTGGAAGCCGGCCTGCGCACGATCCTGGTGCTGTCCGGGATCTCCGACGCCGGTACCGCCGAACGGTTCCCCTACCGGCCATCGCGGGTGATCGACTCGATCGCCGACCTGACCGAGCGGGTGGAGCGCCCATTCGACGACTGAGCCGACTGAGCCGACCGAGCCGACTGGGCTGGCTGGGCCGACCGAGCTGATCGGGCCGACTGGGCTGGTCGGGTCGCCGACAGCGGGCGGCTCGATCGACGCATGGCGGCCAGTGGGCTCAGTGACCCGAACCGTCGGCCGGACCGGACGGGGTCGCACAGGACGAGCGGGCGCGGTTGGGCGCACGGCAGGGCGGCGGCCCGAGCGAGCCGGCCGGGCAGGCGCGGCAGGCCGCAGTCGGTGTCGACCACCGCTGCCCCGCCGGATCGGCGGGTGACCGGCCTCGGCCAGCAGCACGTGTATCCGCCTGCTGAGACCGGCCAACGTTCTACGTCGTCGTCTGCGTCGCTCGATGTGTTCTGCGAGTACCACAACACAGAACGCCAGGCCATAGAGCAGGCCGAACGTTCCCGCCACCAGGGCCGCACCCAATCCGATGATCGCCATGACCCGATGGTGCCCGCCCGGAACCGGACATCGCCACCAATTCGGCCCCCTGCCAATCCAAAGTGTCACTTTGCAGCAGAAATTGCCCTATCGGGTCAAAACGTGACGGTCTTTCGTATCGTTCTGTGATCGACTTTGGCTGGATCGGATGTGACCGACATCACTCCCAGGTCACCGGTAGGGAGTGCACGCCGTAGATGAACGAGTCGTCCTTGAACGGCACGTCCGCCATCGGCACCGCCATCCGCAGTCCGGGCATCCGCCGGAACAGCGTCCCGAAGACGATCTCCAGCTCCATCCTGGCCAGGTTCTGGCCCAGGCACTGGTGAATCCCGTAGCCGAACGCCACGTGGTGCCGCGCGCCCCTGGTCACGTCGAAGTCGTCGGGCTGGTCGAACGCGCCGGAGTCCCGGTTGGCCGAGCCGGCCAGCGCGATCAGGCCGTCACCTGCCCTGATCACCGTCCCGCCGAGCTCGATGTCCGCCGTGGCCACCCGGAATCCGGCCTCCACGATGTTCAGGAACCGCAGCATCTCCTCGATCGCACTCGGGATCAGCGACGGATCGGCGGTCAGCGCCGCGAGCTGCTCGGGATGCCGCAACAGGGCCATCGTGCCCAGTGAGATGACGTTGGACGTGGTCTCGTGGCCCGCGATCAACAGCAGCGTGGACAAGCCGACGAGCAGCTCGTGGCTGAACACCTCCGTCTCGGCGTTGCGCACGATCAGCCTGCCAAGCAGATCGTCGCCCGGTGCCGCTTTCTTCTTGGTGATCAGCCGGTCGAAGTAGGTCCGCAGGTCCTCGGACATGCGTTGCCGGTCCTCGGGCGGCGTCGCGCGGGCCAGCAGGTGCTTGGTCCGCGACTGGAAGAACTCGCGGTCCTCGTAGGGCACGCCGAGCAGTTCGCAGATCACCAGCGATGGCACCGGCAGCGCCAGTTCGGCGAAGAGGTCGGCGGGGCGCTCGCCGGCCAGCAGGTCGTCGATGCGGGCGTCCACGATCTCCTGGATGCGCGGCCGCAGGGCCTGTACGCGGCGGACGGTGAACTCGGTGATCAGCATCCGCCGCCGCTCGGTGTGTTCCGGCGGGTCGGCGCTGATCAGGGCGTCGCCCAGCGAGTTCGACCGCTGGCGCATCTCCTCGGTGATCGTGATCGGGGACGGGAAGTTGGGATGCATCCGGCTGGAGCTGACCCTGGGGTCGACCAGGATCTTGCGCACGTGCTCATGCCCGGTGACCAGCCAGACCTCCTGTCCGCTCGGCATCCTGGCGCGGCTCACGGGGCCGTCGGAACGCAGGTCGGCGTACTCGGGCGGCGGGTCGAACGGAGTGGTCCTGGACATCGGGAACACCGGCAGTTCACGCGTTGCCGAGTGGTCGATCGTCACGACACAACCCCCAACTGTTGACAGTTAAAGACATTAGGATGAGACATCAAACTGATAGTAACAATCAAAATCTTGAGCTCGTCAATCCGTCGGGTGGGTGAAGGTCGGCCTCGTGCTGTGCGATTGGTGCTTGCGCCTATGGTCATGGTGTGGATGAGTCGGGGAAGAGGTCGTCCCCGTCGCCCGCCTACGTGATAGGCGACGTACACGGCCACCGCACTGAGCTGGTCAACGCGCTGCGTGCTGCCGGCCTGGTCGACGAGGACGCGAACTGGTGCGGGGGCACCGCACGCGTGTGGTTCCTCGGCGACTTCTTCGATCGGGGTCCGGACGGCGTGTCCGTCGTGGACCTGGTGATCAACCTGGGCGAGCAGGCGGACCGGGCGGGTGGCTCGGTGCGCGCGCTACTGGGCAACCACGAGATCCTGACCTTGGGCATGCACACGTTCGGCGACGCCGAGGTGCCGTCCGACTTCGGGATCCGCAGCTTCGAGCGCAGCTGGCGGCTCAACGGCGGCCAGCAGGCCGACCAGTCGGCCCTCACCGATGCGCATCTGAGCTGGCTGACCGGACTGCCGGTGCTCGCCCGCGTGGACGACTACCTGCTCATGCACTCCGACACCATGGAGTACCTGGGCTGGGGCGACACGGTCGAGGAGATCAACAGCACGGTGGGATCGGTCCTGGCCGGGGACGACATCGAGCTGTGGTGGGACTGCTGGCGCCGGATGACCACCCGCTACGCCTTTCGTGGGCCGGACGGGCCGGAGGCCGCCGACAAGCTGCTCGCCGTCTTCGGTGGCAGCCGGATCGTGCACGGCCACAGCGTGATCGCCGACCAGCTCGGTGTGCCGCCGTCGCTGGTGGACGGCCCCTGCCTGTACGCGGACGGCAGGGTGCTCGGTGTGGACGGCGGCGTGTTCGTCGGTGGCCCGTGCCTGGTCGTACCGCTGGCTCAGGACGACGAAGAGGCGGGCGGGCCCGTCGGCGACGTCGACGAGGAGCCGGAGGGCGAGTCGACCGGCGACACCGATGTGGTCGCGCCAGCCGAAACAACGGCAGAATCAGAGGCCTCGGCGGAGTAGAAGGAGGCAGGTCGATGACGACCAGCTACGCGTCCGGTGTCTCGCAGGTGCCGTTGCTCGGTGACACGATCGGCGCCAACTTCGATAGCACGGTGGCCCGGTTCGGTGACCGCGACGCCATGGTCGACCGGGCCGCGGGCCTGCGGTGGACCTATCGCGAGCTGGCCGACGACGTGACCGCGGTGGCACTGGGCCTGGCCGGGCTCGGCGTCGTCAAGGGCGACCGGGTCGGCATCTGGTCGCCCAACCGTGCCGAGTGGACACTCGTGCAGTACGCCACCGCGAAGCTGGGCGCGATCCTGGTCAACATCAATCCGGCCTACCGCGTGCACGAACTGGAGTACGTGCTCAACCAGGCCGGCATCACCACACTCGTGTCGGCGCGGGACTTCAAGACGTCGAACTACGCCGAGATGATCGAGCAGGTCCGGCCGAACTGCCCGGCGCTGCGGAACATCGTGCTGCTCGGCTCGCCGGAGTGGGACGACCTGGTCGAGACCGGCAAGAAAGCCGACCCGGCCGCGCTGGCCGACATCAAACTTGCCGCCGACGACCCGATCAACATCCAGTACACGTCCGGCACCACGGGTTTCCCCAAGGGCGCCACGCTGTCCCACCACAACATCCTGAACAACGGCTACTTCGTCGGCGAGCTGTGCGGGTACACGGAGGCGGACAAGATCTGCATCCCGGTGCCCTTCTACCACTGCTTCGGCATGGTGATGGGCAATCTGGCCGCCACGTCGCACGGCGCCTGCATGGTCATCCCGGCGCCCGGCTTCGACCCCGCCGCCACGCTGGCCGCGGTGGCCGAGGAGCGGTGCACCTCGCTGTACGGCGTGCCCACGATGTTCATCGCGGAACTGGCCGAGCCGAACTTCGCCGACTACGACCTGACCAGCCTGCGCACCGGCATCATGGCCGGCTCGCCGTGCCCGGTCGAGGTGATGAAGCAGGTCATCGACCGGATGGGCATGACCGAGGTGTCCATCTGCTACGGCATGACGGAGACGTCACCGGTGTCCACGCAGACCCGGCGGGACGACTCGCTGGACCGCAGGGTGGCCACGGTGGGCCGGGTCGGGCCGCACCTGGAGGTCAAGATCGTCGACCCGGAGACCGGGCAGCCGGTGGCCCGCGGCGAGCAGGGCGAGCTGTGCACCCGTGGTTATTCGGTGATGCTCGGCTACTGGGAACAGCCGGACAAGACGGCCGAGGCGATCGACGCGGCCCGCTGGATGCACACCGGGGATCTCGCGGTGATGGACGAGGACAGCTACGTCAGCATCACCGGCCGGATCAAGGACATGGTCATCCGGGGCGGCGAGAACGTCTACCCGAGGGAGATCGAGGAGTTCCTCTACACCCACCCGGACATCATGGACGCGCAGGTGATCGGCGTGCCGGACGAGCGCTATGGCGAGGAACTGATGGCGTGGGTGCGGTTGCGGCCGGGTGCGCCCGAGCTGACCGCTGCCGCGCTGCGGGAGTTCTGCACCGGCAAGCTCGCGCACTACAAGATCCCGCGCTACCTGCACATCGTGGACGAGTTCCCGATGACGGTGACCGGCAAGGTCCGCAAGGTGGAGATGCGCGAGCGGGCGATCGACATCCTGGCGCGGCGGGTGTGAGCTACCCGGGCTACTACGAGACCGAAGCGGTCCGCTACGACCGGTCCCGAGGCGGTGACGCACGGGCCGAAGCGGCAGCGAGGGCGGTCCGGGAACTGCTGCCCGAGGACGCCGACCTGGTGCTGGATGTGGCTGGTGGCACCGGAATCGTGGGCAGCAAGCTGAACAGAACCGTGTTCTCGGTGGACCGCTCGCCGGCCATGTCGGCGATCTCCGCGACGAGACTGCCGGGCCGGGTGCTGATCGCGGACGCGACCAGCCTGCCGATCCGCGGCGAAACCCTGGACGCGGTCAGCACCATCTGGCTGCTGCACCTGCTGCCCGACGCGGCTCCCGTGATCGCTGAGGCGGCCAGGGTGCTGCGGCCGGGCGGCACGCTGGTGACCACGGTGCACAAGAGCGAGGCGCACTACACGACACCGGACGACGTGGGCGAACTGCTCGGCCCGCGCTACCGGCCCAGCGGTACGGACAGCCTGGCCACCGTCACCGAACTGGCAGGCCGACACGGCTGCACGCTGACCGGGCGCACCACGTTCACCGGGCTCGGCCAGGGCCGCGGTCCCGGCCAGTGGCAGCGCTACCTGGTCGGCCCGACCAACGGTTGGGTCGACAGGGACGACGTCGGCGAGCTGGTCGACAGGCTGGCCGCGCTGCCGGACCAGGACCGCCGTCGGGCCGATCCGGAGTTCACCGTGGCCGCGTTCACCAAGCGCGGCTGAACTGGTCCGCCGGCACGATCTCCTTGCCCAGCGGCATGAGCGACACCGGCATCATCTTGAAGTGTGCCAGCCCGATCGGGATGCCGATGATCGTGACGCACAGCGCTACCCCGGCCACCAGGTGTCCGATGGTGATCCAGATACCGGCGAACACGAGCCAGACGATGTTGCCCACCGCTGAGCCGAGGCCGGCGTCGTGCCGGTCGATCACGGTGTTGCCGAACGGCCACAGTGCGTACAGCGCGATCCGGAAGGCCGCGATGCCGAACGGGATCGTCACCACCAGCAGGCAGCAGATCACGCCGGCCAACAGGTATCCGATGACCAGCGCGAAGCCGCCGAAGACCAGCCACGCGAGATTGAGCAGGAGCCGCATGTCGCCACGGTGCCCGAATCGCGAGGTCCGCGCATCAGGGATCGCCCGGACAGGGCTACCGAACAGCGACCAGGACGTGGTCGTCGCCGCTCTGCCAGACCGTTCCGGTACTGGTGAAGCCGGCCGCGCGCAGCAGTTCCCGGTGGCCGTCGATCGACAGCTCGTTGCTGCCGTGGTGCGCGACGGCCCGGTCGGACCGCTGGTCCAGCAGCTCGGCCAGCGCCGGGTCGGTCCGCACGGCCTGCCACCAGGAATCCCAGTCCTCGTGGTCGGTCACGCCGGCCCTGGCCGCCCTGGCGTGCCGGATCCGCACGGCCAGTTCGTCCAGCGCGGGGTCGCCGAGGGTGCAGTGGTCGCCGTTGACGAACACGCCACCGGGCCGCAGCCGCCGCGCCAGCTCCCGGTACACCTCGGCCAGCGGGCCGGGGTCCAGCCAGTGCAGCGCGGTCGTGGACACGGCGGCGTCCAGCAGCGAGGGGACCTGGTCCGCCCAGGCGCTGCCGGTGAGATCGGCGTCCACGAAGTCGACGACGTCGCCGTACCGGCCGCGGCCCAGCGCGAGCAGCAGCGGATCGCTGTCCAGGCCGATGATCCTGGCGCCCGGCAGCCGGGCGGCCAGTCGACCGGCCAGCGAACCCGGGCCGCAGCCGAGGTCCAGTACGGTCCCGCCACGATCACCCAACACGTGCCCGACGACGTCCCCGATCACCGCGAACCGCTCCTCGCGGTCGGCGACGTACAGCTCCTGCTGGGTGTCCCAGCGGCTGACCCACGTCGTGGCGAGCTCGGTGTCCATGCGAATCTCCGTCACTGTTCATGCGATGATTGTCAGTGATGAAACTAGGCGAGAGGGTGTAACTGGTCAAGTGGAATTCGACAGTCACACGAGCGGGGTGGTCGCCGCGACGGTGAACTCCGTGAACGTGGTCACGGCGGGCGACCAGCGTGGCAGGCCCTACCGGCCGCCGACCGGTCCGGACCTGGTGGACCAGCTCACCGAGGCCCTCGGGTCGGGCGAACTGCGTGGCCGCCGCCGGCCGTCCGACCTCCAGGTCGCCGAACTCTCCGCGTATCTCGGCGATCTGCGCGCGGTTTTCGAGCTGCGCACGGCAGGCGACCTGGACGGCGCGTGTCGCCGGGTGAACGACCTGCTGTCGGTGACCGGCGCGATCCCGGTGCTGTCCCAGCACGACGGTGAACGCTGGCACCTGCACTTCCACGCGCCGGAAGCACCGTGGGCACTGGGCTGGGCGGGCTCGATGGCGACATCGCTGGCGATCGTGCTGGGTGGCCCGTCGCACGACCGGCTCGGCGTGTGCTCAGCACCCGTGTGTGACCGGGTCTACGTGGACGTGTCCCGCAACGGCACCCGCAGGTTCTGCTCGACGGCCTGCCAGAACCGGGTGAAGGCCGCCGCGTTCCGGGAGCGCCAGAAGGCCGGCTCGTAAGGTGAGATCGTGGCCCTGACCGTTGGTTTCGACCTGGACATGACGTTGATCGACCCCCGCCCCGGCATGGTCAAGGTGCTGGACGAACTGGCAGGCGAGACCGGTTTCGCACTCGACGGCGAGCGGTTCGCAGCGAATCTCGGGCCGCCGCTGGACCAGGTGCTGCGCGGCTTCGGCGTGCCGGAACCGCTGGTGCCGGCCATGGTCACCCGGTTCCGCGAGCTGTACCCGGAGATCGTCGTGCCGGCCACCGTGGCGCTGCCCGGTGCCGCCGCCGCGCTGGCCGCCGTGCGCGCTGCCGGCGGGCACATCCTCGTGGTCACCGGCAAGTACCGGCCCAACGCGGCGAAGCACCTGGCCGCGCTGGGCTGGGAGGTGGACTGGCTGGTCGGCGAACTGTGGGCGGGCGGCAAGGCAGCAGCCCTCCGGGAGCACGGCGCCAGCGTCTACGTCGGTGACCACGTCGGCGACATGATCGGCGCGGTGGCAGCCGGGGTGTACCCGGTCGGCGTGCTCACCGGGCCGTGCGACGAGGCGCAACTCACAGCTGCGGGCGCCGAACTGGTGCTGCCCGACCTGACCCACTTCACCGACTGGTTCGCCGATCACCGTTAGTCCAACTGGTCCGATCCGTGCATGTACGAACAAGCGACGTGTTTTCGTCGTGTTAAGTCGCTAGGCTGGCGGGTACGCGTCCTGGGCACGCCTCAGGGCGCGTTCGTCGTGCCGGGCAAGGGAGCCCGCGCCAAGCGGGTGCCGGTGGCGACGATGTGCCAACGAGGGAAAGAACGGTGAGCGCGGTGCCGACCGGCAGGGTCAAGTGGTACGACTCGGAGAAGGGGTTCGGCTTCGTCACGCAAGAAGGTGGCGAGGACGTCTATGTGCGCGCTTCGGCGTTGCCCACCGGCGTGCAGACCCTGAAGGCCGGTCAGCGGATCGAGTTCGGCATGGCCGAGGGCAGGCGGGGACCGCAGGCGCTGTCGGTGAAGCTGCTCGACCCGCCGCCGTCAGTGGTCGAGGCGCGTCGCCGGCCGGCCGAGGAACTGCACGGCATGATCGAAGACATGATCAAGTTGCTGGAGAGCAAGGTCCAGCCGGATCTGCGGCGTGGCCGGTACCCGGATCGCAAGAACACCAAGCGGATCGGTGAGCTCGTGCGCGCGGTGGCCAAGGAGTTGGACCCGTAGTCACTGGTTGCACAGGTTGTCGCCGGGCTTCGGCAGTACCGGTTTCGACGCGTTGCCCCGGGTGCCCGCGGTGAGCACCCAGGTGCCGCGGATCGGCGTGTCGATGTCGCCGTTGGGTTCCTGCACCAGGGTCGCGCTGGACTGGTAGACCTCGATCAACACGAGGTGGTCACCGGCCTGCGGCGCGCGCACGGTGTACGCCGACGCGCTGTTCGCGGCGAACAGCCTGCTGCACGACGCGTACTCGGTGCCCTTGGCGTCGGCGAACCGGGCGGCCACCTGCCACGGCGTGCTGGCCACCTCCTTGGGCACCGACACCTGCACGGTCCTGCCGGCCGGCACCGACAGCGACACCGAGGCGCCACCGTCGGCCTCGCAGTTCCGCTCCTGGACATCGCAGTACTGGATCGGCCCAGCGGCCACGGAGTTGCCGTTCGCGACGAACGTGATCGTCGGGTTCGCCGACCCGCTCGAACTCGAACACGCGGACAGCAGCACGAGACAACCGGCGGCCAACAGCAGACGGAGCACGTCGACAACCTACGACGTGCGGTCGCCGCTCGGGCTGTACGGGTACTCGGTGCGCTCGGTGGGCATGGCCCTGGTGGCCTGCTTGGTCGGCGCGTCACCGGGATCGGTGGGCTTGTTCCGGGTGCGGAACATCACGTTCGGCCGGGTCGGGCGGAAGCCGCCGAGCGCGGGCACCAGCGACTGGCCACGCAGCAGCAACCCGGTCTGCACTGCGCCGACCGCCAGGATCGCGGTCACCACGGTGAACCCGATGCCGAAGTTCGTCGGCAGCAGCACGCCGAGCGCGCCACCGAACACCCAGGACAGCTGCAGGATGGTCTCCGACCGGCCGAACGCCGACGCGCGGGAAGCCTCCGGCAGGTCGTTCTGGATGGTCGCGTCCAGACTGACCTTGGCCAGCGCGCTGGCCACCGCCGCGATCAGCGCGGCGATCGCAGCCGTCGTCACGCTGCCGGTCAGGGCCGCGAACACACCACCGAGGACACAGCCGCCGATGCACGCCAGGATCACTTGATCCGGTTTGCCGAACTGGAGCCGGGCGCCGATCCCGTTGCCCGCGAAGCTGCCGATGCCGGCCGCACCGCCGATCAGGCCGAGCAGCAGCAGCTGTTTCGTCGGTGAGTGCTCTTCCATCGATTTGATCACGAACGCGGGGAACAACAACAGGAAACCGGTCATCAGGCGGATGGTTCCGTTGCCCCACAAGCCGATCACCACGTGCCGACCCATCGGCTGGCGCTTCGGTTTGCTCGGTTCCCTGCGCAGTGACGTGGGCACCTCGCCCTCGGTGACCTCCACCCAGGCCGGGATGCCGAGACACAGCACGGCGTCGAAG
>DASUJK010000167.1:0-2576 GCA_036279295.1 Pseudonocardiaceae bacterium | reverse complement strand
ACTGGAATCGTGTGCTGATCACCAGCGTGTTCTGGTTCGGGTCGGTGAGATAGGTGTTGGTGATGCGGTATCTCCCGCTCTTGGCGGTGTTGGTGATCGTGTATTCCAACGACTTCGGATCCGGCATCGACACGACATGCGTTGTGGCGTCCCGTTCCAGATCGACGAATGTCGACCCGTCGGTGATGATGTATTGCATGTCCTGCATATTTGGTACGTCGGCGCGCGGATAGAACACCTCGGACGTGATGCCGTTGGCCACCGTGAACCAGACCTTGCTGGTGGTGGTCGCCGATGTGCCGAGGGCGTCCTTGTCCCCCGTCGTCCACGCCGATCCGTCACCGCAGCAACCCGGTGCGACCCCGGCGGCGCTGGCCGACGGACCGACGAACACCATGCCCATGACCGTCGCCACCGCGACCACCGCAGCGGCCGCACGCTTCGTGTTCATCCGGCGCCCCTCCGTCATCGTCGACGCACCAACATAACCCGCTCCAGTGTGGGTATCGGGACCGTGCTGAACCGGTACAGTACTCTCGGTTCCCCTATGATCGTGGCGTGGTCCTCCGGATCGACCCGCATGACAAGGTCGACGCACTGACCGGTGCCGTCGAGGATCTCGCCGGTCAGTTCACGCTCCAGCCACTGCTGCGGCGCATCCTCAGCCGAGCGGTCAGTCTGCTGCGCGGCGGCGCCGGCTCGATCTGCATCGTGGACGAGCAGGCAGGCGTCTACCGCAAGGAAGCCGATCTCGGCGTCTCCTGCCAGGAGGGCAAGGCGTTCCCGCTGGACGAGGGCGTCACCGGTGCCGTCGTGGCCAGCCGCTCCCCCATGGTGTTCGACAGCTACAGCGAGGTCCACGGCGGGCACGTCGCCGTCGGCGAACGCGAACGGCTGCATGCCACCGTCGGTGTGCCGATCGAGTGGGCTGGCGCCATCATCGGCGTGTGCGTCGTCTTCAGCACCGACCCGGACCTGCGGTTCCGGGACGAGGACGTGCACCTGCTCGGCCTGTTCGCCAAGCACGCCGCGATCGCGATCACCAATGCCCGGCTGCACGCCGACGCCGAGGAACGCGCGCGTCGGCTGGCCGTCAGCTCCGAGCGGGAACGTGTGGTGCGCGACGTGCACGACGCGGTGGCCAGGGCGCTCGGCTCGATCCTGATGCACATCGACACGCTGGACGTACCCAGCGATCCGGACAGCGCCGCCCACCTTGCCGCCGCTCGGGACACCGCGTGCGACGCGCTCGCCGAGACCCGCCGCACGGTGCTGGGTCTCGGGCCAGCGCTGCTGGAGCCGCACTCGCTGGACGACGCGCTGGCCATGGAACTGGGCTGGGCGCGGTCCACCACCGGCATCCGCACCGACCTCGTGGTCACCGGTGACCGGCCGGAGCTGAGTCAGGAGATCGGCCAGCAGGCGCTGCGGATCGTGCAGGAGGCGTTGACCAACGTCGTGCTGCACGCGAAGGCGACGCTGGTCCGGGTCGGCGTGCTCTACGGCACCGAGGACGTCGCGCTGGTGGTCGAGGACGACGGCTGCGGCTTCGACCCGGCCGCGCTGGCCACCGGGCCACGGAAGGGGCTCGGTCTGACCGGCATCGTGGCCAGGGCCCAGCATCTCGGCGCCGACCTGCAGATCGAGTCGACCCCCGGCTGGGGCACCAGGGTGCGGGCGCATATTCCGTACACCCGGGCCGATCCGGTGGATCCCAACCGGGCCAAGGACGCGTGGCGGGTGCTGGTCGTGCACCAGTTGCCGATCGTGCGGGCCGGGCTGGTGCGCCTGCTGGCCCGCGAGGAACCGGAGATCCAGGTGGTCGGCGAGGTGGGCGAGGCTCGTGCCGTCGTCGACGCGGTGCGAGTGCTGAGCCCGGACGTCGTGCTGCTCGAACTCCAGCTGCCCGGCATGGACGGTGCCCGGCTCACCTCCTACATCCGGTCGGCCAATCCCGACGTGTCGATCCTGCTGCTGGCCGACGACCGCGCCGACGACCTGTTGCGGGACGCCGTCACCGCGGGCGCCCGCGGCTGTGTCGGGTCCGATACGGACGGTCCGGCGCTGTCCAGGGCGGTGCTGGCGGCGGCGCGCGGTGACGTGTCGCTGACCGAAGAGGTGCTGCACCGCTTCGTCAGCAGATCGCTGCCGGCGGAGGAGCCGCTCACCGACCGTGAGCACGAGGTCCGGCTGCTGGTCGAACAAGGCCTGCCGGACAAGCAGATCGCCACCCGGCTCGGCATCTCGGCGAAGACCGTGGAGAAGCACGTCGGCGCCGTGCTGCGCAAGACGGGCTCGGCCAACCGGACCGCACTGGCACACCGCGCCGCCGTCCGGCCGGCCGTGCCAAGGTAGGGGGATTCCTACCCTCCGAATGGGGAAAACCACGCCTGAGCTCGCGCGTTGTCCCGACTAGCGTGGAACGCGTGCCAGTCGTGCCGCTGAAGGAAATCCTGACAGACGCGTTCACCAACCGATACGGCGTTCCGGCGATCAACGTGTTCAACGACCTGACGCTGGAGGCGGTGCTCGCCGCGGCGGTCGAGGCCAGGTCGCCCTTGATCGTGCAGACGTCG
>DASUJK010000166.1:0-2816 GCA_036279295.1 Pseudonocardiaceae bacterium | reverse complement strand
GCCCACCACCCGCTGCTGGGCAGGCACGTTCGCGTCGAGCACTGGGCCAACGCGCTCAACCAGCCCGCCGTCGCGGCTGCCGCGATGCTCGGCAACGAGGCCAGCTACGACGAACTGCCCTACTTCTACACCGACCAGTACGACCTCGGCATGGAGTACATCGGCCACGTCGAGCCCGGCGGCTACGACAACGTGGTGTTCCGCGGCGATGTCACCGCGCGCGAGTTCGTCGCGTTCTGGCTGCGGGACAACAAGGTTCTCGCAGCCATGAACGTCAACGTGTGGGATGTCGGCGACGCGGTGAAGGAGCTGATCCGCTCCGGCCGCACGGTCGACCCGGTCACGCTGGCCGACATGGACAAGCCGCTCGACCAACTCTGATCAGCGTCGGCGCAGCCGCTTGTCGGCCAGTGCGGGCCATGTGTAGAGGATGTCGTTCGGGTTGAGGTCGGTACCCGGCGGCACGATCTCGTCGATCCGGTCCAGGATGTCGTCGCTCAGTACGACATCCTGGCCGGCCAGCAGATCCAGCAGCTGCTCAGGCTTGCGGGGTCCGATGAGGACGGACGTGACCGCCGGGTGTGCCCTGACGAACGCGACGGCGAGGTGGGTGAGCGGCATGCCGGCCTCGGCGGCGAGTTTCGTCAACTGCTCGACGGCCGCCAGTTTCACCTGGTTGGCCGGGATCGACAGGTCGAACATCGGCGCCGCCCGGCCCTGGCTGCGGTGGCCCGTCGTCGGGTTCGCCCTGCCGGACAGCCAGCCCGACGCCAGCGGGCCGAAGGTCAGCACACCCATGCCGTAGTTCTGCACTGTCGGCAGCATGGACCGCTCGATGCCACGCAGCAGGATCGAGTACGGCGGCTGCTCGGTGCGGAACCGGTGGTGGCCACGCCGGTCGGCGGTCCACTGCGCCTCGACGATCTGTGCCGGCGGGAACAGCGACGAGCCGATCGCACGCACCTTGCCGGCGCGGACCAGGTCGGACAGCGCGGCCAGCGTCTCGTCGATGTCGGTGTCCGGGTCGACCCTGTGCATCTGGTAGAGGTCGATGTGGTCGGTGCCCAGCCGCCGCAGGCTGTCCTCCACCGCCCGCTTCACCCACCGGGGTGAGCCGCCACGGTGGTTCGGGTCGGTCCCATCGGCAGGCTGAACTTCGTCGCGAGCACGACGTCGTCGCGCCTGCCCTTGAGCGCTTTGCCGACGATCTCCTCGGACTCCCCGCCGGAGTACACGTCGGCCGTGTCGACGAAGTTGATGCCGGCGTCCAACGCCGTGTGGATCATGCGCGCCGACTCGTCGTGGTCGGTGTTGCCCATGGCGCCCAGCATCATCGTGCCGAGTGCGTACTCGCTGACCGAGATGCCGGTGCCGCCGAGAATCCTGTGTTCCCTGTGTCCAGCCAAGCACGGCAGCCGGCGCACAGCCTGGCCCGCTCCGACCGGGGGTCCGGCAGAATGGCCCGCGCCCTGTTCACCGATTTCGACGCGATGCCGCTCCGCGAGCGCAACTTTGCCCACTACCTGTTCTCCGACGAGGGCGTTCGTGATCTGTACGTCGAGTGGGCCTGGTCGGCGAATTGTCCTTGTGGGACAACGACTTTCGGCGCTGGTGGGCGGATCATGACGTGCTGGGACGGGCGCACGGCAGCAAGCACTACCACCATCCCGTCGTCGGCGACATGACACTGGGCCACGAGTCGATGATCCTCGGCCTGCGCACCGCCGAACCCGGGCCACCGTCCGAGCAGGCGCTGCGGCTGCTGGCCAGTTGGACCAGCGAACAGGAGATTCATCCGGGAGTGTGATGTTTGGCGTAGTGCCTGGCCACCCGGGCCCGGTTGCCGCAGCCCGCTGAACACCACTGCCGCCGTGGGTGGTCGCGGACGAAGTAGAGCACGCAGCCGGGCGCGTAGCAGGCCCGCAGTTCCGCGCCCCGCACCGAGCCGAAGAATGCCGCCGCGGCCTCGGCGACCTCGGACAGCGCCGGATCGCCGGCGCTGACCCGCTCCGCCCGTGACGTCGACCAGTTCAGTCGGGACCACGACGGCGTCGCGGCACACAGGGTGTTCAGCGTGTCGACCGCTCGGCGGACGTCGCGACCCGGGTCGGCGATGGGCCGGGTGTCGTCGGTCACCTCGGCGGCCAACACCCGCAGGGCATCACGCAGCGCACGGAAGCCGTCCAGTGACGGCTCGGTGTGGGGGAGGCCCTTCGCGCTCAGCCAACCGGCCAGGTCGCTGACCTCGGTGAGCGCGTCGTGCACACCGTCCCGGTCGGCCCAGACGGTGTTCATCAGCTCGACCGGCAGGGGCTCGCCGAGCAGTGGTGCCGTGGTCGTCATGCCGGCCAGCTTACCTAATGGTTGCAAGCGGCAAGGACCATTTGACAGGAGAGTTACGCTAACGGTAGCGAAACTGATCAGACATTAGGGGGCGGCGATGGCGGTCACCGGATTCCACGAGGGTGAGCTGGCGGTCCAGCGCAGGGCAGGCGTGTCGGCCGACGCCGCGCGGCTGGTGACCATGCTCGACGAGCCCGACCTGGACGGCGGCGCGCGCTTGTTCCTCGCCGCGCGGACCTTCGCCGTGCTGGCTGCCCGGGACGCCGATGGTCGCCTGTGGTCGAGCCCGCTGACCGGCCCAGCCGGCTTCCTCAATGGTTACGCAACCACCCTGGACGTGCACACCGTGGCCCGGCCCGGCGATCCGCTGGCCGAGCTGCCCGTCGGCCAACCGGTCGGTGTGCTGGCCATCGATTTCGCCACCCGCAGGCGGTTCCGGGTGAACGGCACGCTGCTGGGCCGGGACGACGGGA
>DASUJK010000165.1:0-15704 GCA_036279295.1 Pseudonocardiaceae bacterium | reverse complement strand
CTCGGCCCGGGTCTGGAGCACCACGGGCCGGTGGCGGCTGTCGTCGGACGGCTGGGTCATGTCAAATATTCTGTGCTCACCGGAGAGCGGGCCGCCATCGGACGATGGTTCTAGTACCCCTGGCCGGTTTCCGCCTCGCGGTCGTCCTGCCGCTGCGCCCACAGCGCCGCCTGTGTCCGGTCGGTGACGCCGAGTCGCTGATAGACACTGGTCAGGTGGGCTTTCACAGTGCGCTCACTGATCCCGAGCCGCCGCGCGATGGTCTTGTTCGGATGGCCGTCGCCGACCATCTTCAGCACCTCGCGCTCCCGCCCGGTCAGGTGCACACCCGGCTCCGGCGTACGGCGGTTGGTGAGCAGCACCCGAGCCGCCTTCGGGTCCAGCGGCGAACCGCCGCGCACCACCTCGCGGATGCCGGCCAGGATCACCTCGGGCTCGCTCTGCTTGAGCAGATAGCCTTCCGCGCCCGCCTGCAACGCGTCCAGAATCCGGCTCTGGTCGGAGAACGACGTCAGCACGAGAACGTGGACTTCAGGGTTCTGCGCCACGATCTTCGCCGTCGCCGCGACACCGTCGGTGCCGGGCATGGACAGGTCCATCAGCACGACGTCCGGACCCAGTTCGGCGGCCATCTCGATGGCCGCGGCGCCGTCCCCCGCTTCGCCGACGAGGACGAGATCATCGGTGGTACCCAGCAACTGTGCCAAGCCGGCCCGCACGATCGCATGATCGTCGGTGATCAGGACCCGGATCATCGAACTGGTACCTCCGCCTCGACTCGGGTGCCCTGGCCGGGCGCCGCTCGGACCGACAGACCGCCGCCGGCCCTGGCCAGCAGATCACCGATCGAGCGTAGGCCGAAGTGGCCGTCACCGGACCGTTTGTCCAGTTCTATGTCGTCGAATCCGCGTCCGTCGTCGTCGATGACCAGCGTGGCAACGCCGTTACTCTGCACGACGTCGATCGTCGTCGCACGTGCTCCGCTGTGCGCGATGATGTTCCGGACCACTTCCTGCGCGGTACGGAACAGCAGCGCCGCCGCTGCGGGCGGCAGGTCTTCGGCGCCATCGGTGGCCAGCTGCACCTCGATGCCGCTGCGTTCCAGGCCGTCGGCCAGTTCGGCCAGCGCCGACGGCAGGCCCTCCTCGGCCAGGTTGGGCGGATAGATGTCCACCAGTAGCGAGCGCAGCGCCCGGATGCTGGCGCGCAGCCGGGTCGCGGTGCCGGAGATCAGTTCGGCGCGTTTTACCTCGTCGGGCTGGCCGAGCCGGGCGGCGTCCATGGCGTAGGTCAGGCCGGTGAGTTCCTGCACGACACCGTCGTGCAGCTCGCCCGCGATCCGACGGCGTTCCGCGTCGGAGGCGTCCACGGCGTGCCGCAGCAGCCGTTCCCGCTCCTCCTGCTGCCGCTGCACCCGCCTGGCCAGCGACCACGCGAACGGGATCTGCACCAGTTCCAGCACCAGCAGCGCACCAAGGGACGGCGGCGCGAACCGGCGCCAGGCCGCTTCGCCCGCCGCGGTCACGGCGTCGTACTTGTAGTAGGTCTCGAACAGCAGGTGCTGGCCGGTGGTGCTGCGCACCCCGATGTACACCTCAAGCAGCTTGCCGGAGTCCTTCTCGAACCGGTTCTCGGGTTTGCTCAGGTCGCTGACCTCGGAGTCGCTGCCCCCGCTCTGTAGCGCGGCCGCCTCCTCCCCGGACAGATCGAACTTCATGCCGATGAGGGGTTTCGCGTCCGAATAGACGATGACGCCCGCCCGGTCCCACACCTTGACCCGGACCAGCGAGTTCTGGATGACGTATTGCCTCATCGCCTTGTCGAACGAGGCCAGCGACGCGGGATCATGGGCCATCACGCCCGCGTCCAGCTTCGGCTCGGCGATGCCGTGTGCCGCGATGCTGGTCGTCTGGGTGGCGGCCTGTATCGCCTGCTCAGTGCCCGCCTGCCGCGCGATGAGCGCCAGCAGGGCGGCCAGCAGCAACAACACGACCGCGCCAGCAGCTGTGAACCGTATGACCAGGCTTGCTGTCGATGACGGTTCGTTATTTCGACCGCGGCCCCAGAACAACATGTTGTGCAGCGTAGCGACAAAGATGTCCAATGCGGACTGCCCTTTGGCGTAGTACCAATGTCCAATGGTGGCTCGAACCTGGCCAGCGCAAACATGGTTCACATGCAGCTCCCAATGGCGCTCCGCGTCACCGCACCGGCCGCCCGGCCGCACGTCCCGGCACTCGCCGGGGCTGGCGTACTGGCGTTGCTGGCCGCCGGTGTGACGCTGGCCGAGCCATGGCCGCTGGCACTGGCCGTCGACCACGCGATCAACCACCGGCCGATGACCGGTGTGTTGTCGCCGCTCAACGGCATTCCGCCGCAGGCGCTGCTGATCCTGGCCGGCCTCGCGCTGGTCCTGTTGAACGCCGCGGTCGGTGGCCTGGACGTGGCCGGCACGCTGTGCGGCGAACGCGCCGCCGAGCGGATCGGCGCCACGCTGCGCCAGGCCGTGTTCGACCGGTCGATGTCGCTGTCGCTGCGCTGGCATGACCGGATGCGCAGCGGTGAGCTGGTGTCCCGGCTGACCTCGGACGTCGGCAGGCTGCTGGACGGCATCATCGCGGTCACCACGACGCTGCTGCCGGACTCCGTCATGGTGCTGACCGTGCTGGTCGTCCTCACCACGTTCGACCCGGAACTGGCGTTGATCGGGCTGGCGGTTGTGCCGGTACTGGCGGTGCTCGCCGTCCGGCAGCGCCGCAGGGTGCGTGACGCGCAGAGCGACGCGCGGTCCGAGTCCGGCCGGCTGGCTGCCATCACGAACGACCTGTTCCGCAACGTCCGCGCCGTGCAGGCGTTCGGGCGGGTCGGCAGGGCGAGTGCGATCTTCGGCGCCCGCAACCGGGCGCTGCTCGAAGTGGACCTGCACACCGTGGGCGTCGAGGCCCGCTGGAGCCCGATGGCGAATCTGGTGCTGGCCGGTGGCTCCGGTCTGGTGCTGGTCGTCGGCGGTGCGCACGTGCTGTCCGGTTCGCTGACCACCGGCAGCCTGCTGGTCGTGTTGGCCTACCTGCAGGACCTGTACTCGCCGGTGCGCGGTCTGGCCCGGCTGTCCGGTTCGCTGGCCAAGGCAGGCGCCAGTGCGGTGCGGGTGCACGAGGTGCTGGCCTCCGACGAGGCGATCACCGACGTGCCGAACGCGCGACGGGCACCGCTGCACGTCCGCGAGGTGCGTTTCGAGCGGGTCGGGTTCTGCTACGAGCCCGACATGCCCGTGCTGACCAACTTCGACCTCACCGTGCGCGCAGGCGAGACGGTCTGCCTGTTCGGCCCGAGCGGCGCCGGCAAGAGCACCGTGCTGCAACTGCTGCTGCGCCTCTACGACGTCAATTCGGGCCGGGTGCTGGTGGACGGCACCGACATCCGTTCGTTCGACCGGTTCAGCCTGCGCAAGCGCATCGCGTTCGTGCCGCAGGATCCGTGGCTGCTGGACGCCAGCATCGCCGAGAACATCGCGTTCGGTTCGATGAGCGCCACGCGCGCCGACGTACTGGCTGCCGGCAAGTCGGCACTGGTCGACGAGTTCGTGCACAGCCTGCCGCAGGGCTACGACACCGCAGTCGGCGAGGCAGGCGTGCGGCTGTCCGGTGGCCAGCGACGCAGGGTCGCGTTGGCCAGGGCCGCCGTGTCGGACGCGCCGATCGTGCTGCTGGACGAGCCGACCGCGGCGCTCGACCCGGATTCGGCCGAGCTGCTGGTGCGTGCCATCCAGGGTGCCACCGCGTCACGGACGGTGCTGCTCATCACGCACGACAGAGACCTGGCGGCGATCGCCGACCGGACCGTGCTGCTCGACAGGGCAGCCGTCACCACAACCGTGCCGGCGCTGACGCCGGATGTCACTCAACCGATCAGGGGGTGAATTCGATGATCGAGATCAAGGGCCCGATGGACCACCACGGCCGTAGCCGGACCCGCACGCGGACTCGTAGCCGTTCGCGCGGCTGACGTTCGCTTCTGATGTTGGACAGCCCGATTCCGCTCTGCCAGGAGCGGAATGCGGGATCAGAGATGTACCGATCCACGCCGCTCTGCCAGGAGCGGCGACCAGGCGAGGAGATGTACCGATGATCGAGATCAAGGGCCCGATGGAGCACCACGGCCGGACTCGTACGCGTACCCGGAGCCGTAGTCGTTCCCGTCGCTGACGCCAATTCTGCACTCTGCGCACTGAGCAGACAAGCAACGAGGAGATGAACTGATGATTGAGATCAAGGGTCCCATGTCCCATCACGGCGAACGGCACCGCGGCCGCGGCCGTCGGGGTCGCAGGGGCGACAGCCGCACCCGCACCCGCAGTCGTTCTCGTCGTTGACAGTTCGCCGGTGGCCCACCGTGCACGCGGTGGGCCACCGGCTCCTTCGATGGAGGCACCATGACGGACACCGACACAGCGGCTACCTACGATGTCGACGACGAGGACGGACTCCCCATCTGGGGCCACGCCGAGGGCGATCCGCTGCCCGGCGGCACGCTCGCCGTGTTCCGGATCGGCGTCGGCACGCGCTGCGAGACCTGGCTGGCGTGGTCGGCGCAGATGTGGTGCCCGGTGAGCGTGAAACTCGCCCGGCCGCACCAGGTGGACAGCGAGCGGGCGGTCAAGTCGCTGCGCAGGGAGGTCACCGCGCTGAGCGGCGCGAGCCACCCAGGGTTGCCGCGACTGATCGGGGACGGCAGCGGGGAGCCGGTGCCGCACCTGGTGATGGAGTACATCGACGGACCGGCGCTCGACGAGGAGCTGGACCGGACCGGGCCGATGGCGGCGACCGACGTGGCGCTGATGTGTGTGCAGATCCTCGGCACGGTCAGCGATCTGCACCGGCGTGGCCTGGCCCACCTCGACCTCAAGCCGGAGAACATCGTGCTCCGCGACGGCAGGCCCATCGTCATCGACTTCGGCTCGACCCGGCGGATCGGCGCGAAACAGCCGGCCGGCAAGCCGATCGGCACCGCGGGCTATGCGGCGCCGGAGCAGGAGGACTGCGAGCCGATCTCCGCCACGATGGACTGCTACGGCGTCGGCGCGATCATGTACGAGTCGCTGACCTGCGAGGCCACCGGCTCGGACAACGGTTTCGTGCTGGTGCCGCCGGTGTTGTTCGGCATCGTGACCGGCCTGTTGGAAGCCGACCCGCGGCGCCGCATGACGGCGCCCGAGGCGATGCTCGCGCTGGCCGGCGCCGCGCCGGCCGAACGTCGGCCGTGGCCACGCTGGCTCGACACCCATCTGCGGGTGCCGGTTTCGAGTTGATCAGTCCGAGTCGAGACTGTTCCTGATCAGGTCGATCCGCCGGTCGAGGTCGCCGAGGAAACTGTCCAGAGCGACCCGTTTGGCCTCCACCTCGGCACGCAGGTTCTCGTGGATGGCAAGGGATTCGCGGACCAGGGACTTGCGGGCCGCCGCGTCGGTCCGCTCGTCGTGGTAGGCCACCTTGATCTCAGCGACCCGGTCCTCGTCGCGCAACACGGCGGCGATCTCGTCCAGGTTGAGGCCGAGCAGCGTCTGTAACTCCCGAATCCGCGCCACCCTGGCCAGGTCGTGCTCGGCATAGCGCCGCAGGCCACCCGACGTGCACGCCGGATTGATCAGGCCCAGTTGCTGGTAGTAGCGCAGCGCGCGCTCCGACACGCCCGCGTGCTGCGCGGCGGCGCCGATGCCGACCAGCGGCCGATCCGCGGCGGATCGACCGGTCCTGGCGTCAGACGATGTGGTAACCATGGGTCACTTGCTTGCCTTGTCGGCCTCGGTGGTGTGCAGGTAACGCTTGCCACGCATGGCCGACGCGATGATCGCGATCACCGTGGCACCGGCCGCGAAGTCGAACGCCAGGTCCAGGCCCTTGGCGAACGGCTGCGCGATCAGGCTCGGGAAGAACGACCGGCCGGTGATGAACGCGGCCTGCTGGGTCGACAGGTGTTGCAGTGCCCCGGTCGGACCCAGCAGTTCCTGGATCGGGTTGTAGCCGAGGAACGCGGAGAACAGGCTGCCGATCGGCGGTTCGTCGGCCACCGTCCTGGCCGCAGCCGGATCGACACCGGCCGCGACCAGCCCGCTGAACAGGTGCGTCGGCAGACTGGCCGCCAGACCCAGCGTCACGATGGTGAAGAACAGGCCCATCGACAGCACGGTGGCCGAGTTCTGGAACGTGTTCAGCATGCCGGCGCCGGCACCACGCTGGTCGGGCGGCAGGCTGTTCATCACGGCGGCCTGGTTGGGCGAGAAGAACAGCCCCATGCCCACCGCGAACAGGAAGATCAGCAGCGCGAACCAGGTGTAGCTGAAGTTGGACGGCAGCAGTTCCAGCAGCAGGAAGCTGGCGCCGGACACGATCAGGCCGCTGGTGGCGAACGCCCGTGCGCCGTAGCGGTCGGACAGCACCCCGGACACCGGCCCGACGATCAGGAACCCGATCGTCAGCGGAATCATGTAGATACCGGCCCACAGCGGGGTCTGCGCGAAGCTGTAACCGTGTTGCGGCAACCAGATACCCTGCAACCAGATGATCAGCATGAACTGGAGCCCGCCCCGGCCCAGCGCGCCGAGCAGACCCGCGATGTTGCCGGCCGTGAACGCGCGGATCTTGAACAGGCTCAGGCGGAACATCGGCTGCTCCACCTTCGTCTCGATCCAGGTGAACAGCCCCAGGATCGCGATGCCGCCGAAGATAGCCGACAGCACCCACGGGTTGGTCCAACCGGTGGGGTGACCGCCGTAGGGGAGCAGCGAGTACACGATGCCGGACAGCAGCGCGATCAGGCCGATCGCGAACGTGGCGTTGCCCAGCCAGTCGACCTTGGCCTTGATCCGGATTCCGTTGTCCTTCAGCTTCAGGTAGGCCCAGATCGTGCCGAACAGGCCGAACGGCACAGAAACCAGGAAGACCAGACGCCACTCGATCGGAGCAAGCACGCCGCCCAGGATCAGGCCGATGAACGAGCCGCTGACCGCCGCGATGCCGTTGATGCCCATCGCCTTGCCACGTTCGTTCTCCGGGAAGGCGTCGGTCAGGATCGCACTGGAGTTGGCGAACAGGAACGCGCCGCCGACCCCCTGGAACACCCGCATGACGATGATCCACAGCGCTGCGGTGACCCCGCTGAAGAACGTCACGGAAAGGGCGATCGAGAACAACGTGAATATCGCGAAGCCGAGGTTGTACATCCTCACCCGGCCGTACATGTCTCCGATTCGGCCCAAACTGACCACCAGTACCGCGGTGACCAGTAGGAATCCCATGAACACCCACAGGAAGTACGATGTGTTCGATGGCGCCAACGGATTGAGATTGATGCCCTGGAAGATCGCTGGCAGGGAGATCAACAGAATCGACTGGTTGATCGTCACCATCAGGATGCCCAGTGTCGTGTTCGACAGAGCGATCCACTTGTAGTGCAGGCCAGGTCTCCCAACGGCATCCTGAGCCGCTGGTGACTGTGTCACCGCCATCGCCAACTCCTCGGGTGCCACCGACGGCACGCCGCCGTCCGCGCTCGCCCGATCGTATCGAACCCTGACGTCAGCGTCAGATACCTTGGCACGGCTGCGATCGCTGACCGCAGCCGTGCCAAACGGGTCAATCGGTCAGCGAGGGAGCTACTTCCTTCGCGAACAGTTCGATGCTGGACCGGTCGTAGGCGGCGTCGATGAAATACAGGATCGCGTACGTCATGCCGATGCTGTTCATGTCGGCCAGCCGCTTGGCGATCTGCTCCGGGGTGCCCACCAGTGGGCCTTCCGCGAAGTTCTTCATCGCGCCGTCCAGTGTCGCGGCCGGCAGCAGCGGCTCGTAGTGCGACCGGATCCAGGCCAGCTTGTCCTGGACGTCCTTGTCGGTCTCGCCGATCACGACGTTGTAGTTGGACGACCTGGTGATCGCGCCGAAGTCGGTGCCCACGTCCTTGCAGTGCGCGGCCAGGATGTCCGACTTGTGCTGGAAGCCGTCCACCGAACCGTCGAAGTTCGTGTAGTTGGCGTACCGCGCAGCGATACGCAGCGTCTTCTGCTCGCCGCCGCCTGCGATCCACAGCGGGATGCCGCCGTCCTGCAACGGCAGCGGGCGGGCGATGGCGCCGTCCACCTGGTAGTGCTTGCCGTCCAGCGTCGCGGTGCCGGTGGTCCACAGCTGGCGCATGATCTGGACACCTTCATCCAGTTGGCCCAACCGCTCGCCCGCTGAGGGAAAGCCGTAGCCGTAGGCCTTCCACTCGTGTTCGTACCAGCCGCCGCCGATGCCCATCTCGACCCGACCGCCGGAGATGGCGTCGATGGTCGCCGCGACCTTGGCCAGGTAGGCCGGATTGCGGTAGCCCATGCAGGTGCACATCTGGCCCAGCCGCACCCGGTTGGTGGCCGCGCCGAACGCCGCCATCAGCGACCATGCCTCGTGCGTGGCCTCGTCGGTGGGCATGGGCACGGTGTGGAAGTGGTCGTAGACCCAGATCGACTCGAACGGGCCGGCATCAGCGGCACGCGCCACGTCGAGCATCGTGGTCCAGTGGTCCTTGGGGTCGATGCCAGCCAGGTCCAACCGCCAGCCCTGGGGCACGAAGAGTCCGAATCGCATCTTCTGACCCTAACTACTGCTCAGAAACGGCGGGTGAACGGCTGAGGCTTGCGCATGCGGACCAACAACAGCAGCGGCAGCAGCACGTAGGGCAGGTTGAACGCCAGGAACTTCGGTGGGTTCTGGGTGCGCAACGCGGCCGCACCGAAGAACTCCACACCGAACACCACGATCCCGGTCAGCGACACGATCATCGTCGCGTAGATCACCGAAGGCAGCTGGATCCAGTTCCAGCCGGCCAACAGGCTGACCACCAGGACCAGATAGAACGGCATGTACACGAACGCCGACAATCCGGTCACGATGCGCATCCAGTCCGGCGGGTGCATGAACAGCGGATCGGCGTCGTGCGCGTACCAGTAGTTGGAGTTGACGAAGAAGTTCGACGACGGATGCGAGAAGTCCACTCCGACGGTCGGCAGCAGGTCGCTGATCACGGACGTGATGGTGAACGCGGCGAACACGACCGCGAAGAAGATGTCGATCCCGCGTCGACGCAGCGGCAGGTTCATGCCGCGCGATCCTACGGTGCAGGTCAGCGGCCCACCCGACCGCGCGCCGGTTACAGTGCGCACATGAGCACCCTGTTGATCTGTATCTACGTCTTCGCTGGCGTCTGCGTCGGCGTGTGGGTGCTGTCGGTGACCACCAGGGAGTACTCGTGGGTGGACCGGCTCTGGTCGATCATTCCAGTGGTCTACCTGGTGATCTTCGCCGGTGGCGCCGGATTCTTGGACGCCCGGTTGGACCTGATGGCCGGTCTTGCCCTGCTGTGGGGAGCCCGGCTGACGTTCAACTTCGCCCGCAAGGGCGGCTACGCCCGGGGTGGCGAGGACTACCGCTGGGGTGTGCTGCGCGGCCGGATGGCACCGTGGCAGTTCCAGCTGTTCAACGTCTTCTTCATCACGATCTACCAGAACGTGATCCTGCTGCTGATCACGACACCGGCCGACACCGCGCTGGCCAGTCGGTCGTCGCTCGGCCCGTGGGACATCGTGATCGCGGTGCTGTTCCTGGCCTTCCTGGTCGGCGAGACCGTTGCCGACCAGCAGCAGTGGAACTTCCAGCAGTGGAAGCACGCCGAGATCGCGGCCGGGCGCGAGCCGGACCGCCGGTTCCTCACCACCGGCCTGTTCCGCTACTCGCGGCACCCCAACTTCTTCTTCGAGATCGCCCAGTGGTGGATGATCTTTGCCTTCGGCGTGGCCGCATCCGGCGGGGCGCGGTGGACGATCGCCGGTGCCGTGCTGCTGACGCTGCTGTTCGTCGGGTCGACCAGGTTCACCGAGAGCATCAGCCTGTCCCGCTATCCCGAGTACGCCGACTACCAGCGGCGCACGTCCGCCGTCGTGCCGTGGCGGGCAGCCGCCTGACGAGCCGGTGTCGGTGCCGGCCGCTACCGTGGTCCGGGTGCGAATCGCTACGTGGAACGTCAACTCGATAACGGCTCGGCTGCCCCGGTTCCTGCCCTGGCTGGATCAGCGGCGGCCCGATGTCGTCTGCCTGCAGGAGACCAAGGTCGCGGACGACGCGTTCGAGAAGGCGCTGGGCGGTGAGCTGGCCGACCGGGGCTACCAGGTGGCGCACTTCGGCGAGGGCCGGTGGAACGGTGTCGCGCTGCTGTCCAAGGTCGGCCTGGACGACGTGGCGATCGGCATCCCCGGCGCGCCCGGCTTCCCGGACATCGAGGCCCGCGCGGTGTCGGCGACCTGTGCCGGCGTGCGGGTGCACTCACTGTACGTGCCCAACGGCCGGGAGCCGGACTCCGAGCACTACCACTACAAACTGGCCTGGCTGGCGAAGCTGCGCGAGCAGGTCGCGGCCGGACCCGATGCGGCCGTGCTGTGCGGTGACATGAACATCGCGCCGGCCGACGCCGACGTGTTCGACCCGGCCGCCTATGTCGGCCAGACCCACGTGACCGCGCCGGAACGCGAAGCGCTGGCCGCGTTGCAGGGACTCGGCCTGCACGACGTGGTGCGTGACCGGTGGCCGACCGAGCGCGTGTTCACCTACTGGGACTACCGGGCCGGCATGTTCCACCAGGATCTCGGCATGCGGATCGACCTGGTCCTGGCCGCGGCGCCCGTGGCCGACCGGGTGCGCGCGGCCTGGGTGGACCGGTTGGCCCGCAAGGGCACCGGCCCCAGCGACCACGCCCCGGTCATCGTCGACCTGGACGAAGCGCCGGACGGTGACATCGGACCGATAGTGCCACCACCCTCCGCCGGCCGGCCCAAGAAGGGCTCGGTCAAGCTTCCTCAATCCAAGTGAGGCGCCGGCGCGCCAGCGGCGCGGGAGAGCCAGGAGCGAAGCGACCGCCGAACACTCGGGCGGTCTACCCCTGGTACCCGAATTCGATGATGCGCGGGGCTGACTTCATGTAGTCGGCCGGGTCGGTCGGGGCCAGCGTGCCCAGGCCGTCGACGTACCGGTTGTACATGCAGAACGCGGCCGCGATCAGCACGGTGTCGTGGATCTCGATGTCGGTCGCGCCCTCGTCCCTGGCTGCCGTGACCAGTTCGGTGGTGACCTTGCGGCCGTCCTGCCGCACGGCACCCGCGATCCGCAGCAGCGCACGCAGTTTCGCCGAGATCGGTGCGGAGTCCAGGTCGGAGCGCACCTGGTCCACCAGGGGCATGCCGGCATCCAGTTGTGCTGCCGCGTAGGCGGAGTGCGAACCGCAGCAGAAGTTGCACTCGTTGAGACCGGAGACGTAGGCGGCGATCAGTTCACGTTCGCCGGGGGACAGGGAGTTCGGCTGCCGCAGCAGCACGTCAGCCAACTCGTTGAGCGGCTTGGACGTCTCGGGCCGGAACCGCATCGGCCCTCTGATGCCGGGGAACTGTTGCTCGTCAATACCAAGGTCGATGTGTGCCACGGCGCCACGCTACTGGCCGGCCGGCCGCACCCCATAGCGACGAACATCAGAATGTGCGTCGATCAGGGGTGCGGCCGGGTGTTGTTACCGGTGGAACAGCGCTGGGCTGGCCTCCCTGGCCAGTTGCAGCGCCTGCTGCGGGAACCACGCGCCGGCAGCCGGGTCGTCGATGCCCCACAGCGGGTCGAACACGCGCTGCGCGTCGGCGGTGGTCGGCCAGCCGGGCTGGGTGAATGTCGTGTAGTCCCACGCCCGCACACCACCGGCCGCGTCACACTGGCCGTCGGACTGGCCGGGGATCTTCACCCACAGGTACGCGTCCAGCAACGGCGTGCCGGTACGGGTGGTCGGCCGCAGACCGACACCGGAGTTCGGCGGGTTGCACCAGCTGCCGGCGGCCAGCGTCGAGATCACCGTGGCCGACTGGTTGAACGGCGCCGCGGCGAACGTGGTCATGTTGTTCGGGCCGTTGCCGTTGCGGCTGGTGTCGATCACGAAGTGCGTGGTGGCCACGGCGTTGCCCATGTTGGCCGCGTAGAACGCCGTGCTCAGGCCCCACGTGCTGAAATCGGTCTGGGTGGCCGGGAAGTATTGGCTCGCGCACGCGCCCGGGTTGTTGAACAGCGGGTTGCTGGCATCGGTGACGATCGCGATGCAGTCGGCGATCCAGGTGCCGTAGTCGATCAGTTCCGGCGTCGGCTGGTAGTTCGACACGTTGAGGTAGACACCCTTGGCGCGCTGCACACCGGCGGCCAGCAGGCGCTGGGTGATCGTGCCGACCGACTGCCACGCGCTGTGCGTGCCGTCGAGGTAGACGCTCGCGTTGGGGTCGTGTGCCAGCGCGGTGACGGCGAAGTTGATCTCCGCGGTGCGCTCGTCGTTGGTGAACGGGTAGACCGACGTCGGCAGGTTGCAGTCGGACGGCATGTTGCCCAGCGCGTCCGGCTCCAGGATGACCATGGCCTTGCCGTGGCCGATGCCGACGGCGAAGCTGGTGATCCACGAGTCGTACGCGGCCTCGTCCAGCGCGCCGCCGGCGGAGAACTGGGCGCAGTCGCGGCCCGGGATGTCGTAGGCCACCAGTACCGGTACGGCGCGCTGCCGACCGGCGTCGACCATGGTGCCGCGCACCTGCGCCTTGACCTGGTCCGGCGTGCCGCTGGTGAACCAGACCGCCTGCGGTGTGGCCGCCATCTTGGCCAGCAGGGCGGCGTCGCGCAGGTCGTGGCCGCGTACCAGCTGCTTGATCTGGGTGACGGTGGCCGGGGTGGGTGCCGGGACGAACAGGCGTTCGCTGGCCGGCCGGTGGCCTGGCGTGGCCGCTGCCGGTGCCACGCCGACCACGGACGTGAGTACCGCGAGTCCGGCCGCCAACAGCAGCGGCCCGAGTGAGCGTCTTGCGGTCATGGCTCCTCCTAGGGTGCGGCGGGCACCGTAGGTCGGGCCATGCCGCAGGTCAACGCACCTGTCCACCTCGCGCGCACCACCTGCGGCGGGCACTGAAAGTTTCGGTGACCTGCCAGGATGGCGGTGTGGCGACATCGATCAAGGGGCTGCTGTTGCTGGACGTGGACGGGCCGCTGAACCCGTACCGGGCGAGACGGTTCCCCCGGCCCAGCGGTTACGTGGCGTATCGGGAGACGGCGGCGGGGGAGTGGCTGCGCCACCGGCCACTGCCGTGGGCCAAGGGCTACCGGGTGCGGCTGAATTCCGGGCACGGCGCGCTGCTGCGGGCACTGGCCGCCGAGACCGGCCTGGAACTGGTGTGGGCGACGGCGTGGCGGCACGCGGCCAACGAGCGGATCGCGCCCGCCATCGGCTTGGACCCGCTGCCGGTGATCGAGTACCCGGCCGCCGACATGACCGAGGACGAGCGGGGCCGGTTGTACTGGCGGCCGGACGGCGGCTGGAAGTGGCCCGCGGTGGCCGCCTACGCGGCCGGCAGGCCGCTGGCGTGGCTGGACGACGAGCACGACGGCGCCAGGTACGCGACCGCTCGGGCCGCCTTCGACCGGGACCGGGCGGGCAGCCCCACGCTGCTGTGTCATGTCGACCCCCGGTACGGCCTGCTGGCCGGCCATCTGGATCGGATCCGTAACTGGGCGGCGGACCTGTGATCGCCACGCCTGCGTATACGGTGATCTCCGCCGACCCGACCACCAGGAGATCGCCATGTCAGTGCTCGCCGACCTGCTCACCGCCCTGCGCGCCGACCAGTTGGAGATCGTGGACCTGACCGCCCCGCTGTCGGCCACCACGCCGGTGCTGAAGCTGCCGGAGCCGTTCGCCAACACGATCAACTTCCGGTTGGAGGAGATCAGCCGCTACGACGAGCGCGGTCCCATGTGGTACTGGAACAACATCCACACCGGCGAACACACCGGCACCCACGTCGACGCGCCGACGCACTGGCTGTCCGGCAAGGACGGCAACGACGTGGCCAGCATCCCGGTCCGCGACCTGGTCGCGCCTGCCGTGGTGCTGGACATGTCGGCGCGGGTCGCCGAGGACCCTGACTACCTGCTGCAGATCGACGACGTGCGGGCCTGGGAGGCCGAGCACGGGTCGCTGCCCGACGGTGGCTGGCTGCTGTACCGGACCGGCTGGGACACCCGGTCGGCCGACCAGGACGAGTTCCTCAACGTCACCGACGACGGCCGCTCGCACACCCCGGGTATCTCGCCCGAGTGTGCCGCGTGGCTGGCCGAGGAGAGCCCGATCGTCGGGCTCGGTGTGGAGACCGTGGGCACCGACGCCGGCCGGGCGGCCGAGCTGGAGCCGGCTTTCCCTTGCCACAACCGGGTTCTCGGTGCCAACAAGTGTGGCCTGACCCAGTTGCAGAACCTCGCGCGGCTGCCGGTCACCGGGGCGGTGCTGGTGGTGTCGCCGCTGCCGATCGTCGGCGGGTCGGGCAGCCCGGCCCGGGTCTACGCGATCGTCGAGCGGTGAACGTCGCCGAACTCGTCGGCCGGGTGCTCGCCTCGCTGGGGGCGGGTCCCGTGTTCGGCGTCGTCGGCAGCGGCAACTTCGAGGTGACCAACGCGCTGCGTGCCGCCGGGGTGACGTTCGTGGCCACCCGGCACGAGGGCGGCGCCACGACGGCCGCCGACGCGTACGCGCGGATGAGCGGCCGGGTGGCCATGGTGTCCACCCACCAGGGCTGCGGGCTGACCAACGCGATGACCGGCATCGGGGAGGCCGCCAAGAGCCGCACGCCGCTGCTGGTGCTGACCGCCGACACACCGGGTGCCGACCTGCTGGCCAACTTCCGCGTCGACCAGGACGAACTGGTCCGCTCGGTGGGTGCGGTGCCGGAGCGGGTGTACGGGGCGGCCAGCGCGGTCGCGGACACCGTGCGGGCCTACCGGACCGCGGTGCAGCAGCGGCGGACGGTGGTGCTGAGCCTGCCGCTGGATGTGCAGTCGATGACGGTGACCACCGAGGTGTCGGCGGTCGCGCCGGTCGCTCCCGCCGCGCCGGTTCGACCCGACTCCGTCGCCGCGTTGGCCGAGCTGGTCGCCGCAGCGCAACGGCCGGTGTTCATCGCCGGGCGTGGTGCGCGGGCCGCCGGGGCGCCGCTGCGGGCGCTGGCTGATGCGTGTGGTGCGCTGTTGGCGACGTCCGCCGTGGCCAACGGGCTGTTCCACGGCGACCCGTGGTCGCTGGGCATCTCGGGTGGTTTCGCGTCGCCGCTGGCCGAGGAACTGATCAAGGGTGCCGACCTGATCGTCGGCTGGGGTTGTGCGCTGAACAACTGGACGACGCGGCGCGGCAAGCTGATCAGCGCCGGCACGAAGCTGGTGCAGGTCGACACGGAGTCCGCGGCGCTCGGCGCGCACCGGCCCATCGATCTCGGTGTGCTCGGCGACACGGGACTGACGGCGACCGACGTACTGGCGGCGTTGGGGAGCAAGCGTTCCGGCTATCGCTCGGACGCCTTGCGGGACCAGATCGCGGTCGGCGTCCAATGGTCCACAGTGGACTACGATGACCTGTCGACCGACGATCACATCGACCCTCGGACACTGAGCAAGGCGCTGGACGAGATGCTGCCGGCCGAGCGGGTCGTGTCCATCGACTCGGGCAACTTCATGGGCTACCCGAGTGCGTACCTGTCAGTGCCGGACGAGTACGGCTTCTGCTTCACACAGGCGTTCCAGTCGATCGGTCTCGGCCTGGCCACCGCGATCGGCGCGGCACTG
>DASUJK010000164.1:0-14024 GCA_036279295.1 Pseudonocardiaceae bacterium | reverse complement strand
GACGGATCCTCGCGCCAGGCCTTGAACAGCGCATCGTCGAAGCCGGTGCGGCTGACCCGCTTGAGGTATTCGGCGGGGATGATCTGATCGGTGTCGACGTTGCTGCGGCGCAGCGGTGCTGCCGTACCGATGTGCTGGGTGAAGGCGTCCATGATTCCCTTGCTCCTCAGGCGTTCGCAGGTGCGGCGACGGGCGGCAGGTCGGCCGGTGCGGCCAGCGTCCCGGTGACGGCCGTCGCGGCAGCGACGGCGGGTGAAACGAGATGGGTACGGCCGCCGGGACCCTGCCGACCTTCGAAGTTGCGGTTCGACGTGGAGGCGCTGCGCTGGCCCGGCGCCAACTGGTCCGGGTTCATGCCCAGGCACATCGAGCACCCCGCGGACCTGGGCTGAGAGGAGAACCGGTCATGGAAGCCTTCACCACGCACACCGGCGTCGGCGTGCCGCTGCGCAGGTCCAACGTGGACACCGACCAGATCATCCCGGCCGTCTACCTGAAGCGGGTCACCCGCTCGGGCTTCGAGGACGGCCTGTTCGCGGCCTGGCGGGCGGACGAGTCGTTCATCCTCAACCAGGCGCCCTTCACCGGCGGCAGCGTCCTGGTCGCCGGGCCGGACTTCGGCACCGGGTCCTCCCGGGAGCACGCCGTCTGGGCCCTGCTGGACTACGGGTTCCGGGTGGTGATCTCGGCCCGGTTCGGCGACATCTTCCGCGGCAACTCGGGCAAGGGTGGCCTGCTGGCCGCCCAGTGTGACCAGTCCGACATCGAGTTGTTGTGGAAGCTGCTGGAGAACGAGCCGGGCACCGAGGTCACCGTCGACCTGACGGACAAGACGGTGCGCGCCAAGGACTTCGTCTGTCCCTTCTCGATCGATGACTACACCCGTTGGCGGCTGCTCGAAGGGCTCGACGACATCGGCCTGACCTTGCGAAACGTGGCGGACATCGATGCGTACGAGGGCACTCGGCCGGTGTGGAAGCCGGTCGTCGAACCGGCCACCGCCGGGTGAGTGATGGCGGGATTCCATGCCTCGGCAGGGAATCCCGCCACCCCTTCGGGCGGCTCGCTAAGGCAGGCGAAACGGCCAGAATCGTCCCTCGGTGGAGGGGAATCTGCCACTCACAACAAAAAATTGGGCGTGGCGCATGGCATTTCGCTTGCTATGGGCTTATCTTGGCGTGCAGTCGGCCCGAAGGGGGCCGTAGTCAGTGTGGTCTCTGGAGGGACTAACAGTGAACAAGGCCCAGCTCATTGAGGCGCTTTCGGAACGCCTTGGCGACAAGAAGACCGCAGGCGCTGCGGTTGACGGACTCGTCGACGTGATCGTGCGTACGGTCAACGGTGGCGAGAAGGTCAACATCACCGGTTTCGGCGTGTTCGAGAAGCGCGCCAGGGCCGCCCGTACGGCACGCAACCCGCGTACCGGTGAGACGGTGAAGGTCAAGAAGACCAACGTGCCCGCCTTCCGCGCTGGTACGAACTTCAAGGAGGTCATCAGCGGCGCCAAGAAGCTGCCGCGCGTTGCCTCCGCGAGGTCCACCGCCCGTGCCGCGGCCGCGTCGGCCACCAAGGCAGGCGCCACCACCACGACGCGCACCCGCGCGACGGCGACCACCACCCGTGCGGCTGCTGCGAAGCCGGCCGCCACCAGGACGACCAGGGCTGCCGCCGCACCGAAGGCGGCTGCGGCGACCAAGGCAGCTCCCAAGGCTGCGGCGAGCAAGGCGAGCACCGCCACCAAGGCCACCACGGCGAAGACCACTGCCGCGAAGAAGCCGGCCACCACGGCGGCGGCCAAGAAGACCACCGCGGCACCGAAGGCAGCGGCGGCCAAGCCGGCAGCCAAGAGGACCACTCGCAAGAAGTGAACTACTGAAGTGCACTGCTGATCAATCGATCGGTGACACGGCGGCCCAGCGCATCCAGCGCCGGGCCGCCGTCGCGCGCGAGTGAAGCGCGCGAGCGAACACCAGACCGGCTCCACACTGGGGAGGGTGGCCGGCTCCAGGCGCCCCAACGTCGAGGTGAGCTGAGCCCGGCTCGGCCAAGCCGCCAGCGCATAGCCACCCTCCGGCGCCTCGATCGTCCGCCGAAACCTTCCGCCGTGCTGAATTGGCCGCGCAAGCCCGCACCTGCGCCACGTCGCCCGTCGTCGGCCTGCGGCTAGAGTCCGGTGCCATGCGTGTTGGATTCGCCGTGCCCGCCGCCGGTCCCTGGGCCACCCCGGACAACCAGTTGGCGGTGGCCGCGCTCGCCGAGGAACTGGGTTACGAGTCGCTGTGGACTCTGCAGCGGATACTCAATCCGCCCGATTCACCGGGCACGTCGTATCGCAACGTGCCCGATCCGTTGATCACCCTCGCGTATCTCGCCGGCCACACCAGCACGGTGCGTCTCGGTGTCGCGGTGTGGAATGTGCCGTTCATGTCGCCGGCACTGCTGGCCAAGCAGACGGCCACGCTGGACCGGATCTCGCACGGGCGGCTGGATCTCGGGCTCGGTCTCGGCTGGCTGCCGCAGGAATTCGAGGCGTCCGGTGTTGCGATCGAACGGCGTGGTGCTCGCGCCGAGGAGTTCATCGACGTGCTGACGGCCTTGTGGACCGGTCGCACCGGACCGTTCGAGGGCGAGTTCTACCAGCTGTCCGACGTGCTGATGACGCCGACACCGTTGCAGCAGCCGCGGCCGCCGCTGCTGCTCGGGGGTGGCGCCGATGCCGCACTGCGTCGGGTCGGCAGGCTGGGCGACGGCTGGATCACCGCCAGCCGGCAGGATCCGAAGGACATCGGCCGCGCGATCGGTGTGGTCAAGGAGTCGGCGGCAGCGGCAGGCCGGGACACGGACTCGCTGCGCTTCATCTGCCGCGCCGCGCTGGGCAGCCCCACACACGGCCCTGATTCGCCGCTGTACGGACCGTACGAGCGCATCCGGGACGGTGTGGCCTGGCTGGGCGAGCAGGGCCTCACCGAGGTCTTCTACGACCCGAACTTCGATCCCGCGATCGTCGGCCCCGACGTGCCGCCGGATGCCGCGATGGGTTTGGTCACCGAGATGCTGGTCGCGCTCGCGCCGAGCTAGTGTCCCGCGCCTGAAATCTGGCAACTGATTCCGGCGCCCAGACGATGGCTGGCTGCGTTGTCGTCGGCCCAGGTACAACTGAGGTAGCTGGACCTCCTCCGTCTTGCCAGCCACCGTCTGGATCACCGGACTCAGCCACCGAATTTCAGCGCGGGACACTAGGTACGACCGGGCAATGGTGCGGGCAGCGCTGTGGGCAGGTAATGCGCGGCGACCAGGCGCAGTGGTTTTGTCGCGCTGAACGACAGCACCCACGTGCTGCCTTTCTTGCATGGAATTCGCCCGAGCTGAAGATCGGACTTTTCGGCGAGCGCAGCGATGATGCCGGGAATCGCGCCGCCCTGACTGCATACCACCGGTGTACCGCCCGCTCGGGCGATCGTGGTCAGTCGCCGTACCGTGCCGGCCGGGTCGGTCTTGTACGCCTCTTCGGTCAGGTTCGGCTCGATCGCCACCGGCACCCCGAGATCGTCGGCGACCGCGATCACCGTGTCCACACAGCGGGTGCGGTCCGCGGCGTGCACGCGGTCCGGGCCGAACAACGGCAGCAGCAGGCGCAGCGCATCGGCCTGTTCCTTGCCTGCCGGGCTGAGCGGTCGCGACTCGTCCGGTCCGGACCAGCCGGACCGGTTGCCCGCCTTGGCGTGCCGGACCAGCAGCAAGGTCGGTGTGTCGGCCGGTACCGCCGTGAACCTGGCGAGCACCGCGCGATCGGTGTCGTAGCTGAGCAGTTCCGCCGCCGCCGACGGGCGCAGCCAGCGCAGTTCGTCGACCTCGTCGTTCGGTCGGAAAGTGCTGTCGTCGGCCCGGCCCGCGAAGTACGTCACCAGCTTGTGGCCGGGCCGGGGCACCGCGACGGGATAGTCGACGTCACCGAGTGGGCGGCCGAGCACCGGCCGATACCCGGTCTCCTCCCAGGTTTCCCGGACCGCGCAGGCAGCGGGCGTCTCACCGCACTCCGGTTTGCCCTTGGGCAGTGACCAGTCGGCCCGGTGTGGCCGGTGCACCACGGCCACCTCTACCTTGCCGGTGCCGGCCTGCCGCCACAGCACCGTGCCCGCCGCGCGCACGGTCACCAGGAACGGATCGCGCTCGGGCCCGCCGGTCATCGCCTCATTCCTTACCGGTGTTGGACCGCATTCGCATCATCTCCACCTGGTGGTCGCGCACCCTGGTGCCGTCGGCGGGCGACGGCAGCCACTGCCCGTCAGCTTGCAGCACCCAGCATCGGGTCGCCGGATCGACGGCGGAATCCAGCACGGAGTCCAGTTGTGCGGTCAGCTTCGGGTCGGTGACCCGAACCAGCACCTCGACCCTGCGGTCCAGGTTGCGGTGCATCATGTCAGCGCTGCCCAGCCAGTGCTCGCCGGAACCGACGAACTGGAACATCCTGGAGTGCTCAAGGAACCGGCCCAGGATCGACCGCACCTGGATCCGCTCGGACAGGCCGGGCTGGTCCGGCCGCAGCGAGCAGATGCCGCGCACCACGACGTCGACGTCCACGCCGGACTGCGACGCACGGTAGAGCGCGTCGATGACCTGCTCGTCCACCAGCGAGTTCACCTTGATCCGGATGCCGGCCGGGCGACCGGCGGCCGCGTGCTGGATCTCCTTGTCGATCCGTTCCACGATGCCGCGCCGAATCCGCTGCGGCGCCACCATCAGGTTGTTGTACCTGGTCTGCCTGGAATAGCCGGTGAGCACGTTGAACAGGTCGGTCAGGTCGGCGCCGATCGTCGGTTCCGCCGTGAGCAGGCCGATGTCCTCGTAGAGCCGGGCGGTCTTCGGGTTGTAGTTGCCGGTGCCGATGTGGCAGTAGCGACGGATGTTGGAGCCCTCCTGCCGCACCACCAGACACACCTTGCAGTGTGTCTTCAGGCCGACCAGGCCGTACACCACGTGCACCCCGGCCTTTTCCAGCGTCCTGGCCCACTCGATGTTGGCCTGCTCGTCGAAGCGCGCCTTGACCTCCACCAGCGCGACAACCTGCTTGCCGGCCTCCGCCGCGGCGACGAGTGCGTCCACGATCGGCGAGTCACCGGACGTGCGGTACAGGGTCTGTTTGATCGCCAGCACACCCTCGTCGGCGGCTGCCTGCTCGATGAACCGCTGGGTGCTGGTGGAGAACGAGTCGTACGGGTGGTGCACCAGGACGTCACCCTCCTCGCGCAGCGCACGGAAGACACTGCGCGGCGACTCCCGGTCGGCGAACGCGGGGTGGGTGGCCGGCACGAACGGCGGGTCCTTCAGTTCCCTGCGGTCCACCGCGTACATCTGCCACAGACACGACAGGTCCAGCATCCCACGCACCACGACGACATCGCCGGGATCCACGACCATCTCTTCGATCAGCAGCCCGCGCATGTCGTCGGTCATGTCCTCGCCGATCTCCAGCCGGACCGGCAGCCCGAACCGGCGGCGCGCGAGTTCCTGCTCCAGCGCGTGCAACAGGTCTTCGTGCTGGTCCTCCTCGACCTCGAAGTCGGCGTTCCTGGTGATGCGGAAGACGTGGTAGTCGATGACTTCCATGCCGTCGAACAGCTCGCCGAGGTGGTTGGCGATCAACTCCTCCAGCGGCAGGAACGTGGCCTGATGGCGATCCCTGTTCTCCTCGACCCGAACCAGCCTCGGCACGTTGTTGGGCACCTTCACCCTGGCGAAGTGCCGGGTGCGGTTCACCGGGTCGTACACGGTGACCGCGAGGTTCAGCGACAGCCCCGAGATGTACGGGAACGGGTGCGACGGGTCGACGGCCAGCGGGGTGAGGACCGGGAACACCTGGTCGGAGAAGTAGTTGGACAGCCGCAGCTTGTCCGGCTCGGTCAGCTCGTTCCAGGTGACCAGCCGGACGCCCCTGTCCGCCAGTTCGGGCAGCAGGTGGTCCAGGAACACGGTGGAGTGCTGCTGGACCAGTTCCTGGTTGCGTTTGGCGATGTACGCCAACTGTTCGATGGGAGTGAGGTTGTCGGCGCTGCGCACCGACAGACCGGTCTCCTCGCGGCGCTTCAGGCCGGACACCCGGACCATGTAGAACTCGTCCAGGTTGGACGCGAAGATGGCGAGGAACTTCACCCGCTCCAGCAGCGGCTGGGAGGTGTCCTCGGCCAGTGCGAGCACCCGTGCGTTGAAGTCCAGCCAGGACAGCTCCCGGTTGAAGAACCGGTCGTCCGGCAGTTCGACACCGGCCGGGCTCGCGGTGACCTCGGTGGCGGCCGGCGGTGCGGACGGCATCGTGGCGGCGCCGTGGGCCGCCGCGTCTCCGGTGACCGTGGTCTCGGTCCCGGTGGTGATGATCCTGGCTGGGATGTTCGCACGATCGGTCACGAACGTCATTGTCCCCGATCAGCCCGGTTTTACGAGCCGGCAGTCGGATGCTGACGAGTGAACTCCCGGTCCAGCTGATGTCCGGCATGTAACCTGCGGCTGACGACGAGACATCGGTCTCACATCGCGGGTCAGGTTGAGTGGTCAGGCCGGGCGGGCACAGCTGGACATCCCGATGACCGCGGCGGTGTGCCGGCCGACGCCCATCGTGGCCGCGAGGGTCAGATCCTCCGCCGTGTCCACGTCACAGCGCAGCGTCGGCAGGTCGACACCGACCAGCACGGCACCGGATTCGGTGTGTGCGGCGGCCGAACCGGGACCGAACCTGGGATCCAGCGCGGTGCCGGCCGGTGCGATCAGCAGCGTCGTGCCGGTGCCCTGCCGGTCGGCGCAGAACGCGCGCCGGCCTGCTGACTCGGTGAGCGCCGCGGCCAGCTCCTCGCTGCGCAGCGCCGGCAGGTCGGACTGGAGCACGCCGACGGTCGCGTTCGGGTCGGCCAGCCGCAGCAGCTCGGCACCATGGGCGACGGCCGCGTTCAACCCGAGGTCGGGCAGGTCGGGGGTGGTGGCGACACCGTCGGCGGCCAGGGTGTCGGCCACGGTCGGATCGGACGTCACCACCAGCACCTTGCGGACGTTCGGCGTGGCCAGCGCGGCGGTCGCGGTGTCCCGGACCAGCGCCAGCGCCAACGTCTCGTGGGCGGCCCGGTCGCCGATGCCCCGGTCGGCGGCGCCGAGCAGCCTGGACTTCGCCCTACGCAGCGATTTGACCGTGATCACCAGGTCCAGCGCCCGGTCGGAGTGTTCGCGCACCACGCCATCCTGCCTGACGGACCGGCGTGCGCGGTGGATCCGTGCTGGACCCGGGCTGGACCTGGTAGGACGGGACGTGGAGACTCACGGCACGATGTGCTCGACGACTTGGTGACGCCGAAAGGAGTGCTCGTGGCCCGGGAGAAGGGTGGGTTCTGGATCTGGTTCGCGGCGACGTTCTTCTATCCGCTGTGCTCGGTCCTGGCACGGCGGGAGAACAGAGACGCGGATCGGGTGCCCCGGCAGGGTGGTGCCCTGCTGGTGATGAACCACATCTCCCACATCGACCCGGTCTACGACGCCGTGTTCGTGCACAAGCTGCGGCGCATTCCACACTTTCTGGCCAAGGAGTCCCTGTTCCGGCCGTTCCTGGTCGGCACGGTGATGCGTGGCACCGGCCAGATCCCGGTGTACCGGGGCTCGGCCGACGCCAAGGACAGCCTGCGGGACGCGAACGCCGCGCTGGCGCAGGACAAGCTGGTGATCATCTACCCGGAGGGCACGATCACGAAGCAGCCGGAGGGCTGGCCGATGTTCGCCAGGACCGGGGTGGCCCGGCTCGCGCTGGGCAACGACGTGCCGGTGCTGCCGGTGGCGCGCTGGGGCACCAGGGACATCCTGGACGGCTACCACAAGAAGTTCCGGCCGTTCCCCAGGCACGACGTGATCACCGTGATCGGTGAGCCGGTCGACCTGTCCGCGTACCGGAACCAGCCACTGACCAGCCAGGTGCTGCGTGAGGTCACCGATCTGCTGATGGCCGAGGTGACCAAGCTGGTCGCGCAGGTGCGTGGTGAGACACCGCCGACGGAGACGTTCCGGCCGCTGCTCAAGGGCCAAGCTCAAGGAAAAAGTGACACCGCTGGGAGCGGCGCTGACGCGCCAGCGGCGCCGGCGGCTGATTGATGTGACAGTGCAGCGCATCGCGGTGCTCGGTGCCGGGTCCTGGGGCACCACGTTCGCCAAGATCCTCGCCGACGCCGGCCGTCGGGTCACGCTGTGGACCCGCAGGCCTGAGCTGGCATCGGCCATCAACGAACGGCAGGTCAACGCCGACTACCTGCCCGGCATCCGGCTGCCGGGCAACCTGGTCGCGACGGCCGACGCCGAGGTGGCGCTGGCCGGCGCGGAGGCGGTCGTGCTCGGCGTGCCCAGCCAGACGCTGCGGGACAACCTGACCGCGTGGCGACCGATCCTGCCGGCCGGGGTGCCGCTGGTCAGCCTGGCCAAGGGTGTCGAGCTGGGCACCGGACGGCGGATGAGCGAGGTGGTCCGCGAGGTGGCCGGGGTGCCGGCCGGGCAGATCGCCGTCGTGTCCGGGCCGAACCTGGCCAGGGAGATCGCCGAGGAGCAGCCCGCCGCGACCGTCATCGCGTGCACCGACCACGACGTGGCCGTCGAGCTGCAGCGGGCCAGCTTCACCGGGTACTTCCGGCCCTACACCAACGACGACGTGGTCGGCTGCGAGCTGGCCGGGGCGTGCAAGAACGTGATCGCGCTGGCCTGCGGCATGGCCACCGGGCTCGGCTTCGGCAGCAACACCACGGCCGCGCTGATCACCAGGGGACTGGCCGAGACCGCACGGCTGGGTGCCGCGTTCGGCGCCGACCCGCTGACGTTCGCCGGTCTGGCCGGGCTTGGCGACCTGGTGGCGACGTGCTCGTCGCCGTTGTCCCGCAACCGGACCTTCGGTGCCCGGCTGGGTGCCGGCGAGTCGCTGGCCGATGCCCAGCTGGCCGCCCACGGCCAGGTCGCGGAGGGCGTGAAGTCGTGCTCGTCGATCTCGGCGCTGGCCGCCGAGGCGGGCGTGGAGATGCCGATCACCGCGGTGGTGCACAAGGTCTGCCACGACGGCGTCGACCCGAGGTCCACCGTGGGCGAGTTGCTGGGCAGGGAGCGGAAAGCCGAATGGGCATGACAGACGAGTGGGGCGACGGCACGCTGTGCGGCCGGGCCGGGCTGCCCGAGCCCGCTGCCGGCCAGCCGTTCCTGCCCGGACCCGTGTTCGCCGCGCCGTTCCACCTCGGCGACGGCAGTGCCGTGGACTTCTACGGCGCCGCCGACAACCCGACCTGGCGCACCCTGGAGGCCGCGCTCACCGAGCTGGACGGCGGCGACGCCGTGCTGTTCCCGGCCGGCATGGGTGCGATCGCGACCGTGCTGCACATCTTCAGCTCGCCGGGCGACACGATCGTGCTGCCGGCCGACGGCTACTACGTGACCCGCCAGCTGATGGTGGAGCAGCTGGCCGACCGGACCGTGCGGTACGCGGCCACGGCGGGCGAGTGGACGCCCGAGCTGGTCGCGGGCGCCGCGCTGGTGTTGGTGGAGACACCGTCCAACCCCGGTATGGACGTCTGTGACATCGAGGCGATCGCCGCCCTGACGCACGATGCCGGCGCCCTGCTGGCGGTGGACAACACGACCGCGACGCCGTTGGGACAGCGGCCGTTGGCGCTCGGCGCGGACATCACCGTGGCCAGCGACACGAAGGCACTGTCCGGGCACAGCGACGTGGTGCTCGGCCATGTGTCGTGCGCCGATCCCGAGCTGGCCAAGCGGGTCCGGGCGGCACGCCGGTTGCGTGGCCTGGCGCCGGGGCCGTTCGAGGCGTGGCTGGCGCACCGCGGGCTGGGCACGCTGGACCTGCGGCTGACCCGGCAGGCGCAGAACGCGGCCGCACTCGTCGACGCGCTGCGCAACCATCCGCTGGTGTCCGGGCTGCGCTGGCCCGGCTCACCGGAGGACCCGGCGCACGCGCTGGCCAGCAAGCAGATGCGCAGGTTCGGCGGGGTGTTCAGCTTCGAGCTGCCGTCGCAGGCGGTGGTCGAGGCTTTCGTCGCGGGCGCGGAACTGCTGACGGCGGCGACCAGTTTCGGCGGTCTGCACAGCTCGGTGGACCGCAGGGCGCACTGGGGCGATCCGGTGCCGGCCGGTTTCGTGCGGTTCTCGTGTGGCACCGAGGACACCCACGACCTGGTGGCCGACGTGCTGGCATCACTCGACCGTGTCCAGTCTTCGGGAGTGCTTGACCCCGCGTCCGGCTGACTGCTTGGCTGGTGTCATGTTGCTGCGCGCCATGATCGACCGACGGGGTCACATCGACCTCGGTCGGGTCGCCAGCGCGCTGTGTCCGGTTCGGTAGTCCCCGCGCCAACTACCGGACCTCTGTAAGGACAATGCCGTGTTCGCTGTGCCTGCCAACACTGTTGCGCTACCCGCTGCCCTTGGCCATCCCGCCCGCATCGCCCTCGATGTCGCCCGGGACCGGGGCCGCTGGGCGGACCTGCTGCGCTACGACCCGGACGAGCGCTTCGCCACCCTCGTCGACGCGACCGGGGACGTCGAGATCTGGCTGCTGACCTGGCTGCCCGGCCAGCACACCGACCTGCACCACCACGCCGGTTCGGCCGGCGCGTTCACGGTGGTCTCCGGTGTGCTGACCGAAACCGTCGGCGCCATCGAGCATCTGGTGACCGTGGGCCGCACCAGGGTGTTCGGCCCCGGTTACGTGCACCGCGTGCGCAATCTCGGCACCGACCCGGTCGCCAGCATCCACGTCTACCGACCAGAACGCGCACACTCTACTGTGGAGCGTTAGGCGGGCCGGAAGTCGTTGGTGCGCCGAGCAAGCCGACGAAGCACCTGCCGACGGGCGCCCACGTCCCGACCGGTGGCCCGCTCGGCCAGTTTCGCGGCCACGGCCCGCTGTGTGTCCTCGGACCGCTTGTCGTCGAACTTGAACTTGGCCCGCACGTCCGTCACGTGCAGCACGACGCCCCGGATGCCGGACAGCTGCCTGCCGTACGGCGGAGCGTCCGCGGCGATCTCGGCGTGGCCGGCCGCCATGCCGTAGGCGGCCATCTGCCTGCGCAACAACTCGACCTTGGCCGTCGGGTCGTCCACCACGTCGACGTCGCCGAACAGCTGGATCGCCGCGTAGTACTCGGTCGGCACGCCGTCGTGGGGCGGCTGCCCGTCCGGTGGCCGCCAGTTGCCCGGCACGTGTGCGTAGTCGTCGATCACGGCCAGTGTCGCCGTGCCGCGTTGTTCCAACGCGGCCCAGATCGGGTTGGGCCGGGCCAGGTGCAGCAGCACGGTCGCGTCACCGTCGAAGAAGAACGGCGCCGGCACCACGATCGGCCGCGCGTCGGCGTCCACCGCGATCAATTGGCCGAACTGCGGCCCGTGCACCAGCCAGTCCCGCCATTCCTGGTCGGCGGCCGCGTCCCACGGATGGATCAGCACGACGCCACCCGGTCGCGCACGTGCGCCGGCAGTTCGACGGGGTTGGGCAGGTCGGCGGCCGGCACCGGTGCGTCCCACACCTGCCGCAGCGGCAGCACACCCGCCCACCCGGTGTGCGTGTCGACGTCCTCCGGGTCGTCCACCGGGCCGCCGGTGCGCACCTTCACCGACGAGTCGGTCAGGTCGATGGCCAGCACGGCGGTCTTGGCCAGTTCCTTGCGGTCGGGCGGTCGGGTGTGGTCCCACGAACCGGGCGCCAGATGCTCGGTGATCACGCGCAGCGCCCGCAGCTTCGCGTCGTCGTCGGTGACCGGTACGGCAGTCCCGTGCACGACGGCCGAGCGGTAGTTCACCGAGTGGTGGAACACCGAGCGGGCGTAGACGACGCCGTCCAGCAGCGTGACCCCGACACACACGTCGATCCCGGTGGCGCCGGCCCGCAGGCTGGCCGCGCCGGTCGAACCGTGCACGTAGAGCGTGTCGCCGTCGCGGCCGTAACCGGTGGGCAGCACCAGCGGGCGGCCGGCGACGGTGAGTGCGAGATGGCACACCAGACCGGCGTCCAGCACGGCGTCCAGCGCCTCACGGGCGGACTGGGCGCGCTCCGGGGACCGGCGGATGGTGCTGCGTTCGGTCGGTGACAGCTGGGTTCGAGTGGTCACGGCTATCAGCATGTTTGTTCGGGTGGCATCCTGGAACAGCCACCAGCGGTCGAAAGTGAAAGGCCACTTACCGTGCCGGACACCCTCCCCGGAGCCCTGCCTCCCACACTGCCGATCGAGCTCGTGCGCGACTCGGCGACACCGCTGGCCGTGCAGCTGGCCGACACGCTGCGCTCCGCCGCGGCAGCGGGCCACCTGCGCAGCGGCGACCGGCTGCCATCCACCAGGGCGCTGGCCGACCGGCTCGCGGTCAGCCGCACGGTCACCGCCGCCGCCTACGAACAGCTGCACGCCGAGGGCTGGATCACCGGCCGGCACGGCTCGGGCACGTACGTGACCACTGCGCCACCGGGTGCTCGCAGCACACCGACCCGGCGCTCCGCGACCACTCCCACCCCGCACGGCCGGCTGGACCTGGTGCCCGGCGCGCCCTGGGTGGAGGGCCTGGACCGGGCAGCGTGGCGGCGCGCGTGGCGGGCCGCCGCCGATGCCCCGCCGCTGCGACGCCCGCAACGCGCCGGGCTGCCCGAGTACCGCTCTGCGGTGGCCGAACACCTGCTGCGGCACCGGGGATTCGTCCTGGCCGGTGGGTTCGGCGAACAGGACCTGCTGGCCACCGGCGGCACCACGGCCGCAGTGTCGGAGATCGCGCTGGCCGTGCTGCGGCCGGGCGACGTGGTTGCCGTCGAGGAGCCCGGCTACCAGCGCGCCGTGCAGGCGCTGCGCTCGGCCGGCATGCGGGTGGTGGCCGCGCCGGTCGACCCGGACGGGCTGGCCGTGGACGCGGTGCCGGCCAACGTGCGGGCCGTCTACTGCTCGCCCTCGCACCAGTACCCGCTGGGCGGCCGGATGTCGGCGGCCACCCGGGTCGCGCTGGTGGAGCGGGCGCGGTCGGAGGGCTGGCTGGTCATCGAGGACGACTACGACGGCGAACTGCGCTACGACGTGGCACCCCTACCGCTGCTGGTCGGCCTGGCCCCGGACGTCGTGGTGCACCTCGGCACGACCAGCAAGATCTTCACGTCGACGCTGGGCACCGGCTGGCTGGTGGCACCACCGGATGTGGTGTCCGGGCTGCTGGCCTACCGGGAACGCACCGGCACCAGCCCGTCACCGGCCGGCCAGCGGGTACTCGTGGAACTGGCCAGGCACGGTGATCTCGGCCGCCACCTGCGGCGGCTGCGCAGGGAACTGTCCACCCGCCGGGAGCTGGTGATCGGCTCGCTGCACCGGGCCGGCCTGACCACCCTCGGCGACGACGCGGGCGCGCACGTCGTGGTGCCGCTGCCGTCGCTGGCCGCCGAACGGCAGGCCGTTGAGCGGGCGCTCACCGAGGGCATCACGCTGGACGGCCTGGAACGGCACCACGACGGCAGCCCCAGCTGGCACGGCATCGGCCTCGGCTACACCGCGTGCACCCGGGCCGAACTGCTGGACGTGCTGCCCACTGTGGTCCGGCTGCTGGCCGACGCCGCTGCCAGCGGGTGACCGTTCGCCGTCACACGGATGGTGTAGCGCGGCGGGTAAGGTCGCTCCCCATGACCGAGCGCAAACTGCGTGTGGCGGTGGTCTTCGGTGGCCGCAGCACCGAACACGCCATCTCCTGTCTGTCCGCCGGCAGTGTGCTGTCCCACCTGGACCGGGACCGGTTCGAGGTGGTTCCGGTCGGGATCACCGCCGACGGCGCGTGGGTGCTCGCGCCGGACGACCCGAAGGCGCTGGAGTCGGCGGGCCGGGAACTGCCGTCGGTCGAGACCGGCACCGCCCTCGCGCTGTCCGCGAACCCGACGTCCCACGAACTGGTGGTGATGGAGCCGGAGCGTGTCGGCGAGGTACTGGGCGGCATCGACGTGGTGTTTCCCGTGCTGCACGGCGCCTACGGCGAGGACGGCACCATCC
>DASUJK010000163.1:0-7089 GCA_036279295.1 Pseudonocardiaceae bacterium | reverse complement strand
CTCGGACCTCCCGTGCTTCCGGCAGATCACCAACCGAGCTCAAGATCTGCTGGATCAGCGCCTGCCGTGCCATCAGGAATTCCGCCCAGTACTCCTCACTGAGGTGCAGCTGCCCGTACTTGCCGGTGTCCAGCAGCGCATAGAGGCCTTCGGCCAGGCAGTCGCCGAACTCCTCAGATCGCGCCCGGTCACTGGCACGGAACGGGTCATACGGCGCCTGGACGGCACGACCGACGACACCGTACTTCCTCGACCGGCGCTCGCCGACCAGGAAGAACCAGTCCTCGTTGTAGACGTTGGGGAAGAACGAACTCATCCTGGACACCGCGACTGCCATCGCACCGCCGCCGATGAACGTCGCCTGCTCCCGACCGACCGCACGATTCGCATGACACACGACGGAGTTGTCCGGAAAGCCGTCGAGCCCCAGTCCCACGGCGGGAAACCGGCTCAGCAGAGCTGCTGCCCGCCCGATGTCCACCGGATCGGGCACGACGATGTCGTCGTCCAGGAACACAATTCGCTGCCAGCCGGCCAGCAGCGAGAACACGAGCGCGAGGTTCCGTTTGAGGCTAAGATCGGTGTCCCGGCCGAACTTCGTCTCCGTCAACATCTCGTCGGTACGAAACGAGGGCAGGACGGTGGCCGGCATCCGGTCGACGTCGACGGGCACCAGGCGCACGCCGTGCCGTTTCGCCAACTGTGCCACGTCACTGATGGACGCCTGCTTGCTGCACAACACCAGGAGTGCGCACTTGCGGTCGCCGGCCAGCCGAACGGCCGACGAGAGCTGATCGGTCCGCCGCGACGTCGGCACGACGATCGCGTCCACCGAGTCCGGACTCACGTCGGCGCCGGCGAACGGGACCAACTGGCTGCGATGCGAACTGAGTTGGTGGACCGCGGATCTCGTACCGTGCATCACTTTTCGACGGGGATTTGACAATCTAGCCCACCGACCATTCATGCAACCGACTCTCCGCCACATTCCAGTGCGGTGTGATCGTGACACCGTTCGCGACGATCACTCTGGTAAGAATGCTGAACGTCGTCGCGTCGCCGAAGCGCTCGACGACGTACGCCTCGTTCTCCTCCCGAGCCATCGCATCGGTGAGCGCCCGCACAGCACCATACACACCCCGACTGTAGGTGCCGTTGCAGATGGTGACCGAGCGTTCCGGATCATACGGACTCGGCGCACGGAAGAAGTGCGCGATGTCCTCGACGAGGACTTTTTCCTCGTCGGTCTCATTCAGAGTGGCCATGAATTCCTGACGTTTCCCGTTCTCTGTCACCACGAACCCGCCGACCGCATCATCGTTCTTGCGACGAAACTGCGCCACGGGTAGATCGAACCTGGCCAGAACGTCACGGGTGACGACATTCCAGTCAATACCGCCCAGGCATACCAGGTGGTTCTGGTATTCATCGGCCTCAAGTATCGAAGCTGGGCGAAATTTAACCTCACTGTTCGGGTTGGCCGCCCGGATATGACCGAACAGCTCCATCAGCGCGCCCGGATCAGCAAGAGTGTACAGATCGGAGAAGTCTGGATTGTTCGGGTCCGCGTAGGGCATTCTTTCGGTCAGTTCGGACGGCAGCCTGGCACAGACGATGGTGACGTCCGCGCCATCCGGAAAATACCAGAGGCCCCGACTCATGTCCGAGAAACGGCCCGGCTCTTGGTTCGAAGCGACCGCACCGGTGGCCAGTTCCAGCAACTCCGTCAACTCGCGCAGCAGGTCATCCCGCCGCGCGCGCTCCTCGGGGGTCAGATGCACGATGCCGTAGGGCTCGCTCGCCACCGATCGCTCGGTCGCGAAGAAGTCGGCGTACAGCGCGAGCCGCTCCAGCGGTGGGTACTTGGGTTGCTTCAGGTTCTCCCAGGACGAGACCGATGGACTCCCGACGCCCAGCACCTTCGCCAGGTCGGCCTGCTTGACGGGCCGGCCGGGCCAGTGCTGAAGGCGCAGCGCACGCAGTCGGCTCGCCAGTGCGCCACGCCGGTCATCCACGGGCACCATCGGTACCGGTCACCCCTTCGAGTGAAGTCTCTCAAGTTCAACTGAAGTTAACCAAACCAGCTGACGGGAGGCTACTCCTGCCCTGTGCAGTTGGCTCCCAGTGCCCCTCGACTTGCGAACTTCAGTGCTAGCAGACATGACAACTTCTTGCCTAGGGTTACTTGCCAACGCATACAGATGCTAGCGTATGAGGCGCTACATCGAACTTCAGTGAAGTGTGCCACAACTACTGAAGCCTTGTGAAGGGGTGAGCCCGTTGACCAGCTCGTCATCCCCCAGGCACATCTCCATCGATGCGGACCGCAGCACCGAATCGACCAGGCGCGTGACGCCGTACACCCGGTCCCTGCTGGCGATCGACGTCGAGAAGTCGACCACCAGAACCAATCCACAGCGGGGCAGAGTTCGCGAAACCATGTACGACCTGCTCGAAGACGCGCTCCAGTCGGCCGGGATCACCGGTGAGTGCTGCGACGAGCTGATGGACAGGGGCGACGGCGTCATCGCCATCGTCCGTCCGGTGGACAAAGCGCCGAAGACCCTGTTCCTGGCCACCGTCGTGCCGACACTGAGCCTGTTACTGGCCCACCACAACGCCGACCACCCCGACGAGGCGCTGCGCATGCGCGCCGTCATGCACGCCGGCGAGGTCCATTTCGACGGCCGTGGCTGGTTCGGCGAGGCCCTCGATCTGTCCTGCCGTTTGCTCAACGCACGGAAACTCAAGCAGCAACTCGCCGGCATCGGCGCACCTCTGGTCCTGGTCGTGTCCGAGGCCATCTACACATCGGTGGTCTGCCATGGCTACGACGGCATCGACGAACACGACTTCGAACCGCTCATCCGCGTCCAGATGGCGGGCAGGCGTCATCGCGGCTGGGTGAACGTGCCGGAGACCACGATGATCCCGACTCAACGCGTTCGGCCGGTCACCAGCCTGGACAGCAGGCGCTGACTACTCCCCCCACATGGCTATCTGACGCATCTTGTTCATCGCGTCCAGTGCCGCGACCTTGTAGGACTCGGCGAGGGTCGGGTAGTTGAACACGGCGTCCACGAGGTAGTCGATGGTGCCACCGCAGCCCATCACGGCCTGGCCGATGTGCACCAGCTCGGTCGCTCCCGTGCCGAACACGTGGACACCCAACAGTTTCTTCGTGTCCGGCGACACCAGCAGCTTCAGCACGCCGTACGAGTCACCGATGATCTGGCCCCTCGCCAGCTCCCGGTAGCGGGAAATGCCCACCTCGAAGGGAATCCGCTTCTCGGTGAGCTGGTCCTCGGTCTGCCCGATGAAACTGATCTCGGGAATGGTGTAGATGCCGATCGGCTGCTCCGTCGACATCGCCTGCACCGGTTCGCCGCACGCGTGGTACGCGGCCAGCCTGCCCTGTTCCATGGATGTGGCTGCCAGCGCGGGAAATCCGATGACGTCACCGACCGCGTAGATGTTCTCCTTCTCGGTGCGGAAGAACTCGTCCACCTGGATCCGGCCCCGCTTGTCCGCGGCCAGGCCCGCGTTCTCCAGGGTGAGTTTCGCGGTCATGCCCTGCCGGCCCGCCGAGTACATGACAACCTCGGCCGGGATCTTCTTGCCGCTCTCCAGGATTGCGACCGCACCCTGTGGATGCCGCTGCACCGACTGGACGGTCTCCCGAAACCGGAATGTCACCGCGAGGTCGCGCAGGTGATACTTCAGCGCCTCGACCACCTCGACGTCACAGAAGTCCAGCATCCGTTCCCTGGACTCGACCACCGTGACCTTGCAACCGAGGGCGGCGAACATCGACGCGTACTCGATGCCGATCACGCCTGCCCCGACCACGACCATCGACCGGGGCACACGATCCAGGTGCAGGATGCCGTCCGAGTCCATGATGGTCTTCTCATCGAACTCTACAGTGGATGGACGGGCGGGCAGGGTGCCGGTTGCGATCACGATCTTGTCGGCGGTGACCTTGGTCTCCTGCCCGGTGCCGTCGACCACCTCGACGGTGTGGTCGTCCAGGAATCGGCCCATACCAGGCAGAGTTGTCACGTGGTTGCGGGCGAGCTGGCTGCGGATCACCTCGATCTCGCGGCCGATCACGTGCTGGGTGCGGGACACCAGGTCGGCGACCGTGATGTCCTCCTTGACCCGGTAGCTCTGCCCGTACATCTCGCGCTGGTTCAGACCGGTCAGGTACAGCACGGACTCACGCAGCGTCTTGGACGGAATCGTGCCGGTGTTGATGCACACCCCGCCGATCATGTCGCGACGTTCCACCACCGCCGCCCGTTTGCCCAACTTGGCCGTCGCTATCGCGGCCTTCTGTCCCCCAGGACCGGACCCCAGTACCAGCACGTCGAAGTCGTACACGCGGTCAGTCTGCCAGTGAACCAGGTCAGTGCATACTGGGCCGACGACGTTGTGAGGAGGCGGTATGGCCATCGTGTCCAGGGGCTTCGTCGGCCGCCCTCGGGCCGAGCGGGCCGACCTGCCACCAGGGCAGTACCTGACGACGGACTTCCCCGTGCTGTCCGCCGGTCCCACGCCGTCGGTGCGCACGTCGGACTGGCAGTTCACCATCACCAACGAGACCGGCAGGCGGTACACCTGGGACTGGCGCGCGTTCCGTGCGCTGCCCACCGAGCGGTTCACCGTCGACCTGCACTGTGTGACCCGGTGGTCGAAGCTGGACACCGCCTGGGAAGGCATCTCGCTGGACACGCTGTTCCAGAATGTGGACACCGTCGCCGACCACGCCCTGGTGCGCTCACACGGCGGCTACACGACGAACGTGCCGCTGGTCGACCTGTTGGACTCGCAGGCATGGGTGGCGTTCCGGTACGACGGCAAGGACCTGGCCGCCGAGCACGGCGGGCCGGCCCGGCTGCTGGTGCCGCACCTGTACCTGTGGAAAAGCGCCAAGTGGGTCAAGAGCATCACGCTGGCAGTGCAGGACACGCCGGGCTTCTGGGAACGCCTCGGCTACCACAACTACGGAGACCCATGGCGCGAGCAGCGGTACTGGGGCGACTGACCTGGCGGGTGGCCACCGTGGCCGCGCTGCGGGACGAGACGTCGACCGCGCGGACACTGGTCCTGGACGTGCCCGGCTGGCCGGGTCACCTGGCCGGCCAGCACGTGGACGTCCGGCTGACCGCCGAGGACGGCTACACGGCGGTGCGCTCGTACTCGGTGGCCGCGGTCGGCGACGGTGACCGGATCGAGGTGACCGTCGAACAGGTCGAGGACGGCGAGGTGTCGTCCTACCTGGCCGGTGTGGCCGAGGTCGGCGATCTCGTCGAGGTGCGCGGACCGGTCGGTGGCTGGTTCGTGTGGGAGCCCGAGCAGACCGAGCCGGTGCAGCTGGTGGCGGGCGGCTCCGGCATCGTGCCGCTGATGGCCATGATCCGGGCGCGGGCCGCGGCACAGCGGGCGGTGCCGTTCCGCCTGCTGTATTCGGCCCGCACGCCGGACTCGGTCATCTACCGGCCGGAACTGCTCACCCCGGTCGGCGGGCTGGACGTCACCTACGCCTACACCCGGCAAACCCCGGACGGGTGGCGGCGACCACCGGGTCGGATCGATGCCACGCTGGTCGCTGAGACGACCTGGCCCGCCGAATTCGCGCCGACCAGTTACGTCTGCGGCCCGACCGCGTTCGTGGAGGCCGCGGCCGGGCTGTTGACCGACGCCGGCCATGACCCGGCGTCGATCCGCACCGAGCGGTTCGGCTGACTCAGTTGTCCGAGTTGCCCTGCTGCTCGGCCAGGAACCGCTCGAACTCGCTGCCCAGTTCGTCTGCGGTCGGCATCCGGTCGATGCCGTCGGCGAGCAGGTTGCCCCGGTTGGCGCCCTCGGCGAACTGGTCGTACTGCTCCTCCAGCGCGCGCACCACTTCGGCGACCTCGTCCGAGCCGCTGACCTGGCGGTTCACCTCGGCATCGGCGCGCTCGGCGGCCTCGCGCAGCGCCTTCTCGGGCAACCGGAGACCAGTCACCTTGATCACGGCGTTGAGCAGGCTCATGGCGGCACTGGGGTAGGCGGCCTGGGCCAAGTAGTGCGGCACGTGGGCCGCGAAGCCGAGGGCGTCCTCGCCCGCCTCGCCAAGGCGCAGCTCCAGCAGGGCGCCGACGCTGCCGGGCACCTGGAGCCGGTTGAGCATCGGCTGGTGGTCGGCGACCAGTTCGGGGCGGGTGGCGTGGCCGGTGACACCCATCGGCCGGGTGTGCGGCACACCCATCGGGATGCCGTGCATGCCGACGGTCATCCGGACACCCCACCGGGTGTTCAGCTCGCGGACGGCCTTCGTGAACCGCTCCCACTCGTGGTCCGGCTCCGGGCCGTTGAGCAGCAGGAACGGCGTGCCGTCGGTGTCGTGCAGCAGGTGCACGACCAACTCGGGGGCCTGGTAGCTCTCCCAGTGGTCGGTCACGTACACCATGTTCGGCCGCTTGGACCGGTAGTCGATCAGGCGGTCCACGTCGAACCGCGCGACCACCCGGTGTGCCAGGCTGTTCAACAGGTGCTCAGCGGTGAGCCGACCGGCCGACCCCGCGTCCATGAAGCCGTCGAAGTAGTGCAGCAGCACCGCTCCGTCCAGCTCGGGCACGTCCGAGTCGACCTCGTACAGCTCCCGCGGGTCCAGCACCACAGCCTCCGCTCGCACTTCGCGCGCATCCGTCTCATTCGTCAACGCCCGACGGCCGAGAATCAATCCCACCCACCGTTTGAGCCGCATCTGGCAAGTCTAGTTGGCCGGTGGTGACAACCAGGTTGGCCGAGGGGTCAGCAGGGTATCCGGTGATCCAACCAAGCACGTCTCCTAGTCATCGGGAGTCATCATGTTCGCGATCATCGCGGCCGTCCTGTTCGCGCTGGCGGTCATCTTCGACCTCGCTGGCTTCTCGCTGGGCGTCATCACCGCCGGAGTGCTGGTGGACCTGGGCTTACTGTGTGTCGCCCTGCACCTGGCCGGCATCGGGACGGAGACCAGGTCGTTGAACTGGCGTCGGTCGCGCCGTCGCCGCTGACACCACGGCCACCACCAGCGCGGCAGCTGCCATCGCGGCACCGACG
>DASUJK010000162.1:0-14289 GCA_036279295.1 Pseudonocardiaceae bacterium | reverse complement strand
CAAGGGTTCCGGTGAGTGGAAGGACCTCCAGGACTTCCTGGCCAACCCCACCGACATCCAGGGTGCCGAGAAGAAGCTCGAAGCCGACGCCGTCAAGGACTACACGACCTCGTGAGGCAGGGTTCCCCGTGACTCAGCTCGCCGCGAAGGGGAAGGCGGGGGGTGGCTTGCCCAGGGGGCAGGCCACCCCCCGGCCCCAGCGCCACAAGGGCACCGACGGCAGGTCGGACACGCCCGGCTGGCTCATCATGCTGTACCTGGCGCCGGCCGTCGTGCTGCTCGCGATCTACGTCGGCTATCCGATCGTGTACTCGGTCGTCCGCAGCCTGTTCGACCAGTCCGGCGGTTCGTTCGTCGGGCTGCACAACTACGCCACGGTGTTCACCGACCCGGACACCAGGACGGCACTGCGCAACAACCTGATCTGGGTGCTGGTGGCACCGGCGTTCGTCACCGGTCTCGGCTTGATCTTCGCCGTGCTCACCGAGCGGATCCGGTGGGCCGTTGCCTTCCGGATGGTGCTGTTCATGCCGATGGCGATCTCACTGTTCGCCTCCGGCATCATCTTCCACCTCGTGTACCAGGACGACCCGAGCCTCGGCCTGGCCAACGCGGTCACGGTGAGCGTGCACGACATCTTCGCCGCGCCGTCGGAGTACCCGGGTGTCAACCCGAGGCCCACCGCCGGCACGGCGTCCACATCGGACGGTTTCACCACGAGTCGCGCCTACCGGCCCGGTGACGTGGTGGAACTGCCGATGGTCGGCGAGGCACCGGGCAGTCTGCCGGCCAGGGCCGTCACGGCGACCCCGGTGCACGCCAGCCCCGGCTCGGTGTCCGGTGTGGTCTGGCTGGACGTGGCGCTGGGCAGCAAGCCCGGCACGCTCGGGCACGGCAAACGCGGCATGCCCGGGATCACCGTGCAGGCGCTGCGCGGCGGCGACGTGGTCGCCACCACGACCACCGGTGACGACGGCGGGTTCACGCTGCCCGACCTCGGGCCGGGCGCCTATCGGATCCGGATGCCGGCGCACGACTTCGCGCAGCCGTTCAACGGCCTGACCTGGCTCGGGCCGAGCCTGGTCACCCCGGTGATCATCTCGGCGTGGGTGTGGATCACTACCGGTTTCGCGATGACGTTCATCGCGGCCGGCCTGGCCGCCATCCCGAGGGACGCCCTGGAAGCGGCCCGGGTGGACGGTGCCACCGAGTGGCAGGTGTTCCGCAGGGTCACCGTGCCGCTGCTCGGCCCGGTGCTGCTCGTGGTGCTCGTCACGCTGATCATCAACGTGCTGAAGGTGTTCGACCTGGTGTTCGTCATCCCGCCCGGGTCCACCCAGGCCGACGCGAACGTGCTGGCACTCCAGATGTGGCAGGTCGCGTTCGGTCCGGGCAGCGGCGGCGATCTCGGCCAGGGCAGCGCCATCGGCGTGATCCTGTTCCTCGTCGTCATGCCGGCCATGTTGTTCAACATCCGACGGTTCCGGAGGGAGCGCTGATGACCACCGCCAATGCCGAATTCCTGGTCGCAGGCGTGTCCGGTGCGCCCAAACGTGGCGTGCTGACCAAGGCGGTCGGCCTGCTCGGCAACGGTTTCGTCCGGTTCCTGCTGATACTGGTCGCGCTGCTGTGGCTGGTGCCGATCTTCGGCCTGCTGGCGTCGTCGGTCCGCGGCGAGGTGGACAACGCCAGTTCCGGCTGGTGGAAGATCTTCACCGCGCCCGCCCAGCTCACCCTGACCAACTACCGGGACCTGGTGGACAACTCCACCGTCATGCACTCGCTGCTGAACACGGTGTTCATCTCGGTGCCGGCGACGGCGCTGGTGATCGCCATCGGCGCGCTCGCCGCGTACGCGCTGGCCTGGATGCGGTTCCCCGGCCAGGACTGGCTGATGGTGACCATCGTCGGCCTGCTCGTGGTGCCGATCCAGGTCGCGCTGATCCCGATGGCCAAGCTCTACGGCACGCTGGGCATCTTCGGCTCACTGCTCGGCGTCGTGCTGTTCCACGTCGCGTTCGGCCTGCCGTTCGCGGTGTTCCTGCTGCGCAACTTCTTCGCCGGTATTCCCGCCGACCTCCTGGAAGCGGCCCGGATGGACGGTGCCCGGGAATGGCGGATCTTCCGCAAGGTGGTACTGCCGATCGGGCTGCCGGCCATCGCGTCGCTGGCCATCTTCCAGTTCCTGTGGGTGTGGAACGACCTGCTGGTGGCGCTGGTGTTCGCCGACCCGTCGTCCCAGCCGATCACCGTGGCACTCCAGTCCCAGCTGCGGGCGTTCGGCACCAACGTCGACGTGCTGGCCACCGGCTCGTTCGTGTCGATGCTCATCCCGTTGGCCGTGTTCTTCGGCTTCCAGCGGTTCTTCGTGCAGGGGGTGCTGGCCGGGTCCACGAAGTGACTCCCCGGGTAACTCCCCGGTGACGATCTCCTTCGAGTTTGCTCAGATGGCGAATCTGGGGAGTAATCCAGCCCGCCGAGACGTCCGCACTGATGTGAGCAGCACCGTCACGGCCCTCCTGACGTTGTTCCTGGTCGGCCTCATCCCGTTGGCGCCGACCGAACCGGTACTCGTCGGCATGGGCGTGTTCGCGGCATCCGGCAGGTTGTCCCTGGTCGAGGTCATCGTCACCGCCGCGATCGCGTGTTCCCTGTCCGACCACTTCCTGTACGCGGTGGGCCGGATCGCGGGGGTGCGCGTGATGCGGCGGCTGGCCAGCAGGCCCTCGGCGGTCGCGGCGCAGGACTGGCTGAGTGCCCGGGTGACCAGGTGGGGCTCGGCGGTCCTGGTGGTTGGCCGCTGGCTGCCGGCCGGCGGCACGATCGGAGCGCTGCTCACCGGCACGCTGCGCTGGCGGCTGCGCAGGTTCACCCCGGCGTCGGTGTTCGGCTCGACGCTGTGGTCCACATACGTGGCGCTGATCGGCTATCTCGGTGGCGCGATCACCGGCCAGCCACTGGCCGGGCTGCTGGTGTCGCTCGGTGTCGCCGTCGTGCTCGGCCTGGTGTCCAGTTTCGTGGTCCGGCGGGTACACCGGGGGAGGCTGGCCACCGAGGCGCACCCGACGATCGGCGACGAGCCGCTGGTCGCCAACTGAGTCAGGCCGGGTAGTCGGCCAGACCGTGTTCGAGCAGGTCGAACACCCGCGCGACGAACGGCCGGGCCAAGGCCACCGCATCCTGCGGTGACGCGCCGAGGCCGAGTTGCCGGTGGACCTCCATGTACCGGATCGCGATCATGGACCGCGGCCAGATCATCGCCCTGGACACACCGTCCGCGCTGACGGCCAGCGTCGGCAAGGACACCGTCCGGGTGGACACCATGGACAACGCGCAGGCCGTCGTCGAACTGCGGGACCGGTTCGGCATCGAGGCGACCATCAAGGAGGGTTCCGTGCTGCTGGCCGTGCCCGGTGGCGAGCGGTTCGTGCTGTTCGCCGAACTCGACGTGTTGATCCTGTCGGTCAGCGTCGCCCGGCCGTCGCTGACCGACGTGTTCATGTCCTACACCGGCACGGCGATTCGCGAGGCCGAGGCGACCGGTAGCGAGCGACTGGCCAGCAGCCCGATGGCCCGGATGCGGAGGCGATGATGGCTACCCAACTCGACGTGACCCCGGTGGTCGCGGTCCGCGTACCCGCGCGGGGTATTGCCGGTGAGCTGCGTGCGATCAAGATCGTGTGGCAGCGGGACCTGATCCGGTTCTTCGACGACCGGCTGCGCATGGTCACCTCGCTCATCCAGCCGTTCGCGTTCCTGTTCGTGCTGGGCACCGGGCTGTCCGCGCTGACGTCGGGCAGCACCCACGGCGTCAACATCAGGACGTTCCCGTATCCGGACATTCTCGATATGTCGCTGCTGTTCACCGCGTTGTTCTCGGCGGCGTCGATCGTGTGGGACCGGGAGTTCGGCTTCCTGCGCGAAATGCTCGTCGCCCGGTCCGCCGCAGCTCCATCGTGATCGGCAAGTGCCTCAGCGGTGCGACGGTCGCCGCGCTGCAGGGCGTCGCGATCGCCAGGTTCGGCAAGGAGGACCGATCCTCAGCGGTAGGCCGGCGCGAGGTCGGCGAGCAGGCCCTCGCAGCTGCGCACCACAGTGCGGGCTGCGGCTCGTTGGGCCGCGCCGAGCAGCGGGCTTTCGGCTTGCGCCCGCCATTGGCCGAGTTCGTCGTAGACGGCGTTGCGCAGCTCGTCGGGTTCGGTCTCGGCCGGTAGCCCGAGCCGTTCCGCGACCGAGGTGCCCAGGCCGCCGACCAGCCGTTCGGCCGGGTCGGCCAACGTGCCGGGCAAGGTGATCCGGCCCGCCCGCAGGCCGGCCAGCAACCGGAGTTCTGCGAAGTCGTGGGTGCCGGCCACCGCCCGTTCGGCCGCGGCCGCGAGCCGCCCGGCCGGTGGCCTCGGCTCGGCCCGCAGCACCAGGCCCAGCCCGGTGAGCGCGGACCGCGCCTTGAGCACCTCCGCGCGGTCGGAGAAGAACGAGCCGATCGACTCCCGCAGCTCGGACAGCCCGCTGCGCTGCACCAACTGGCCGGCCAATGCGGACTGGGTGTCGGCGCCCCGGCGGATCAGCGTGCTGGCCAGCCGGATGCCGAACACCCCGAAGCGGTCCAGCAGTGCCACCCTGGCCTCGCTGCTCAACCGCACCGGCAGGTCGCCGCCGACGAACCGGTCCGCCGACAGGAGGTACGCGTCCAGATCGGCCCTCGGTACGCCGGCCAACGCGCGCAGCGCGACGAACTCGTCGTCCCGCAGCGTCCGGCCCGCCTGGCCGAGCAGCCCAGCCACCGCGATCACGTTCTGGCACACCGCGTGCACGGCAGGATCGGACCTACGGCGGCGGGCGATCTGCTTGGCAGAGGACAACGCGTCGATCCGGCCGGCACCCAGCTCGTCCGCCCTGGTCAGCGCCAGGATCGTGGTGACCGGTCCACCGGCGGAGTCCTGCGCCGACCGCAGCAGCGCGAGATCGGCGTCGGCAGGCTCGCGGGTCGCGTAGACGATGGCGTCGACCTGCCCGGCCAGCCAGTCCGCACCGGTACCGGCCGGCGTGTCGATCAACGTCATCTCCCGCAGGCCACGAGCGGGCCAGTCGACCAGCACCCGCTCCACGTGTTCTGGCTGCCACTGGCTCAGGTCGATGTGCAGCTGCCGGTCCCGCCTGGCCACCGGCACCCCGACGGCGGGCGCACCCGGTTGGCACACCGCGGCGGCCGGCTCGGCGCCGTCCCGGTACCAGGCGAACACACTCGTCCCGGCACCCACCTCGATCGGCGCGATCTGCTCCCCGGCCAGCCCGTTGACCAGCGTGGACTTGCCAACACCCTGGTCGCCGGCAACCGCGATGCGCAGCGGGTCTGCCAGCCGCTCCAGGCAGCCGACCAGCCACCGCGACGCACGCGGGCTGTCCCGGTAGAGCTCGGCCGCCGACGTGAGCAGGTGCCACGCCGTGTCCGCCAGGCTCGGCGTTCCGGTCACGCGGACAGTTCCAGACCCGCCGGTTCGGGCGCCGCCAGCCGTTGCCCGGCCAGCACCACAGCCCGCTGGTGCAGCTCGGCCAGCACCTGCAACTGCCCGGTGAGCGTCTGCCGGTGCTGCTCCCGCTCGGCCGCCGCCGCGACCGCGGTCTGCCGAGCCACCCTGCTGCTCTCCGCGATCCGGCCTGCCATGTCGTCGGCCCGTTCGCTGATGTGGTCCCGCAGCACGCGCTGCACCTGCCGGGTCAGATCCTTCGATTCCTTGCCACAGGCCAGGAAGAAGTCGTCGATGTGTCGCTGGGCGGTCGCCTTGGCCGCGGCCTGCCTGCGTTTGAGCCGCGCGTCGCTCTCGTCCTTGATCGTCTTGCCGCCGAACGCGGCACCCGCGCCGAGCGAGATCGGGTTGATCAGCGGCAGCCCGGCAAGGCTGGTCATCAGCCCGAACATCAGCACGCCGCCGTAGGACCCGCGCAGGCCGGTGAACAGCTTCTGCCCGGCGCCGAACGGGTCCAGCCTCGGGTCGTCCAGATCGCCGACCGCCGCCACCGGGTCCGTGGTGCCGGCCAGCAGCGCGTCGGCCGGGGCGTCCTCCCGGTCACTCGGGAAGCTCGCGATCACCCGGTCGGCCACCCACTGGCACCGCTCGATCAGCCAACCGAGGTTCATCTCGGCCGTCTTGTCAAGGCTGTCCCGTAACCAACCTTCGAACGAGTCCCACATGGCCCTCGGGTCGGCGTCGTCGAAGATCCGGTCCACCTCACGCAGGATCCGGCGGGTGCGGTCCCGCAGGTCGTGCTCCACATCGGACACCACGTCGGCCATCCGGTCGGCCAGCACGGTCTGGCACCGGCCGGTCCGCCTGCGCAGCTCGTCCATCGCGCGCTGGGCGTCGGCCAGCTGGGCCTCCACGTCCGGTGTCCTGGTCACCAGCGGGGTCGCGATCGCCGTGCGCAGCTCGGCGGCCAGCACGGTGACCGCCTGTCCGCACGCGACACCGACCGTCCTCGGCGCGACCTCGGCGGACTTCGCCGTCACCTGCCGGCGCAGGCACGCGATCAGATCGGGAAAGCCGGACTCCGCGTTGATCGTCGTGTCACCGTGCTGGGCCGCGGCCATCCGCAGCGCCGCCGAGATCGGGATCTGCCTGGCCGGCACCCGCGCGTCGGTCAACAGCGCCATGTTCCGCTCGGCCACCTGCCGCCACCTCGGCACCAGGTCGATCTTGGTCAGCGCGATCAGAATGTTCGGGCACGCGGCACTGATCCGGCCGAGCAGTTCCAGTTCCGCCGAGGACAGTTCGGCCGTGGCCGACGACGCGAACACCACCGCGTCGGCCTGCTCGGCGGCAGCCAGCGTGGCCTTCGTGTCGATGCCGACCGGTGGCGTGTCGATCAGGACGAGACCGGTGGCCCGCAGCTTGCGCGGAATGCCGATCTCGGCCCGGACGACGTGGCCGTCCTGTCCACCCGCCCGACGGCTGACCTGGCGGCTCACCTCGTCGATCGGCACCGCGACCCGCTCGGCCTGGCCGGCGAGCACTCTCCGGTCACCGGCCCCTGGCTCGGTGACCAGAGACGCGGACGGCGAGTCGGCGTGCTGCACGACGGTCGGCGCTGTCGTGGTCAGGTCGTCACCCACGGCGCAGATCGGCGCGTTGACCAGCGCGTTGATCAGCTGGCTCTTACCCTGGTTGAGCATGCCGAGCACGAGCACCCGCAGCTGCGGGGCGAGCAGCCGACCGCGCGTGCGCTGCAGCCGGTGAGCGAGGTCCGGCCGACGGTGCGTGTTACAGGCGGTGATCGTGTCGTCGAGAACAGTGAGCCACGGCGGTGCGTTCACCCGATCAAGTGTGCCGTGTGCGCCCTTTAGGGCGAAATAGGGGCTGGGCCTGTCCACGGCAAGACAGGCCCAGCCCCGCGCATCGCTCACTGAGCGAAGGTCATCAAGAGCGACATCAGAACAGCGACGGCAGGTGCAGGTCGTTCGTGACATGACCCAGGTCGCCAACCACGTCGGTGTGGTCGGCCGAACCGAGCAGGCTGCCGGCGCCGGTGGTGCTGGTGACGTCGGACACAGCGCTGTGCGAAGCGACGCTGCCCACGGTGTCGCTGACCGTGCTGTGCACGGTGTCGGTCACGGTGCTCTGCACCGACGACACCGTCGACTGCACGGCGTGCGTCGCGCTGCCCGCGTCCAGGCCGCCGGTGACCGAGCTCAGCGCGCCCGTACCCAGCTGGCCGGTCAGCCCACCGGTGACCTGGTCGACAACGCCCTGCACCGAGCTCAGCCCGTGCGTCGCGTCCGCCACCGGCAGGTGGCTGGTCAGGTTGCCGAGCGGACCGTTCTGCACGGTGGACATCGCGTTGCCCACCACACCCGAGGTGGCCGAGCCCGCGGTCTGCACGACCTGGCCGACAACCTCGTTGGCCGGTGCCGGCAGGGCCTGCGAGCCCATCATGGCGAACGAGTCGGCGGTACCGGTCAGACCGGTGATCGCGCCGGCCGGGTCGTTCAGCACGCCGGCCACGGCGGCCGGGTTGGCCAGGGCGCCCGCGGTCAGGTCGGCGGCGCCGCTGAGCAGGTTGGCGGCCGCGCTGGTCGAGTTGCCCAGCGGGCTGGTGTGGCCGTCCAGCGTGTCGGTCACGTCGCTGACCGATGAGAAACCGCTGGGCAGGCCGCCACCGAGACCGGGCAGGGAGTCCAGGCCGGGCAGCGTGAAGTTGCCCGAGCCGCTGCCGGTCACGCCGTGGTCCCAGGTCGCGGTCGTCAGGCCGTGTTCGAGGTCGCCGCTCATGCCGGTGGTGATGCCACCCAGCGGGGTGTTCAGCACACCGAGGCCGGACATGGCGCCCTGGCCGTCGTTGCCGAGTTCGAGCGCACCGCTGGCCAGGCCGCCGATGGCGCCGGTCTCGGTCACCGGCGGAATGCCGCCCAGTGCCTGGGTGACGAACTGCAGCTGCTGGATGGCACCGAGCTGACCGGTGTCCACCGAGTCGAGCGGCAGCTGGCCCAGGACGGCGTCCAGGGCCTGGGCGTGGGTCGGCACGTAGTCGATCACCAGCGGGATGACCTCCTGGACGTCCGCCGCGCTGATGTCGCTCAGTCCGGCGTGGTCCAGTACGGCCGCCGGGTCCTGTTCGAACGCGGCAGCAGCCTGCGCGTCACTGAGCAGGTTGAGCACGAAGTCGTGCAGCGTCTGGTCGGCTTGCTCCATCAAGAAGTCTCCTCACGGGTGGTGCTTCGTAATGCTGCTGAAGCTATGCCCGGATCGTCCGGCGAGCATCGGGGATGACTCCCGGTCTCGATCGATCCCCCCATGGGGTAACGGAGCGTCGCTCATTAGGGGATTAGGGGGCCGCTACCTACTCGCGGGTTGGTTTCAATGGTCACCTTTGGTACGAACAGGTGAGCAAGGCGTCACCTTCTCGGGGGATACCCGTTGAGTAGGTAACGCCACCAACTCGTCAGCCGAAGGTGAGGTAGCGCCTGTATGCCATACGTCCTCGGGATCGACGTTGGCACCAGTCGCACCAGGGCGGCGGTCTGCCGGGACACCGCGGCAGGCTGGTCCGACCCGGTGCCCGTTCCGCTCGGTACCCGCCATCCGGCCGCCCCCACCGTCGTCTACCTGGCCGCCGACCGATCGGCGGCCGTCGGTGACGAGGCCGAGCAGCACGCGAGCGCCGACCCCACCCGGATCGCCAGGGCGTTCCCCAGCCGGATCGGCGACGACGTGCCGCTGGTGCTCGGTGGCACCCCGTGCACGGCGCAGGAACTGACGGCCGTGCTGGTCAGGTGGGTCACCGACCGGGCGGCCGAGCAGGAGGGCGGGCCAGCCACAGCTGTGGTGGTGACCCACCCGGCCAACTGGGGCGGGCACCGCAGGGCACTGCTGCACCACGAACTGTCCCGCCAGGGGCTGCCCGACGTGACACTGCTGGCCGAGCCGATCGCGCTGGCCGAGGGCTACGTCGGCGAGCCGCTCGATCCCGGCGACACACTGGCCACCTACGGACTGGGTGCCGGCGCCGCCGAGGCCGCCGTCGTGCGCAGGACCGGGGTCGGCACGTTCGAACTGCTCGCCGACGCCGAGGGCGCAGAAGCGGTCGGCGGTGGGCACTTCGACGACGCGATCGTCGAGTGCGTGCGTGGCCAACTGGGCCGGGCGCTGGACGATCTCGACCCCGGCGATCCGCAGGCGTGGCTGGCGATGGCGCGGCTGCGCGGCATGTGCACCGGGGCCAAGGAACTGCTGTCCACCGAGGTCGAGGTGATCGTGCCGGTGCGATTGCCGGACGCGCCAGCCGACGTGCGGGTGACCAGGACGGACTTCGAACGGGTCATCCGACCGGCCGTCGCGGCGGGCGCCGATCTCGTGCCGCGCACCCTGCGGGCGGCCGGTGTGGTGGCCACCGACCTGTCCGCTGTGGTCCTGGCAGGCGGTTCGGTCCGGGTGCCGCTGGTCGCCGAGCTGGTGCGGGGCCGGATCGCGGCCCGGGTGGTCGTGGCCCCGGAGCCGGACGGCGCCGTAGCGGCAGGCGCGGCCGTCGCGGCCCGCAGGTCGCTGACCGGGCCGGAACGGGCCGCCGTGCCGGTGCCGGTCGTGCGGGACGGCCTGGAGCTGACCGAGGTCATCCAGGTTTCCGCCATCGCCAGGTACGCGGGGGAGCGGGCGCTCGACCCGGACGACGTGGACACCGAGTTCGGCGTCGAGCCACCGGCCCGGCCACCGGTCGACGTCCTACCCATCGAGCTGCCGGAACCACCGTTGGTGCGACGCCTGCTGGCCGGCGTCCGGCCGGCGACCCTGACCGTGAGCACGATCGCGGTGGCCGCGGTGGGCATCGTGCTCACGTTCGTCCTTGAGTCCGGCTCCGGCCACTCGTCACCGACCAGTCCGCTGCACATCGGCCCCACCCAGCAGACCGCCAACCAGTCGGCGCCGGGCAACTGAGCTTTGTGTTCCCTGCCAGCTCCCCACCCCCACAGCAAGGACAGCCGTTGACTCAGCAGACAGTGATCAGTTCCCGGCTCATCCTGGACGGTCCGACTCAGCGGTTCCTGGAGATGGTCGACGCCGATCCGCTCGCCCCGGTGACGGTCGCCATGCCGGCGCCGGGCGGCTACGGCAAGACCACGGTGCTCGCGGAACTGGCCAGCAGCTGTGCCGCGGCCGGCATCCGGGTACTCGGCCCGGCTGACCTGCCGGTCGAGGAAGGCGGCGCGTGCCTCGGTCCCGGCGCCGCCGATCCCGCCGTGCTGCTCGTCGACGATGCCCACCAGCTCGGCGCCACCCAACTGCGTGACCTCGCGGCACTCGCCGTCGGCGGCGCGGTACGGATGGTGGTCGCCTACCGGCCGTGGCCGAGGTCGGCCGAACTGGCCACCCTGGTCGACCTGCTCGGTCGGGTGGGGCCGCAGTTGCCGCTCGGGCCATGGCATCGGGACCACGTGGCCGGTTTTCTCGCCGACCAGGTGCCGATGCCGCTCAGTGCCGACGTGGTGGACTTCGTCTACGCCCAGACCGGTGGTGTGCCGGGCTTCGTGACACACGTGGCGGCCGAGCTGGTGGTCGGCGCCGGCTGGGCGGAGCAGCAGGAACCGCAACTGCCCAGGTCGGTACTGGCCGCGTTGCGACCGGACCTGGACCGGCTCGACCAGGAGGTGGAGACCTATCTGCTGGCGGTCGAGGCGGGTGTCGGCCGACACGGCGAGCTGCTGGCCGCGCTGCTGGGCCGCGCCGCCGACGGGGTCCGGGACGTGATGGAGGCCGCGCGGGCGACCGGGCTGCTCGGGGCCGATGGTGCGCTGCTCCCGATCGCGCGGCGAGCGGTCGGCGTGCTGGTGCCGGCGGAGCGGCGGATCGGTGTCCGGCAGCGGTTGGCCGAGTTACAGCGGGACCGGGGTGGCCCGGTGCTCGACCTGGCTCGGTCGCTGCTCGGTACCGGGGTCGGTGGCGCCGGTGTGGCGGCGGTGTTCGAGACGGCGGCCACCGAGGCGATGGCCGCACAGCCTGCGCTGGCGGCGAAGATGTTCACCGCCGCGTTGACCGCGGGCACACCGGTGACCACGCTGGCCGCGGGTTGGGCGCGGGCCGCTGCCAGGTCCGGTGACCTGGACCGAGCGCTGCGCCTGGCCGATCAGACGATTTCGACTGAAGGTGCACCGCATCGGGCCGAAGCGGCGGAGGTGGCCGCGGCGGCGTTGGCGCATCGTGGCCAGTTGGGCCGCAGCGCGGAGTTGTACAGGTGGGCCGGCCAGGGTTTTCCCGCGTCCTTCGCGACGATCGGGTTGATCGGCACGGGCCAGTTGGCCGAGTTGGACCAGTTGCCGGCTGCGCCGGCAACTGGTGGACCGCCGACCTTGCTGGCCGGCGCGGCGACGCTGATGGCCGACGGTGTTCGGGAGTCGGTGACCGGTTCGACGACGACGGCGTTGTCCCAGTTGGTCCGGGCGTCGGCGCTGCTGGAACCGGCCGGGCAGGCGCTGCTGCTGCCGGACAGCCCGGCAGCGCTGGCGGCGTTGGTCGGGTTGCACGGCGGCGAGCTGGCGTTGGCCGAGTCGGTGCTGGAGCGGGCAGCTGCTGCCAGCCTGGGCGGACCGCTGCTGGCGGCGCGGCACAGGTTGCTGCTCGGGTGGATCGCGATGGCGCGCGGACGGTTGACGGTGGCCAGGGAGCAGCTGGTGGCCGCGACCAGGGGCGTGCGGGTCCTGGAGCCGAGGGACTGGCTGTTCGCGGTGGCGTTGGAGGTGGGGATAGCGCGGCGGAACAGTGACCTGGCGACGTTGCGGCGCACGTGGAGTCAGGCGTGCGAGGCGGTGATGCGGCACCCGGTGGACCTGTTCACGGTGTTGCCGTTGGGCGAGTTCGCGGTGGCGGCGGCCAGGCTGCGGGACCAGGCCAGGCTGCGGCCACACCTGGACGAGGCGCGGCGGCTGCTGGCGGCGCTCGGTGATCCGCCGCTGTGGTCGACGGCGCTGCACTGGAGTTGCCTGCACGCGGCGATCATCGCCGAGCAGCCCGCGGCCGCGCGCGACCACGCGGCGGTGTTGAACGCCAACGCGGGCCACTGTGCCTATTGCGCGGTCCTGGCCGAGGCCGCTACGTGCTGGTTGGCAGTGGTGGCCGGACATATCGACGCGGCCAGGGTGGAGCCGGCAGCGCGTGGGCTGCACGACGCCGGGCTCTGCTGGGACGGCGCCCGGCTGGCGGGGCAGGCGGCGATCCGGACGTCGGACCGGAAGGCGATGGTCAGCCTGTTGAACTGCGCCAGGGTACTACAGGGCCGGCCGGTCAAGCCGGCGGTGGCCCCACCGGCCGGTCCGCCAGTTGCTGCGGCACCACCGGCCCGACCGCAGGCCAGGGCCGGGCACGCGCAGCCAACGGGTGGCGATGCGAGCGGCGTGCTGAGCGACCGCGAACGCGAGGTGGCGGCACTGGTGCTCGCCGGGCTCACCTACAAGCAGGTAGGCGACCGGCTGTTCATCTCGGCCAAGACGGTCGAGCACCACGTGGCCCGGATGCGCCAGAAGCTCGGCTCGACCAGCAGGGCAGAGCTGTTCGACCAGTTGCGCCAATTGGTCCGAACCGCATCACCGAACTAACCCGCACTCAGAGGAGGCAGGCGGCAGTAGCCACGCGGTCAGTGACGGCCCAGCCACCGCACACCCGCCACCCATCCGATGGCCCAATCCGTCGGCGTCGCCGACCGAGGTCTGCTGCCGCGGGTCGGCCGGCCCGGGGCGCGGTGACCGCCAATCCACCGCCGCCCGTAGACCGACGGCTTTGCGGCGGACCGGCAGCCGGCTTCGCCGGGTATCGACGGCCGTCGGTCGCGGTCAGCGTCGGCAGTCGGTGGCAGTGGCAGTCGACAGGCTGCGGGTGGCTGCCAGCAGCGCCGAGCCGACCCCACGGCCAGGCTGCCGAGTCGCCCTACAGTCAGGCTGCCGCGCCGATCGACAGCCCGACTGCCGGGTCGGCATCTGGCTGGGCGAGTTGCCCGGTTCGGTGCTGTTGGCATGGCTGCGTGGCCTGGAGCGGGTGGCCGGTGTGTCGGTCGCGTGCTATCGCGCCAGGTAATTCACTATTCAATTGGTTTGTCGTCCTGATGGCTCTCCTCACTACTGGTTATTGCGTGATTACAGGCGCGGTTCAATCGAAACTGGCATGGATCGGATATGTGGTTGCGTATTTGATACGCGCTGGTCGCCGGTGTTCGATCGTTATTCGCCCGAACCGTGCGGTGGGGGCGATCAAGAGCGGTACGATTCCACAATCGCGATGTTGTCCACGTCGATGGCGTCGACCGACCCCAGCGGTGACGATGCCGCTGACCCGATCGCGGTGCTCGATGGGTGGCCGGTGCGCCCGAGGGGGGCGCATCGGCACCTGTCACAAAACCCGGCCTGCCGCCCAGCTATGGCAACCTAGCTCGCTGACGGGCAGCCCCGGTCGTCCATGTGCTGGTCGGCGCCGTTGCCGACCCGCAGGTGATCGACCTGGAGCGTGGTGTGCCGGATGTCGAACCGGTCGGCCAGCAGGTGCTCCAGTTCGACTCGACGTTCGTGGCAGTCGCTGTGCCCGTCGACCAGCACGTGTGCCGACAGCGCTGGGAAACCGGACGTGACTTCCCAGACGTGCAGCTCGTGCACACCCAGCACGCCGGCCAGGTCCACGATCGCCGTGCGGACCGTCGCCGGGTCGATGCCCCGAGGTGCGGCTTCCAGCACCACCCGGCCGGACTCCCGAACCAGCCCGACGCCTGCCTTGATCATCAGCGCGGCGACCAGCAGCGTGGCGATCGCATCCGCACGGA